>JAZNQI010000107.1:0-44761 GCA_045590095.1 Acetatifactor sp. | reverse complement strand
AAAACTGTTTTTGTGAAACCTTGCCAAATTATCGCTGTTAAATTCGTGCAATTCCACAACTGCGCGCTGCCTCTCCAACAGCCTTTGCAACGGCAGGACCTACCCTCTCATCAAAAGCTTCAGGCAGGATATATTCGGGGCAAAGCTTATCCTCTGCAACAAGACCTGCAATGGCATAAGCAGCTGCAAGCTTCATCTGCTCATTGATATCCGATGCGCGCACGTCAAGAGCACCTCTGAATATGCCCGGGAAAGCAAGCACGTTATTAATCTGATTCGGAAAATCGCTTCTGCCCGTGCCCACAACTGCGGCACCTGCATTTCTTGCAAGATCGGGCATAATTTCGGGGACGGGATTTGCCATTGCGAAAACAATTGCATCCTTATTCATACTCTTTATCATTTCTTCTGACACAATTCCCGGAGCAGAAACACCTACAAAGATGTCAGCGCCTTTCATGGCATCCGCAAGTAAACCGGTCTCGTTGTTCGGATTGGTTACTTCTACCATCTTTTCCTGCATCCAGTTCAAACCTTCTGTGGATTTGGAAAGAATGCCTACTTTGTCACACATAATGATATTGGTAAAACCGTAAGTGAGTAACAATTTGGTAATTGCTACACCGGCACTTCCGGCACCGTTTACAACTACCTTACAATCCTCTTTTTGCTTATTTACTACTTTCAAGGCGTTAATAATACCTGCAAGTACCACAATCGCGGTACCGTGCTGGTCATCGTGAAATACAGGGATGTTCAGCGTGGCTTTCAGACGTTCTTCGATTTCAAAACATCTGGGAGCAGAAATATCTTCCAGATTAATACCGCCAAAGCCCGGCGCTAAGTAGGTTACTGCTTTAATGATTTCCTCTGTATCCTGGGTATCCAGACAAATGGGCACAGCATTTACGCCGCCGAATTCTTTAAACAATACTGCTTTACCTTCCATAACCGGCATAGCAGCGTAGGGACCGATGTTACCTAACCCTAAAACCGCACTTCCGTCAGAAACAACAGCCACGGTATTTGCCTTCATGGTATATTTATAAGCAGCTTCCGGGTCCTGCGCAATTACTTTGCAGGGTTCTGCTACACCCGGTGTATATGCCAGAGAAAGAGCCTCCCTGGATTTAACCGGAGTTTTGGAAACGGTTTCCAGCTTGCCGTTCCACTCCTCGTGTAATAATAATGCTTTTTCGTTTGTAGTCATGTCTATTCCTCTTTTCTGTCCTTTATGGAATAATTAAAGACTATATTATTTTAATGTGTATGCCCGGGTTTTTCAAGGAAATATTGAAAAAAGAGAAAATTATACTTTCTATTTTAAGAAATCTGTTATATAATCAGTAACGAGAAAAGAAAATCTTTTTGTACACACATCGATGGCATATCTTTAGATATAAATACCCGATAAAATATAAGTGAATATCTTTGTAATAAAGGAGGAGCTATGAGAGAAAAATATGAGTCCTTAGCTTTGGCACAATTAAAGGAATTGGCGAAAGTGCGTGGTATTGCGGGAGTGACCGCCATGAAAAAGGCAGAGGTTATAGAAGCGATGCTCGCAGAAGATGAAAAGGATAAGGCAGCAAAGGAAGCGCAGGAAAAGGTCGCGCAGGTAAAAGACGTACCTGTACGTGAAAACGTTGCAAGCAAAGAGGTTGTCCCTTCGCGTGAAAACCCAGAGCAGACATCTAAGAATTATCGTGCGGACAATGCATATGATTCTACTATGTATCCGGCAGAGTTGGATAGCGGAGAAGAAGCAAACGGTATTTTGGAAGTTATGCCTGACGGATATGGTTTTATTCGTAGTGCAAACTATTTGCCCGGTGAGAGTGACGTATATGTGGCACCCAGCCAGATTCGTCGTTTTGGATTAAAGACCGGTGATATTTTGGTTGGTAATAAAAGAGTTAAGACTCAGCAGGAAAAGTTTAGTGCCTTGCTGTTTTTAAAGACAATAAATGGTTACACGCCGGAAGTGTCGGCTAAGAGAGTGGCGTTCGAAGATATGACACCGATTTTTCCGGATAAGCGTATCCGTATGGAAACTCCCGGTTGCAGTGTGGCTATGCGTGTTATGGATTTACTCAGCCCTGTCGGTAAGGGACAGCGTGGTATGATTGTATCGCCGCCCAAGGCAGGTAAGACTACTTTGTTAAAGGAAACTGCGAAGTCCATTTTGCGTACCAATCCGCATATGCATATGTTAATTCTGTTGATTGATGAACGTCCTGAAGAAGTAACAGATATTAAGGAAGCCATTGAAGGCGAAAATGTGGAAGTTATTTATTCTACTTTTGATGAATTACCGGAGCATCACAAGAGAGTTTCAGAAATGGTAATTGAACGTGCAAAGCGTCTTGTAGAACATAAAAAGGATGTAGTGATTTTATTAGACAGTATTACTCGTTTAACCAGAGCCTACAACCAGGTAGTACCGCCCAGCGGACGTACGCTCTCCGGTGGTTTGGATCCTGCAGCGCTCCATATGCCCAAGAGATTCTTTGGTGCAGCAAGAAATATGCGTGAGGGCGGAAGCTTGACGATTTTGGCCACTGCTTTGATAGATACCGGAAGCAAGATGGATGATGTGGTATACGAAGAATTTAAGGGTACCGGTAACATGGAAATGGTACTGGACCGCAAATTATCTGAGAAACGTATTTTCCCTGCTATTGACATTAAGAAGTCCAGTACGCGAAATGAACATTTGTTACTAAACGCAGATGAACTGGAAGCGGTAAACACCATGCGAAGAGCTTTGAATGGTATGAAGTCTGATGAGGCTACGGACAAGATTTTGGACATGTTTGCCCGCACGAAGAACAATCAGGAATTCGTGGCAATGGTAAAAAAGAATAAATTTATCTAAAATTGTAGGAAAAAATCTTAAAAAACTATTGCAATGCTAATTTTTTCATGTTACAATAGCAACGCTGTTTGTGGTTCCATAAGCAGTGAGGATGAGAACAAAATTATAACGTGTTAACTAATATAGAGAGGTGAAAATTATGAGAGAAGGAATCCATCCTAATTACTATCAGGCAACTGTAACCTGTAACTGTGGAAATACTTTCGTAACCGGTTCTACCAAACCTGAAATTCACGTAGAAGTTTGCTCTAAGTGTCATTCATTCTACACCGGTCAGCAGAAGGTAGCAAGAGTTGACGGACGTATCGAGAAGTTCAACAAGAAATACGGTATTAAAAACTAATAAGTTGTATGAGAAGGTTGCGGTTTTTCATCGCAACCTTTTATACTCTTTATGGGTAAGGAACGGAGAACTTGTTTTAAGGTTAAGGTGAGTTTTATGGCTAAAAAGAACAAAATGTGCTATTCCGGTGTGGGCGGTCAGGCTGTGCTGGAAGGTGTAATGATGAAAAATAAAGATCGATATGCGGTTGCGGTACGTAAGCCGGACGGTAATATTGAAGTGGAGATAGAGAATTATCAGGGAGTTTTGAAGAATAGTGTGATTCAAAAGATTCCTTTTGTCAGAGGAGTGTTTAATTTTGTTGATTCACTGGTACTTGGTACCAAAAGTTTGAACTACTCTGCCAGTTTTTATGAAGAAGATGTGGAAGAAACCAAGTTCGACAAGTTTTTGAATAAGATTACAAAGGGAAGAGCAGAAGAAGTATTAACGACCTTTGTTATGATTCTTTCTATTGTTTTAGCAGTGGGAATCTTTATAGTGTTGCCGTATTTTATTTCCTCTTTGCTTGCTGATACGGTAGGAAATGATTCTTTATTGGCGATTATTGAGGGCGTAATTCGTATTGTGATTTTCCTTTTGTATGTGTGGGGGATCAGCCTTATGAAAGATATACGAAGGTTGTATCGTTATCACGGCGCAGAACATAAGTGTATTAATTGTATTGAAAGCGGTAAAGAGTTAACTGTCAGCAATGTACTTCGCAGCTCCAGATTGCATAAACGTTGCGGTACCAGTTTTCTGTTTTTTGTTATTTTTGTAAGTATTATTTTATTCTTTTTCATTCGCGTAGATAATATGCTTTTGAAAGTATTGCTTCGTGTGGCACTGATGCCGGTAGTGGCGGGTATTTCTTATGAAATTATTCGTTTGGCGGGCAGAAGCAACAATATTATTATTCAGATTCTTTCTGCACCGGGCATGCTGATTCAGCGTATGACCACCAAGGAGCCGGATCGCAAGATGATTGAAGTTGCTATTGCGTCTGTAGAGGCTGTGTTTGATTGGAAGGCATATTTGAAGGAAAACTTCGGTTATCAGGAAGACGTGGAAGCGGCTGAGGAAGAGAGCGTAGATTGGGATATGGGAGACAAGGACGAATCGGAAGAGGATGCGTATGAAGGTGAGCAGGATTACGAAGACTTGGATGAGGAAGACTTTGAAGACGAGGATCCCACATGATTTATAGAGAATGTTATGATGCAGGAAGGGCATTGCTTACAGAGGCGGGGCTTACAGAAGCTGCGCTGGATGCCCGTTTGCTTTTGGAATATGTATGTGGTACGAATCGTAACGATTTGCTGGTGCACGGCGACCGGGAAGTGACGCCACAGATGCAGGAACAATATTTTGCATATATCAGCCGCAGGCAGTCAAGAATTCCTTTGCAGCACATTACAGGTGTGCAGGAGTTTATGGGGCTGGAGTTTGCTGTAAACGAGCATGTGCTGATTCCGCGACAGGATACAGAGATTTTAGTGGAAACAGTTATGAAAGACGAATATGACGGTAGTCGTATTTTGGATATGTGTACCGGTTCCGGATGTATTTTAATCAGTTTATTACATTTTAGTAACTGGTGTGAAGGTGTAGGTGTAGATATTTCTCGGGAAGCCTTGCAGGTGGCCGGAGAAAATGCTAAAAGACTTTTGGCGCAAGAGAAAAGACCGACTTTTATTGAGAGCGATTTGTTTGAAAAAGTGGACGGAATCTTTGATATTATTGTGTCTAATCCGCCGTATATTCGGACTGCAGTTATAGAGACCCTTATGCCGGAGGTACGGAAACATGAACCTATGCAGGCTCTGGATGGGTTTGAAGACGGTTTGTTTTTTTACAGAAAGATTGTGGAAAAAGCCCCCATGTATTTGAATAAGGGTGGCCGGCTGTATTTTGAAATAGGTCATGACCAAGGAACAGAAGTAAGTGCATTGATGACGGATGCAGGTTTTGGACAGGTGCGGGTAATAAAGGATTACGCGGGTCTTGATAGAGTGGTAAGCGGCATTTTATTACAATAGCAACTGTGAACTTTGATACCGGAATGTTTGAGAATATGCTGTGTCAGGCATGGAAAAGAGGAAATTATGTTTGATAAGTTGGAGGATTTGTTAATCCGTTTTGAAGAAATAATGGGCGAGTTAAATGAACCCACTGTTACCAATAATCAGGAACGTTTTCGCAAACTGATGAAGGAACAGAGTGATTTGACTCCTATTGTAGATGCTTACAAGGAATATAAGAAGAGTAAGCAGGATATTGAGGATTCCCTGATGATGTTGGAAGAGGAGTCCGATGAAGATATGCGTGAAATGCTGAAGGAAGAATTAAACGACAGCAAGAAACGTGTGGAGGAGTTGGAGCAGGAGCTTAAGATTTTGTTGCTGCCCAAGGACCCTAACGATGAGAAGAATGTTATCGTGGAAATCCGTGCAGGTGCCGGTGGAGATGAGGCGGCTCTTTTTGCAGCGGAAGTTTATCGTATGTATGTGCATTATGCAGAAGGACATCGTTGGAAGGTAGAAACCATGAATGTGGACGATATCGGTATCGGCGGTATGAAGGAAGTGCAGTTCATGATATCCGGACAGGGTGCGTACTCAAAGATGAAGTACGAAAGCGGTGTGCATCGTGTACAACGTGTGCCGGAAACAGAAAGCGGCGGACGTATCCATACCTCTACCATTTCAGTAGCAGTAATGCCGGAAGTTGACGAGGATATTGATATTGTTATTGATGAAAAAGACATTCGTATCGACGTAATGCGTGCGTCCGGTAACGGTGGACAGTGTGTCAACACTACCGACTCTGCAGTGCGTTTGACTCACTATCCTACGGGTATTGTGGTATACAGCCAGACTGAAAAGTCCCAGTTACAGAATAAGGCGAAAGCATTTGCTTTGTTAAAGGCGAAGCTGTACGATATCGAACAGCAACAGCGTCACGATGCAGAGGCAGAACTCCGCCGTAGTCAGATTGGTACCGGTGACCGTTCAGAGAAGATTCGTACCTACAACTTCCCTCAGGGACGTGTAACCGACCACAGAATTAACTTGACATTATATAAGTTGGATAAGATTATGAATGGTGATATCCAGGATATTATCGATGCCTGTATCGCAGCTGACCAGGCCGCAAAGCTCGCAAAGATGAACGAATAGCACGAACGCGGAATAAATATGAGGAGCCATTGACAGCTTGCTGGCAAATGGCTCCTTATTTTATTCCATGTGAGTCAAACGAACACCGAGGAAGTGCTTGCACTTTCGAAGGTGGCGTTCGTGCTATTCGTTATGTGAATCATTCAACAGGCAAATGTTGAGGAACGAAGGTTTTTGATTGAATTGGCAGAGTGGGTATATTATAATAGGCGAAAGAACTAAATAAATAAGAATTTGAGGAGATGAAAAATGGCGTACGAAATAAGATTGGCTATGGATGATGATATTGCTCCGGCGCTTGATTTGGCATGGCGGATGTTTGTTAAGTATGATTCGCGAGATTATGGTGTTGAGCATACAGAACGTATGCGAAAGGCAATTAAAGATAGATTAAAAGATTTAAGTATATATACTCAACGCTTAATGGTGGTCACATTAGTTGATGATAAAGTTGTAGGAATGTTAGAAACATATGGAACAAATAGAATTTCTTTACTATTTGTCGATGGTGAGTATCAACGTAAAGGAATAGCGACAGCTATGATGAGTAAAATGGCTAGTGAGCTAAAAATGAGAGGCTATGATAAGATGGTATTAAATTCATCACCATATGGTTTACCTTTTTATAAACATTTTGGGTTTACAGTTGAAGAGGAAGAAAAGAATGTAGATACTCCATGGAAAACACCTATGTCATATATTCTATGAAATATGCAACTTTCTAAAGATAGTACGATAAACTTTAATTTGAAGGAGGAACGATATGATTTACACCAAAATGACTATAAAAGCAATGAAGATAGCATATGAAGCCCATGCGGGGCAAGTAGATTACAATAATGTTCCCTATATTTTTCATCCATATCATCTGGCAGAACAGATGGACGACGAAATAAGTTGTACTGTTGCATTGCTTCACGATGTTGTAGAGGATACAGATCTAACAATTGAGGATTTGGAACAGGAATTCCCTAAAGCTGTCACCGAAATAGTAAAACTTCTGACACATGACGAAAGTGTTGATTATTTTGATTATATAAGAGGGATTAAAACTAATCCCATTGCAATAAAAGTCAAACTTGAAGACTTAAAACATAATTCAGATGAAACCAGAAACACAGGCTTATATGTGCCGGAGGAAAAAATTCGTTATTGGACAGAAAAATACTCAAAGGCAAAAGACTTGTTATTACAATAATTGTTGTTTTATAACTTCTGATTTACAGAGGTAATACATATGGTAAGTAAATTAAAATACGGTAATACAAATACATTTCTTATTCGCGGAACAGGTGGTAATTTGCTTGTTGATACCGACTATGCAGGCATGTTACCTTTGTTTTATAAAGAGATTAAAAAGCACAATATTGGGTTGAATGATATAAATTATGTTTTAGCAACACATTATCACCCTGATCATATTGGTCTGGTAAGCGAACTTATGGAACTGGGCGTAAAGCTTCTGCTGCTTGATACGCAAGTCGAATATATTCATTTCGCCGATGAGATATTTGACAGAGATAAGCGTATGGAATATGTGCCAATAAACATGGAAAATGCGGTTATGCTTAAATGCGAAGAAAGCAGATCCTTTCTTCATGACATGGGAATTGAAGGAGAGATTCTATCTACCCCGAGTCATAGCAACGATAGTATATCTCTGATTTTGGATGATGGAACTTGTTTTGTTGGCGATTTGGAGCCGATAGATTACCTTGATGCGTATGACGACAATGTAGAATTGAAAGAAGACTGGGAGCATATTATGAGCCGTAATCCAAAAGTCATTCTATATGCACACGCAAATCCTAAGGTAATATCATAATTGATGGGGGTCATTACTATGGTGTTGATTGCTGTTTTGAGGCGAAAGAATAAAACTAAGAAAAGAGAAAATAAGTTAAAAAAATTATAACACGAAGCGAAAATCAAAACAATTGATAATATAGAAAAAATATAGATAAAAGGATGAAATATGTCAGGTCGTTACAAGTTTAAAGATTATAAAGGTTGTCCTGGTGTTAGTGTCTTGCAGGCGATTTTTGATTTGACAGGAACTATGTGCAATCTCTTGTGCCTTGGGAGTGTCATTTATTCGGTAAAGAATTGTAATATATGGATAATATTCTTGTGCATTGCGATTACCATAGGGTATTTGATAGCTTATATAGATCTGGGAGTTAAACTGGAAAACTGGGGAAGAGAGAAGGAAGCAAAGAAACAGAAGGAGCGGGAGAAAATACGCAGAACTGCCGCCAGGGAAGAACTCGTTCTGCTGGCAAAGCAAGAAAAGAAGGAAGAAATATGGTCGACGGTGGGAGTGATTTTGGCTGCATTGACTGTGCCGGTCATATTCGGTTGCATATTTATTTTGATTTTAATGTATGTCCCGTAAATCAGACGATTTGTATATACTAAAAAGACATCAGGTGACCACGATATTCCATTGAACAAACACTTGCAATATATTATAATAACCCCAGAATGTATAGCAAAGAAGGGAAGGTATTTCAAATGAAAAAAGCAGATGCTATTCAGAAAGCAAAAGAGATGTTAAAGCAGATGACCACGGAAGAAAAAGTGGCACAGATGATACAGGTTTCTTATGTAAATGTGAGTAAAGAAGAGGCCTTACGCTGGGCTTCCATTGGTGCTGGCTCTTTTTTACATGTGTTGGGTGAGGATGCCAGAGAGATTCAGAGAGCGGCTATGAAGAGTCGTTTGGGAATTCCTGTAATATTCGGTATTGATGCTATTCACGGACATGGCCTTAATATGAATGCCACCATTTTTCCTTCACAGCTGGCTGTGGCTTGTAGCTGGGATAGAGAAATTGTGGAAAAGATGGGCGAAGTGACCGCCAGAGAAGTGGCAACCGATGGTTTGCACTGGACTTTCTCACCGGTACTTTGTTTGGGACGTGATACCCGTTGGGGTAGAATAAATGAGACTTTTGGTGAGGACCCGTATCTTTCCGGAGAACTGGGTGCGGCGATTATTAAAGGTTACCAGGGCGATGATTTGAGCGACGGCGAGCGTATTCTTGCCTGTGCGAAGCACTATTTGGGATATGGAGAAGCAGTGGGGGCGAGAGATGCCTGCGACTCCGAAGTGACTGAACGTAAAATTCGTGAGGTGTTTTTACCTCCTTTTAAAAAGGCTGTAGAGGCCGGATGTGCTACCATTATGACTGCTTATGGTTCTACAGACAGCACTCCTTTGACTGCCAGCCGTAAGATTATGCATGATATTTTGAGGGATGAGTTGGGCTTTGAAGGCTTTGTGGTTACCGACTGGGATAATACCATGAGCCTTATCAGAAATCAAAAGGTTGCCAAGGATATGGAGGATGCTTCTCTCCAGACCATCAATGCCGGAAACGATATGATTATGGTGACCTTAGACTTTTATGAGGCTATGCTTTCAGCACTTAAGAAGGGCACTGTGGATATCTCTGTGGTGGATGAAGCAGTACTTCATATTCTGACCATTAAGTATGAAATGGAGCTTTTTGAAAAGCCCGAAAAGACCGGAAAGGCAGATTGTTTCTCCTGCGAAGAGCATTTGGCAGCTTCCTTGGAGGCGGCAAGAAGGAGTGTTACTTTGTTGCGCAACAAGGATATGCTCCCTTTGGATAAGAAGTGTAAGAAGATTGCACTTATCGGTCCTAATGCGGATGATGTGCGTGCCCAGTACGGAGACTGGACCTATTTTACCCATCCTCAGCCTAAGCCGGACTGTGTGCCCACACGTCCTTATGTAACGGTAAAGGAAGGCATGGAAGCATTGTGTAAAGAAAATGATGTGGAATTTGTCTATGCAAAGGGTTGTTCGATATTGCCTTCAGCGGATGACGATTTGGAAACGGCAATAAAAGTAGCTTCCGATGCAGATGCAATTATTTACGTAGTAGGTGATATGATAGACCAGTTTGGTGAATTTAAAGATCGTGCGAACCTGGATTTGTCCGGACGCCAGACGGAACTGTTCTATGGTTTGAAAGCTACAGGAAAGCCGATTTGTACAGTTTTGGTAGCATCTAAGCCACTTTGTATGGGCGCTGTAGCAGAGCAGGCGGATGCAGTGATTTGCGGATTTAATGGCGGTATGTTCGGTGGACAGGCTATTGCAGAAGCAGTATTTGGCAAGTTGAATCCGGCAGGAAGATTACCCATTTCTTTCCCGAGACACTCCGGTCAGCTTCCGGTATATTATAACCAGCTTCCCGGCTGGCATGGCGGAAAATACTGTGACCTTCCGGCAGAACCTCTTTTTGCCTTTGGTGAAGGTATGAGTTATACCACTTTCTCATTTGAGAACTTGACCTTTGACAAAGAAACTTATAAGATGCAGGTGGATGTGACAAATGTCGGTGACAGAGAAGGTACGGAAACCGTGCAGGTATATGTACATGATGTAGTATCTTCCGTTATGACCGTAGGTAAGAAGTTGGTTGCTTTTGATAAGGTAACATTGGCTCCCGGTGAAAAGCAGACAGTAAGTATTACCTTACAGGCAGAGGACTTTGCTTTAATCAATGCAAATTGTGAGACGGTAGTGGAACCGGGCGAGTTTGTAGTGATGGCAGGAAAGAGCTCTAAGGATGAGGATTTACTGAAAATAACGGTTGAAATCTAAAAAATACGAAACACTTTATTATTTATCTGTAAAATTTAAGCTTGACAAAATAAAAATCAAGTGTTAAAGTGACAATAATAAAATTCCCATGAGGGAGTAGCAGGCGTTTAGCGTAGCAAGTCAACATCCTGGCCTTTTGGTCTGACTTGTTTTAAATTGCGAGACTCATGTATAGTTCAAACTATGCATGATGTCTGAATATATGAAGTACATGAGATTAGGACTCAAGTATAGTTTATCAACTATACTTGGGTCTTTTGTTTTCGCTTCAGAGTCCATGCAGATTGATATCAAGAAGGCTGTTCAAGCTTGCTTGATAAAGACTTCTTGTATCAATCTATATGGCGAGAAGCCAAACATGAGTAAAAGGAAAGCCTTGAAGAGGCGATTTTACGAATGTGGCTCCGAATCAAACAGTAACTTCATAACACAACTCAGGAGGAAAGAAAAATGTTTATTCGCTTGCAAAACGCAACCAAAAAGTATGGAGAGGGAGAAAGTCTTGTATATGCACTGGATCATACAAGTCTGGAAATCGAAAAGGGAGAAATTTGTGTCATCTTAGGTCCTTCCGGTTCCGGTAAGTCGACGCTTTTAAATATGCTGGGTGGGTTGGACCACTTGGATGAAGGGGAAATCATTGTTGGAGACAGGAACCTTTCCGGATACCGCAACAAAAAGCTTACAGAATACCGCAAAGAGGATGTAGGCTTTGTATTTCAGTTTTATAATTTGATACCGGATTTGACCGTGGAAGAAAATATTCAGGTAGTATCCGATATCTCAGAAAAACCTTTAAACATTGATGAAGTTCTGGAAGCTATGGGAATGGAGAAATACAGATACCGCTTCCCCAGAGAACTTTCCGGCGGACAGCAGCAAAGAGTTGCCATAGCAAGAGCCATCATTAAGAATCCGAAGCTTCTTTTGTGTGACGAATTGACAGGAGCTTTGGATACCAAATCATCTAAAACTGTCTTAGAATTCATAGAAAAAATAAATAAGCTTTATCAAACTACTACCGTGATTATTACTCATAACGAGGCCATTGCACAGATGGCTGACAGGGTGATTTATATAAAAGACGGTAAGGTGCAGGAAAACAGATTAAATAAGCAGAAAAAGTCCGCTACAGAGCTGGAATTGTAAGGAGGGATCCGTTGATGAAGCTTAACAAAAGATATTCACGAAGCATAAAAAGCAATCTTTCATTCTATATTTCAACAACCCTATTGACCATCATGACTTTAGTTTTGGTCTTTATCATGAATATTGGTGGGGAAGCTATTTGGGAATTCGGCGATACTTTCTTTGCCAAACAAAATTTAGAGGATGCCAACTTTACCACATACCTGCCCATTTCGGAAGCGGAAATGATGGAGCTGGAAAAGGAGTTTGGTGTGAGCCTGGAGCCTCAATATTACAATAATATTGAAACGGCAGGTACTACTGCCAGAGTATTTAAGAAGACTCATGAAATAAATTTATACAGTATAACCGTAGGCAAGGATATTACAGCCAATGATGAGGTGATTATTTCAGAAGGGTATGCGGATTATAATAACATTTCGCCGGGAGATTCCATAAGGATTGGAGAAAAAGAATATACGATAACAGGTTTTTTTCAGAGGCCGGACTATTTGTACATGTTGCAGAATGAATCAGATGCCTATAAAAATGTAACAACATTCTTTTTGGCTTATGTAACGGATGAAGAGTTTGAAGAAATCGGTAGTAAGAATTGCCTGTATCAGGTGCGATATAAGGGAAATGACAGCAGTGCATTCCGTAAGGCAGTGAATGAGAGATATTTTATGAGCAGTTATCTTTCTGCGCAGGAAAATATGCGTATTGATATGGTGAAAATGCAGGCAGAACTTATGGTTTTCCTGTCTTATATCTTGTTAGCAATTATGCCCTTGGTGGTAGTTGTACTGGTAAGTATTGTGCTGAACCGAAAAGTAAAATCTGAGCAGAAGCTAATCGGAACCTTAACTGCATTAGGATATAAAAAGAGAAGTCTCATGTTACATTATGCAGGTTTTGCAATGATTCCGGGGGTACTTGGAGGCGGACTGGGAATCCTTTTAAGTCTGCTGTTTGCCCAAAGTTTTGGTGAAATATGTTTGTTGGATTATGAACCTATGCGGATAGAATGTCATATGAATCCCCTGGTAGCAGTACTGGGGATTGCAGTACCAACCTTAATGTATGTGCTGGTGGCTATGAATTCCGTGAATAAACTTTTAAAAAAGGATACTGTGTTACTATTAAACGGTAACGCAGAACAAGGTGAGAAGAATTACAGAAATATGTTGCGGAAAAGGAAGGTATCTTTCCGCATTAAGTATGCTGTTCGATCCTTAATAGGGAATCCTGGAAGATCCTTTGTAGTATTCTTGGGTATCTTTTTGGGAAGTTTCATAGCATTGCTTGGATTTGGTCTTTTAGATACCATGGAAAATACCAAGAAAAATATGGTAGATGAGTTGGGAAGCTATGAATATCAGTATGTTTTGCAGGAACGGTTGGACAGCAGCAAATATGGTGGTGAATCCCTCATTATGTTTGTCATGGAAGATTTGTCCGGTGAGCAGTTTCAGCTGATTGGAACAGAGGATTCCAATCCTTATTTGGATTTAAAAGATGTGAAAGGTGCATCTGTGAAGCTGGAGGAAGGGTACTATGTTACCAGCGTTATGGCTATGCTTCAGGATGTGGAAGTGGGAGAACGGATAACGATTTGTAATCCTCTGACTTTGGAAGAAACAGAGATTACGGTGAGTGGTATTATTGACAATGATATGCAGAATGCGATGTTCACAAGCAGAGCAAGAGTGGCAGAAATACTGGGAATCGACGAAAGTATCAGCAATGTTATTATGAGCGATAAGCCTTTAGAGATACCGGAAGGTAAGGTCATGGAGACCATCAAGAAAAGTGATGCCAAGGAGCAATTTCAGAATATGTCAAATCAGATGAATACGATGATCTATTTTCTGGTGGGAATGGGTGCTGTTATCTGTGTGGCAGCCATATATGTGGCAGTAAATATGCTGGTGGCAGAAAATCGTTCGAATATTTCGATGTTGAAGGTGTTGGGATATGATGACAAAAACATCAATCAAATAGTCTTACGTGTGAATCATATATTGGTTCCTATCGGTTTTTTGGTAAGCATTCCTGCGGTATTTGCTTCCACTAACTTTTTTATGGCTTTCCTAGCGAAATTCATAGGAATGTTGCCCAAGGCGTATGTATCGCCCCAAAGCTTTTTATATACCGCAGTTTTAATTTGCATCAGTTATTTCGGCTCGTTATTTTTGCTTCGTCGCAAGGTGTCCAAAGTAGATATGGTAGAAAGCTTGAAGGGCAATCGTGAATAAAAAGGTGCTGTTATAAGTCATTGAAACCTTGTAAATAATATATTATAATATAATGTATCAATTTGCGAGGAGTATGCTATGAAGCGAAAAGTCGTAGTGTTAGGCGGAGGAACCGGTTCGTCCACGTTGCTTAGAGGTCTAAAGGAATTTCCGGTTGATTTGACTGCCATTGTATCTGTATGTGATGATGGCAGAAGTACAGGAGTGTTGCGAGAGGAATTCAGCATTCCGGCAGTAGGCGATATTCGGAGAGTTCTGGTGGCTTTGTCGGAGACAGAGCCTCTGGTAATGGAACTGTTTAATTATCGTTTTCATACCACCAGTGGTTTGGACGGACATACGGTAGGAAATCTGCTGTTGACTGCATCATCGGGAATTACGGGCAATTTATCTGATGGCATAGAGGCCTTGAGTAAGGTGTTTAACTTAAAGGGTAAGGTAGTGCCGCTGACAGAAGATAATGTGGTCCTAATGGGCGAAATGGCCGATGGCAGTATTATAGAGGGTGAACACAATATTACTGAAAACCGTCAGGCTGTAAAGCGTGTTTATTACAAGGAAAAGCCCGTGCCTACCAAGGAAGCCATTAAGGCCTTGGAAGAGGCAGACTTAATTTTGCTAAGCATGGGTAGCCTTTTCACCAGTATTATACCGAATCTGATATGTGAAGAGATTGTAGAGGCCATAGACCGGAGTGTGGGTAAGATTATGTATGTTTGCAATATGGTAACCCAGCCGGGAGAAACGGAAGGATTTAAAGTGTCTGATCACGTACGACTGCTTAACCAATACCTTGGCAAACGTAAATTGGACGTGGTAGTGGCAAATGACGGTCCTATTCATGAAGAAATGGCACGACGTTATGAGTCATTGGAGCAAAAAGACCCGGTAGAATTGGACAGAAATGTAACGGAGACTCTTGTGAAAAAGGTAATTAGTGACGATTATGTTACTGTAAAGAATAACCTGCTCAGACATAACGTATTGAAGCTTGGTATGCATATATTCGGGTACTTGTTGGAAGAGAAGCAGGACTCGTAAAGGAAGAGGAGATAGAATTATGGCAAGTAACAGACCCAGGTCGAGAGAAAAAAACGTCACCGGCGGCAGTAAAGGAGTTAAGAGACGCGGTAGTGGTTTGGGCACCGGACCGGTAGGAAGCGGAAAGGGTCCCGCGGGAAATGGCGGAAGTGATTCATTTGATTTTGACGGACCGGATTCCGGCAATATAACCCGTGCTTCAGGCGGGAAAAGTCCTTTGATGATTATCATTGTATTGGTATTGTCATTGGTAGGCGGTGGTGGCGGATTGTCAGCACTTCTTCCCATGCTGTTGGGCGGTGGCTCCGATGCAGGGACAGCACCGGGGCAAAGCATTGTAGGAGACCTTTTAGGCGGAGGAAGCAGCGGCGGCAGTACAAATCCCGGTGCAGGTACCTCTGACAGCGGCGGAGGTCTGTTAGGCGGTTTGGGAGCATTATTTAACACCGGAACTACCAGTAGCGGTTGGGAACTTGGCAGTAATACCGGCAAGTTGAACAAGTCCGTGGATTCTCAGGCTCGTGATAAGAGAACTCAAATCCTTGGTAAGGGCAAGGATGAAGTAACCATCATGGTGTACATGTGTGGTACTGATTTGGAGTCACGCTCCGGTATGGCGACTTCCGATTTGCAGGAAATGTTGGCTGCTGATTTGGGCGATAATGTGAATCTTATCGTGTTTACAGGTGGCTGTAATAAGTGGAAAAACAGTGTGGTAAGCAGCAGTGTGAATCAGATTTACCAGATTAAGGATGGTAAGATGAAGCTGCTTAAGAAGGATGCAGGTAAAGCATCTATGACAAATCCGGATACTTTGACGGAGTTTATTAAGTATTGTGACGCAAATTATCCTGCGAACCGTAATCAGTTGATTTTCTGGGATCACGGCGGCGGTTCCATCAGCGGATATGGTTATGATGAGAAGAATAAAGTCAGTGGTTCCATGGATTTGGCCGAGATTAATCAGGCTCTGAAGAAAGCAGGAGTAACCTTTGATTTTGTAGGCTTTGATGCATGTCTGATGGCGACTTTGGAGACTGCACTTATGCTGTCGCCTTATGCAGATTATTTGATTGCATCAGAAGAAACAGAACCCGGTGTGGGTTGGTATTATACGGATTGGTTGACTGAGCTTGGAAAGAATACTTCCATGTCAACATTGGATATCGGTAAAAATATTGTAGATGATTTTGTGGACACATGTGCAAGCAAGTGCAGAGGTCAGAAGACTACTTTATCAGTAGTGGATTTGGCTGAGTTGGAAATGACTGTACCGGATGAATTAAAGGCATTTGCAAAGTCAGCAAGTGAATTGATTCGTGATGATGAGTATAAGGTGGTATCAGATGCTCGTTACAATACCAGAGAATTTGCAGCCTCTACTGCTATTGATCAGGTAGATTTGGTACATTTGGCAAAGAATATGGGAACGGATGCGGGAGAAGAATTGGCAGACGCACTTCTTAGTGCAGTGAAGTATAATCGTACTTCTTCCAATATGACCAACGCATACGGTTTGTCCATTTATTTCCCGTACAAGAAAGCATCTTCTGTAGATACAGTAGTGGACACCTATGAAGCAATCGGTATGGACGCAGAGTATGCTCGTTGTATTCAGGAGTTTGCAAGCTTAGAAGTGGGAGGTCAGGCAGCGGCCGGCGGTACAAGCTCTGTATTACCTTCTTTGTTTGGAATGTTCCTTGGAGGCGGCGGTAATGCAAGCAGTTCAGGCGGTCTGGTAAGTAACTATGGTGGTACGGATGCAATTTCTGACTTGCTGGGAGGACTTGTACTCGGACAGGTGGGTAACCTTGCAGGCATGGACAAGAGTAATACTGCATTCTTTGCGGAAAGCGGTATGGATACTGAGACTATGGCCGAATATCTGGCAGAGAACTATTTTGATGCAAACGCCCTGGTTTGGGAGACTAACAGCAAGGGTCAACGCATCTTACAGTTAAGCGAAGAACAATGGAGCTTGGTACATAGTTTGGAACTGAATATGTTCTATGATGACGGAGAAGGTTTCGTTGATCTGGGATATGATACAGTTTTTGAATTTGATGAAAGCGGACGTCTGATTGGTGAAACGGACCGTACCTGGCTTGCTATTAATGGTCAGCCTGTAGCATATTATTATCTTGATACTGTGGACGACGGAACCAATTATACCATTACCGGTCGTGTGCCGGCGTTATTAAATGGTGAGCGTGTGAATCTGATATTGGTATTTGATAATGAAAATCCTTATGGTTACATTGCCGGTGCACGTGCAGATTACGTGGACGGTGAAACGGAAACTGTAGCAAAGGGTATGAGTGAATTGCAGGTTGGAGATACCTTGGATTTTGTATGTGATTATTATTCTTATGACGGTACATATTTAGATAGTTATTATTTGGGTGAGCAGATGATTGTTACGGAAGAAATGACTATCAGCAATGTTGATGTGGGTGCAGGTGATGTGGTGGTAACCTATCGCTTTACTGATATCTACAATCAGCAGTATTGGACTCCGGCATTTACGCAGTAAGAAGAACAGTAATCAGTTGTCTATAAAGAAAAGAGTTAGTACAAGGAAGATATTTGGCGGAGAAGGAGAAGTCTCATGATTAAGGTGGATACCCCTATTAAGATAGGCAGTTTTACATTAAAGAACCGAATCACCTTTGCACCTACGGTGAAATTTGATTTCACGGATGATTCCGGTAAAGTAACAGATAAGCTGGTAGAACATTATGAGGAAAGAGCTAAGGGCGGATGCGGACTGATTTGTGTGGAAGCGACCGCAGTTACACCAGGGGGACGGTTTGGCAAAAATCACATGGGACTTTGGTGTGATGAGCAAACAGAAGGACATAGGAGAATTACGGAAGGCTGTCATAAGTATGGTTGTGTGGTAATTATCCAGTTAAATCATACCGGCTATACAGCTAATCCGGAGTGTGGTCCGGCGATTGGACCCTCTGCTGTAACCAGGCAGGGTTTTCGCGGAGAATACACTACGATAGAAATGACTTTGGAAGAAATTCATGAAATGCAGAAGGCTTTTGTGGATGCAGCGGTGCGTGCCAAAGAGGCCGGATATGACGGCGTACAATTGCATGGTTGTCATGGGTATTTGATCAATCAGTTTATGTCTCCGAATACGAATCTAAGAACAGATGAGTATGGCGGAAGTGCGGAAAACAGAGCACGTTTTGGAGCAGAGATAATATCACGGATAAGGGAAAAATGCGGTCCTGATTTTTTGATTTCTGTTCGTACTTCCGGTTATGATAGGGATTTGGAAGACGCTGTTGCTGTGGCAGAAGAGTATGTGAAAGCCGGATGTGAGTACTTGCAGGTTTCCACGGGCTTGTCTTCTCTGGATAACTTAAAGGCTTTTAGAGATGATAATGTTAAGGATGTCAGAAGCTTAGGTGCTTTCTTTAAAGAGCATTTTAACGGACGGGTGCCTGTTTCCTGCGTGGGTGGTTTAAAGGAGCCTTCGGAGATAGAATATCTCATTGAAAAGGGATACGTGGATACCGTAGATGTGGCCAGGGCAATTTTGGCAGATCCGAATTTTGCAAATGCGGTAATTGAAAACAAAGAATATACTAAGTGTTATGGTTGTCAGGCTTGCCAGTACGGACCGTTTACACCACATAAGTGCCCGGCGGAGATTGTGAGATTGAAAAAGTAAATAGTGAGAAAAAATGAAGGTGTAAGGTCTGAAAAAGATCTTACACCTTTTTGGTTTTTTAATCCTCTAACAATCTCAAACCGGCAGTGTCTGTTACCGGTAAAGAGAAGGTAATGGATTTGGCTTTGCTGTTAAGGCCTGCATCTTTCATGATGGCCTGCATAATATCGTTTTTTTGCTCCTTCTTGGTAACGATATAAATAATTTCCTTTTCGGCAGCCAGGGAAACTCCCATGAATTTATCTGCCGCAGCCATGCCGGTTCCTTTCGCATGGATAACGGTGCCGCCGTAAGCGCCTGCGCCGCGGGCAGCGTCCATAATCAATTCTGTATATCCCTGTTCTGCTATGACAACAATTAATTCATGAATTGTATTCTGCAAAGTAGATTCCTCCTGTTTCTGATAGTCTTGACTTTCTAATAAGAACTGTAGTGCTTTTTTCCCGCCGATACTGCTGAGGGGAATTGTGAAGGCGATTCCGCCGCCGGGAGCATCGATTTTCAGCTTTTTCTCTAATTGCTTTTTTATATTTAGCCAAGAGGATTCCTCCAACACGGAGTAAGCAACTGCTTTTTCTGTAGAGTCAAGTCCTAAATAGTCCAATATATCATTGGCAGCAGTACCAAAACCTAAAGTCAGAAACATAACATGTAAGTCATTTTCCTGATAGAGTTCTATATATTTGTTAACAATTTTTCGGTCAACAATAGTGGTCATCAAATATAAATTTCCGATGGTAATCACCAATCCTTTCTTATATCCTTACACTGCATCCGGGCAGTAAAGGTGCATTACAATTCGATAATCTCCATATCGCCGTATGCGTCCAATGCAGTATGTACTTCCTGATATATAGCACCTTTATGCAGTTTGCTTTCTTTGATTCGTGCGATGAGTCCCATTACCTGAATGGTAATCAGCGGTGTCATGGCAACCATGGCAACGATACCAAAGGCGTCTGTGATAATGTTTCCGCCATATGCCTTGCATGCACCCATGGCAAAGGGGAGCAGGAAGGTGGCAGTCATGGGACCGGAAGCTACGCCACCGGAGTCAAATGCAATTGCTGTAAAGATTTTAGATACAAAAAAGGTTAATATTAATGCAATGGCGTAACCGGGGATTAAAAACCACAGTATGGAAATACCGGTTAATACACGAGTCATGGCCAACCCTACAGAAACTGCAACACCGATGGATAAACTAAGGCCCATGGCTTTTGCGGAAATAGCACCGGATGTCATTTCCTCTACTTGTTTGGTAAGGACGAATACAGCAGGTTCTGCTAATACAATAAAGTAGCCGATTATCATGCCGATGGGGATGATAATCCAAGCATAGGGAAGACCTGCAATTGTCTGACCAAGATAGTTACCGGCCGGCATGAAACCAACGTTTACGCCTGTCAGGAATAATACAAGACCAATATAAGTGTATGTCATACCAATCCCGATTTTAATAAGAGTTCTCTTGGTTACATCTCTGGAAATCAATTGGACGAGACCATAGAACACTATAATGGGTAAGATGGACATGGCTATTTCATGTATGTAAGTGGGAAATTCCACCATAAATAGCTTCCACAAGTCAACAGTATTGTCAATGATAGGAATAGACTCTGAAACCTGTTCGGTTTGTTCGGGATTAAAAATCATACCTAAAATCAAAACCGCCAAAATAGGACCGATGGAACACATAGCTACCAAACCGAAACTATCATCTGCTGCATGCTTATCGCTTCGGATTGCAGAAATACCGATACCGAAAGCCATAATGAAGGGTACGGTCATGGGGCCTGTAGTCACGCCGCCTGAATCAAAGGCGATAGCGAGAAAATCTCCGGGAACAAAAAAAGTCAGCCCAAAAATAATCACATAAAAGAATACCAACAAAGACGAAAGCGGTATGGAAAATAACATACGTAAAATGGCCAGTACCAAAAAGGAAGCAACACCTGCGGCAACAGCCAGAATGAGTGTCAGGTTGGGGATGGAAGGAACTTGCTCCGCCAATACCTGCAAATCCGGCTCGGATATGGTAATTGCAAATCCCATAACAAAACTGACCAAAACAACCACAAGGACTTTTTTGGAACGCGTCATGATAGCACCTACACGTTCTCCTATGGGAGTCATGGATAATTCAACACCCACATTGAACAGTAACATTCCCACGATTAACAGTGAGGCACCCAACAAGAAACTAACTAAGATACTGGGCGGAATCGGTGCAATGGTGAAGCACAGGATTAACACTATGACTAGAATGGGAATAACTGCTTTGATGGTTTCATTTATTTTTTCTTGAAATTTTGAACGAATAGAGAACAATGAAATCAAAACCTTTCTACAATTATATTAATATTATTATTTTTTCGACGAAAATAGTATAGCATAATTTGCAAAGGTGATAAAGGATAAATAAATTCGTGTTTGTAAAATTTTTGTAAATTGAAAAAACGTCTTTTATTTATTTGAACATATGCGGCGGATGAATTATAATAGAATTACGGAAAAGGGAGGAATGCTGATGGAGCTGTTGATTATTTTAATTATAATTGTTGTGCTTTGCTTTGTGTTAAATATTAGTATTTACGTTATTGCGCTCGGTCTCATTGGTCTCATTGGAATTGTTTCCGGATTATTTGCCTTGGCCTTTTTGGGATGTACAGTATGTCTATTATGTTCTGAGA
The DNA here is from genome assembly GCA_045590095.1 of Acetatifactor sp. Lineage (GTDB taxonomy): Bacteria > Bacillota > Clostridia > Lachnospirales > Lachnospiraceae > Acetatifactor. The sequence goes on along the minus strand of JAZNQI010000107.1, from coordinate 22,933 downwards.
GGAAGGAAGCTAGATTTTTACGCATTGATAAGGGGGAAGACAGTAAGTTTAAGGTGGCGTATTATCTGGTGGACGGACAGGAGTATCCTTGTCTTTTTCCCAAAGAAGCAGTGCTTGAAAGTAAACTGTACCAAACAGATAAAACATATCATGTACTGTTACATAAGAAGCTTGGAAAAGTATTTGACCGGTTTGCAGTTGTGACTTGTATACTGGGACTGGTTGCCGGTACAGTAATGAGTGTAGGCGTTCTGTTTTATTTTTTGAGTTGATAAAATAATGTATATAAATACTTTGCATGAATAAAGGAGGGTGAAAAAAGTGAAATTAGCGACAGCGCTTTCAGAAAGAGCGGATCTGCAGAGAAGAATTGCAGAATTGAGTACCAGATTAAACAATAATGCCAAGGTGCAGGAAGGGGAAAAACCGGCCGAGGACCCCAGAATGCTCCTGGAAGAATTGGACAGAGACTTTGTTCGTTTAGAAGAATTAATTGCTCGTATCAACCATACCAATAACGTGACAGAGTTTGAGGGAAAAACCCTTACGGATTATATTGCGAGAAGAGATTGCCTAAAGCAGAAAATCAGTATTATGCGCAGTTTTTTGGATCGTTCCAGTGAAAAGGTTGCAAGATACTCTAAGACAGAAATCAAAATCATGAGTACTGTTGAAGTGGCTGAGATTCAGAAGGAAGTGGATACCTTATCCAAGGAACTTCGGGAAACAGATGAAAAAATCCAGGAAATGAACTGGACCACGGAATTAATTTAGTTTATGTTGGTAGTTTGATAAGGCGGACAAGATCTCCCGCAATTGAGAATGAATTGCACTCAGTGGTGTATGCCGGGCTGCATATGGGGTTCGAATCCCTCTTTAACAAGGTATGCCCAGTATTGTCACACGCGTAGAAAAACAGAGTATTTTTACTACCTATTGTCGATTATGAAACGAGGGCGGCGTTGGGGAAGATGATGAGGTAAATGAGAGGTGACCCGGTCACCTCTCATCTCCGTATATGGCCCTTTCTGCAGCCATCATTTCATTCTGTTTATTAAATTCTTCTATGTTTTTAGGAGTGTACCATGTGCGGTTGTGAAGCTCCATTTCCTCTTTAGCCAGTTCTTCGGAGATAGCCCAATACTCCTTAGGAGCACCGGTGATGCCGGTCTTGTGCAAGTGAGTATGAATGCTTTCGTAACGTTGCAAGAAACTATCGTTGTCACGGGAATTTTTCTTGGTCCATGCAGTTTCAGACATGGAAGGGATTCTCGGAAGCATTAGGTGGAAGGCACGTTCCAATGTAGTTACCCGTTCTGTCCACAAAGGACATTCCACTCCAATGAGGGCTTCTTCAGGCAAAAAATCAGGACATACAGAAGTATTCAGAATCTTAGGAACGTCCCAAATGGCATAGGGATAGTCCAGATAGTGGCATTCGGTAGAGGATTGAATAATCTTTCCGCCACGGGAGGCAAATTCTGTAATCAAGTCAATATCACCCATCCACATCTGTACGATACAATCTGACGGTAATTTCTCACCACGCAGAGAATCGTTCCATACAACGGCGGTCTTGCCTTTGGTTTTTAAGTATTCTTGAATTCGAATGACAAACCATTGTTGTAAAGCGTTTTCATCCTTTAGTCCAAGTTTGGCTATTTTTCTTTGACAGTCCGGGCATTTACGCCAAATGCGTTTGCAGGCTTCGTCTCCGCCGATATGTATAAGCTCATAGGGAAAAAGTTCACATAGCTCATCTAAAATTCGGGTTACAAAAGTAAAAGAGCTTTCTTTGCCTGCGCAGATAAGCTTGTCGAATATGCCGCCTTTTGTTTCTACGGGAATTGTTTCCGGGAAGCAACCGACTTCCGGATATGCAGCTAACATGGCACTTTCGTGGCCGGGTATTTCGATTTCCGGAATAATATCAATCATGCGAGCCTTTGCGTAGGATACAATTTCGCGAATATCATTTTGTGTGAAGAAACCGTCATTACCGGTATTTGAATCAACAAGACCGAATTGGGAAGGACCGCGGAAGGCGCCAATTCCGGTGAGTTTAGGATAGGCTTTGATTTCTACGCGAAATCCCTGATCATCAATGAGATGCCAGTGCAGTTTGTTGATTTTGAAAAAAGCCAGTACATCAATTATTTTCTTAATATCGTCTTTGGGCAGAAAATGCCGGCTGGAATCCAACATAAAGCTGCGATAAGCAAAGCGTGGAGCATCCTTTATTTCCAAACAGGGCAGAGTATTGCCGAACTGTATTTGCAATTGCTTTAAGGTCTGATTGGCGTAGAAAATGCCTGTTTTATCACCGGTTATGCGTATTTCTCTCGGTGTAACAGACAGTATGTAGCTTTCGGCAGGAAGACTTTCATCTTCTGACTCAATAATTGGGAGACTCCCGGAAACCACTTCTCCTGTTTGTACTATTTCGTTGGGATAGGGGACTAAATTCAGTGTTTTCATAAGACACCTCCAGGATGTAATAAAGACAAAATAATAGCTAGAAATTGCTTACTTTATTCATAACATAAATAGATATTTATAGCAAGATATGGTAAGTAATTCACAAGAAATGCAAAGCGTACAGGAACATAAATATGTATAATGAACTACAATGGATAAATTTTTATGTTTTAAGGAGAAAAATAATGAAAAAATGGAAATTAAGTATTCTTACAGTTGTTTTTGCAGTAGCAATGACAGCGTGTTCCGGTAAAGAAGCAGATACTTCAGAACCGACACCAACACCGACACAGGAGGCAGAGGCGACACCGGAACCTACTGCTGAACCTACAGCAACACCTGAACCTGAAGAGGAGGGTATTGTAGTAACGGAAACCTTCCAGAGTTTATTTGCAAAATACGGTATGAAAGCCGGTACTTGCCTTTCGGACAGCATGATTACTAAAAAGGCATGTACCAATATTATTAACGAGCAGTTTAACAGTATTACCTTTGAGAATCATTTAAAACCGGATTATATCCTGGATAAAAATGAAAGTATTGCTGCAGGTGACTTAATCGTTAAGTTTAATCCTAAAACAATAGAATTACTGGAGTGGTGCAAGGAAAATGATAAGGTATTGCGTGGTCATACCATTATTTGGCACAGCCAGACTCCTAACTGGATTTTCTATGAAAATTTTGATACAAGCGCTTCTTTGGTAAGCAGAGATGTAATGCTTGCACGTATGGAAAGTTATATTAAGCAAGTGTTTGAAGAATTAGAAGAACTGGGTTACCTGGAGATGTTTTATGCATATGATGTAGTAAACGAAGCATGGTTGGATGACGGTACCAAGAGAGACAGTTTATGGTTACAGACCATAGGTGAAGATTATTTATGGCAGGCATTCTATTTTGCAGATAAATATGCACCTGAATATATTGATTTGTATTACAATGACTTTAATGAGCAGTTTAAGACAGATGCTCTTTATGAATTTGTTCAGACATTGGTAGACGAAGACGGCAATTATTTAATTGACGGTATCGGATTCCAGGCACATTTATATACAGAAGACAGTTTGGAAGATTACTTTGCTACCATGGATAAGCTGGCTACATTGGGACTTAAGATCAGTTTGACTGAGTTGGATGTATGTTTGGGTACTTATCCGGTAATCAAACCCGCAACGGAAGAGAATTTCAAGGTACAGGGACAGTTCTATTACAATTTGCTTAACGGTATTTTGACAAGAGTGGAAGCGGGTAGTGTAAAGATGGATTCGCTGACATTCTGGGGATTTTCCGATCAACTTTCTTGGAGAAAAGAACGCAACCCTATGCTGTATGATATTGTATACAAACCTAAGTATGCATTTTACGGTGCATTGCAGATGAAAGAATACGCAGGATTTTCCGAATAAGGGAAATATAGGTTATTGATTTTTGTAACACCATTGGCTATACTAGAAAGAGTAGTTGTTTGGAAATGAATGACGGAATATGTCGAAGGTGAGAATGGCAGGAGAGGAGGATGACCGCAAAATGAGCAAGAAAACATTTCATAATGAAATTGTGAGTGCTGCATTTTTAACCATGATTGAGGGTACGAAAGACATGGTATTTATTAAAGATGCAAATTTGCGGTATGTTGAAGCATCCATGTCATTTGCACAGATGGCAGGTAAAAAATCTCCGGAGGAAATCATCGGTAAAACTGACACGGAGATTTTTGAACCGACACTTGCCAAAAGATACATTTCAGATGATAAGAAACTGTTAGCCGGCGGGAAAAATTTAATAGATTACAATGAACCTATTTTGGGAGAAAACGGAAAAGCCCGTTATGCGTCTACTTCTAAATATATTTTGAGAGATGCGGAAGGAAAAGTCATAGGCTTGCTTGGTATTACCAAGGATATTACCCAATTTTATCTTGCTCGTCAGAGATATCATCAAGAGTTGAAATATCTATTTGAATTGCCTAAAAATACCTTTGCGGTGTCTTATGTGGATATTGATGATTGGCGTATTATTACACAGCGTCGTCAGGAAATAGAGGGTGGTACTCTGCAGTCCTGTTATACAGTGGAGGAACTTGTGGAGGCAGCAATAGAGTCTATTGCGGATAAAGAATGCGAAGCTGCAGAGTTTTACGGCAAGTTTACAAAAGAGAATCTGCAGGAGATATATGCGAACGGAAAAATAGTATTCACATTTGAATATCAGCGGTATATGACAGATGGTTCCTTGAGATGGGTTCAGAGTGATTTGAAGTTCATGACGGATATGGACAGCGGTCATTTATGTGCCATGCTTACAGCAAAGGATATCGAAGAAGAAAAGCGGGAAGAGCAGGAACTGATTTTTGCGGCTAAGATGGATAAGATGACTATGGTATTGAATCGTGAGACCAGTATGGAGTATATCCGCCATATTTTGGAATATGAGAATACTGCAGAGCATGTTCTGTTCATGATTGACATTGATAATTTTAAGAACTTGAATGATACTTTGGGACATCAGAAGGGTGACGATTTCCTGATGGATTTGGCAAAAGTTCTTAAGAACTGTTTCAGAGATACGGATGTAGTCGGAAGAATCGGCGGTGATGAATTCTTTGCTTTTATGAGAAATGTTCCGGATAAAGCATCGGTAGAAAAGAAGGCAAAGGAAATGCGCCAGGTAATCCATAAAGTTTGTGCAAACTATGAAGGAATGAATATGTCCGGCAGTATCGGTGTCAGTATGTATCCGAAGGATGGTCATACTCTGGATGAGTTGTATAATAAGGCGGATCAGGCATTGTATCAGGCAAAGCGAACCGGAAAGGACAAATACGTGATTTTTGAAGAATAAGAAGTACAGTACTGCCTTTATGGGTGGTACTGTTTTTCAATTAAAGAGATGCAGGAAAAAGGAGTATCAGTATGCTTTTTGTGATAAAGGAAAAATCAAGGAAGATTACCGGTGTGGAGAGAAAAGAGGGGGCGCTGTATCTGTATTCAGATTTGGCAACCCATCGTATTATGCCATACACAGAGAATTGTGTACGTTTAAGTTACACATATGAAGAAAAATTTGCAGAAGCAAAGAAACCGGGGATAGTGGCAGAACCGGATGTGCAATGGACGTATGCTGAGACAGAGGCAGAAGTGTTGGTAAGCACACAGTCATTGAAAATCATAGTCGACAAGGAATCGGCCTGCTATAAATACCTTGATGCGGATGGAAAACTTCTGTTAAAAGAGGCAGAGCAGGAGAGCCGTGAGTTGGATAAATTTACTACGACTATTTTGGCGCCGGAAAAGCAGGATGTAGAAAAAATTAAGACTGCAGACGGAGAGAAAAGTGTGGTAAAAGAAGCCAAGCTTACGGAATCCGGACATGCGTATCATACAAAGTTACGCCTTTTGTTTGATGAAAAAGAGGCGCTTTTCGGAATGGGACAGCATGAGGAGGGCTATGGCTCTTTACGTGGCAAAACAGTGTACGGACATCAGGCCAATCGTAAGGTGGCATTACCATTACTTGTTTCCACTAAAGGATATGGTATACTAGCGGATACATACAGTCCTTACATATTCAATGATACAGGCTTGGAAACATATATATATACAGAAGCTGATAAGGAAATGGATTTTTATTTTCTGGCAGGCGGTATGAAGCAAGTGATTAAAGAATACCGCCATTTGACCGGAAAGGCCAGTATGCTTCCGAAGTGGGCTTTTGGATATTTGCAATCCAAGGAGCGTTTTGAAACACAGGAAGAGATTGAAAATGTAGCAAAAGAGTATCGATGTCGGGGAATCGGTATCGATGGTATTATTTTGGATTGGTTTTCCTGGGAGGACGGAAAATGGGGGCAGAAGACTTTTGATAAGTCCAGATTTCCGGAGCCGGCTGCAATGGTGAAATCTTTACATGAACAGGATTATCACTTTATGATTTCTATTTGGCCAAGTATGGACGAAAGCTGTGAGAATTATAAAGAACATGCCCAAAAGGGGTACATTTTGCCTGCTACCAATATTTACAATGCATTTTCTAAGGATGCAAGGGAGTTGTACTGGAAACAGGTAAGAGAAGGACTGTTTTCCCATGGAATTGATGCATGGTGGTGTGATAATTGTGAACCTTTTACTCCTGAATGGAACAGAATCAGACGTCCGGAACCGGCTGAAAGTTTTAGGCAGTATCAGGTGGATTCAGCACAGCGCTTTGAGGCAACCATGACCAATGCATTTGGGTTAGTACATGCCCAGGGCATCTATGAGGGACAGAGAACGGATTGTGAAGAGAAGCGAGTGACGATACTTACCCGTAGCGGATATACCGGTTCTCAGAGACACGGCACCATTCTGTGGAGCGGAGATATTGCAGCTACTTGGGATACCTTCCGCAGGCAAATTGCTGCAGGACTGGGCTTCTGTGCGTCCGGGCATCCGTACTGGACAGTGGATATCGGGGCTTTCTTTGTAAAGCATGGTGAAATATGGTATTGGAAGGGCGATTATGATAAAACTACTGAGGATTTAGGTTATCGGGAATTGTTTGTCAGATGGCATCAGTGGGGCGGTTTTCTGCCGATTTTCAGAGGGCATGGAACTGATTGTAACAGAGAGTTCTGGAATTTCGGTAAGGAGGGTGAGCCTTTTTATGATGCACTGGTACAGGCCAATAGGCTTCGTTACGAGCTGATGCCCTATATTTACTCTTTGGCAGGCAGATGCTGGCTTTCAGATGAATCCATGATGCGCTTTTTAGCATTTGATTATCCGAAAGATCAAGTGGCCTGCGGTATTACAGAACAGTACATGTTTGGGGATAGTATTATGGTATGTCCGGTGACAAGGCCTATGTATTATCGTGCAAACTCTGAGAAAATAGAAAAGCCGGACACTTCTGTACAGGTGTATTTACCTGCCGGTAAATGGTATGATTATTATACCGAAGAGTGCTTTGAGGGTGGTCAGTATATAACAGTGAATGCACCCCTTGAGAGGCTGCCGCTGTTTGTGAAGGCGGGAGGAATTATTCCCAAGGCTGATTTTGTGCCGGCGACTGCACAGATGAAGAAAGAGTTGGAAATTTGTGTTTATACAGGTGCAGATGGCAGGTTTGTGTATTATAACGATGCCGGAGACGGATATGCTTATGAACAGGGTGAGTACGAACTGTATGAACTCACTTATTCTGAAAAAGAGAAAAATCTGGATTGCGGTGAATTAGCAAAGGAATATACTATTAAGGTACGATACGTTTAAAAAAGACCCCTCAGGGGTCTTTTTTAGTCGAAAGCAAAACCGAAATAAGTAGGTGGGGTTGTAGCGGAATGATTCAAAGAACGATACATGGCAAAAGGTTTTTCGGCGCCGGGAGTACGAAACAGTCCCTTTTGAAACCCCAGAGAATGAACCAATGCAGGAGCTATGGAAGAATCTCCTAATAGTTCCAAAGCAAAGAGGGTGCCTTTTTCTTCACGGGCGGTCAATAGAAAATCTTCACCCACATAAAAGGATGCCTGTGTCTCTAAAAAGTCTAAATTTGTATCTTCCTGTATAACGCCCCGGATAGGCAAATGGGTTTGGCGAAGGTTCTTGAAATCTTCTTTGGAAATACGTTTCACAGGTATTTCCAAGGCTTCTGCCTCACAGGAAAATTCCCGGATAAAACAAGAGGTTTCATAACCGAGTGTTTTGTAGAAATCAAAGAGCATAGGAGAACCCGGTACCAAAAGAGCTCCTGTGTATCCTAAGGCCGCCAGATGGCGATGGGTGTCTTCCATAAGTTTGTGACAGATGCCCTGATGCTGCTTGGAAGAGGCTGTTGCAATGGCATATAGATAGGCGTAAGTTTGTCCCTGCATGGAACAGTCAAACCAGTAAAGGGCGGCAACCGGCATATCGTTTTCCAGCGCAACGCGACATCGTTTCGGATGAAAAGCGGTACTGAAAAAGCAATCTAAAAATGCTTCGGAATCTCCAAACGCTTCTGCCCAAAGACTGCGAAGCGCCGGAAGATGGTGAATATCAGGCAGATTAATATTCATAATCATCCTCCAAAAGGCAGGCCCAACATTTTTCTACCATATGGTGAGGATAGTAACGTTCTTTTGCAATACGAAGGCCTTCAATCCCCATGTCTTCTTCGCGATTTAAAAATTGTATTTCGGGATATTTTGCACGGATATAACGGGCAAATTCGCAGTTGATGGCAGCATATGCACCATTAACATCTCCCAGAGCTTTTTCGAAATGTACATCAAAAGTGTCATGGGACATTTTACTTCCTAATGTGATAGCAAATACTTTACCTTCGTTTAATAGAAGGAGTCCTTCCATTTCTAATTCTTCAAAATGTTTTAAAGCTTTGTTCAGTGCAATGCGTTCCATATGGAAATCACTGTCCGGATTCTCTGAGAGCTTGGATTCGTACCAGTTCTCCGTCATATTTATGGCAAGAGCCAGATTGTCCGGAGTAATAGGCTCTACCGTATAATCCGGGTAGGTATCACGAAAACGGTTGAAATGGTTACGTTTCTTGTGATACTTACTGCCGGGCAAATCGGCCAAATTGTTAATGTCGTAAACATAATCGTAGGAGTCTCTGTCGCAGTGAAAACGGAATTGACCGGGATAGAGTTCCTCTAACAGTTGTTTTTCGCGGCAATAAAGACCGGTCAAACGACAAGGAATACCACGTTCTTTGGCATCAGCGATAATGGCATCCAAAACAGGCTTTTTATCACCTTGTCCCACAGGGAAAGGATATACGCTACGCCTGTTGAACTGGGAGAAACGCACCATGTGGTCATGAAGAAGAGTGGCTTGCTGACGCCCCCATAGGTATATGTTGGCAAAGGTGTATTCGCATCCGCGCTCACTGCCGTCTAATAAATATTTTTCATAAATCGGTTTGTCCTGAATGGTAACAGGTTTAAAATCAATCATTTTTCATTCCTCTATAGTAAGATTTGTTATTTAGAATCATTATAATATTGTAACCAAATGCTGTCAAATAATTAGAAATGTGTTATAATGCAGAATGAAATTATTGGATAAAAGGGATAGAATGTTGAGATAGAGAAGTAACGAGGAGAAGAATATGATATTTTGGATTATTGTGGGAATTGTCATTTTTGTGGTTAATACAATTATTTTGATTAATATTGGCGATTGGATTATTGTGGGATTTGCAAAGCCTACTTTTAAGAAAGAACCGGTGCAAAAGGAGTACCTGCTTAGGGTGAAGAACCGTATGGATATACAAAAGAGTACCGAATGTTCAGGATATTCGTCTGCACATGTATTACGTAGTTTCGGGATTGAAGCAAACGGAAAAGAAATGTATGCAAAGATGCCGGGAAAACTGAGTAATGGTGCTGTTTTACCGCGCAATTTGAAAAAAGGACTGGAAAAGATGGGATTTAAGGTATCTTTTCGTTCCGGTAATAAAGAAACCTTGAAAGCAGAATTATGCAAGGGAAACCGGGTTATTGCGTTTATTCGAACCAGGTTAGGGAAAAAGTGGTTACATTATGTGTCGGTGGTAGGTTACAATGAAGAGGAAGTATTTATTGCCGACTCTTTGAAGGAAACCATAAACTGTGAGGAGGAGTTTTATAATCGCAGACTTTCCTGGGAAGAGTTTATGAAGTATTGGAATATTCGGGAGATTTATCTGCCCTTTTATAAATACACCTATTTGGTGATTGAGAATACGGAGAGAAAAGAGGAAATATTACGTGAAGAATAAGCGTGTTTGGATAACGTTAATCATATTGGCGGCAGCGTTAGTAATCTTTTTTGTATTACGAAATTGGTTACCTCAAAGAGGCAATGGGAACCCCGCAGACGGATGGAATGATCCGGTGTTGGATGCGGGTGACTATGAGGCGGTTTTTGCGACCATGGATGGAGAGTTCTACTTTTCACAGCAGGAGTTTTTGGAGTATAGAGGTCTGAAAGTAGTGAAAACTTCGAAAAGACTGGAAACATTGGAGCATATTAAACAAATGACCGAATTGGTCAATGAGAAAAGTGAGGGGTTAAATACCGTATATTTGCAGGTAAATCCCATGGTGTTGTACCAAAACCTTGGGGAAGGAGTGCAATGGCAGGAAGCATTGGAAGAATGCATAATAACTCCCGTTCAAGAGAGTGAGAACGTGACATATGAAATTCTGTTGTCTTATCCCAGACTTTCTTATTTGGCTTCATTTACGGATGAAGAGTGGGAATTATATAAGCAGGTATATTTAGGATTTGTAGAAAATGTAAGTGGTTTGGAAAATGTATATGTTTACTATTTAGGGGATAAGGAATGGTTGAACAAAAATCCCTTAAATTATGAAAGTGACTATATGGTAAACCAAATGGTGGAAAAGAGTATCATGTTGTCTGTTTTCTGTGACAGAAAGTACACGGTTACGCCGCCGGAAATGCAAATCTTATTGATGGAATTGGAAGAATTGATTGGATTTTACAGGGCGGAACAATATCCGGATTTCAGTGAGTGGAGTTTTGTTTTCTTGGGCGACAGTATTATTGGAAATGATAGAAGCACCTGTTCTGTTCCGGCTGTGGTTTCAGCTTTTTCGGGAGCGGATACTTACAACTGTGGTAAGAATGGGGCGGCAGTTACCTACGATGATGAAGCAGAGGTCTCCTTTTTGGAGGTAACACAGGCGGTTATTTCCGGTAATACAGACGGTATTGTGAATGCAGAGTTGTCAGAGGCTATCCGCTCATTTAAAGAAGAATACGATACGGAGAAGTTATGTTTTGTACTAAATTATGGGTTAAATGATTATTTTCAGGGGTATCCCTTAGAAGATAAAGAAGATCCCCTCTGTGAGGAGACCTTTGCAGGTGCGCTCAGAACCGGAATTGCCCAATTAAAACAGGCGTATCCCAATGCAGTTATTGTGGTGATGCTTCCGACCTATACGGTTTTGTATGAGGAAGGAACTCAGATTATGGGCAGTGAAGGCGGAGAATTGGCAAAGTACCGTAGTTTGGTACGCTCCGTTGCAGAAGAATCGGGGGTTTATTGGAAGGATAATTATGCGGATATGCCCTTAGATATTCATACGCATACTACACTTTTGGCAGATGGCACTCATTTGAATGAATGGGGAAGGTATGTGTTGGGAAATCAGTTTATAAAATTTTTTGAGAAAAGTGTATTAAATATTACAAATGGATGAAAAGAGGAAGAGTGATGTTTTCTGCTATCAGAAAAAATTACAATCATACTATTTACGCGTGCTATATCGGGTATATTACACAGGCAATCGTAAATAACTTTGTGCCTCTGCTGTTTTTGACGTTTGCAACGGACTATCAGCTTAGTTTGGACAGAATTACACTGATTACTGCCATTAATTTTCTGGTACAATTGTTGGTGGATTTGTTGGCAGTAAAAGTGGTGGATAAGATAGGATATCGTCCCTGCCTGATTTTCGGACATATTTGTTCGGCGGCAGGGTTAGTAGGGTTGGCCTTTTTACCTCAAATGCTGGGAAATGCTTATGCAGGCGTTATGAGCTCTGTGGTATTGTATGCTATCGGCGGCGGTTTGATGGAAGTATTAATCAGCCCTGTGGTGGAAGCTTGCCCTACAAAGAAAAAAGAAGCAGCAATGAGCCTATTGCATTCTTTTTATTGTTGGGGACATGTGGGCGTGGTTTTGCTGTCTACCTTTTTCTTCCAGGTATTCGGAATCAGCAATTGGAAGCTGCTTGCCTGCACTTGGGCGCTTGTTCCGCTTATAAATTGTTTCTATTTTGCCTTGGTGCCGATTTATCCGATTGTTTCGGAAGAAGAAAAACTGTCCTTAAAAGGGCTGATTGGCCAAAAGGCTTTTTGGTTACTGATTGTTTTAATGATATGTGCAGGCGCATCCGAACAGGCTATGAGTCAGTGGGCATCGGCATTTGCGGAGTCGGCGTTAAAGGTGTCAAAAACTGTGGGAGACATGGCAGGACCCTGTGCCTTTGCGATACTTATGGGGACTGCGCGTGCTGTTTACGGAAAATATAGTGACAAATTACCGCTTATGAAAATGATGAAGGGCAGTGCCTTGTTGTGCATTGTCTGCTATTTGACTGCGTCATTGGTGAATAATCCTATTTTAAGTCTGATTGGCTGCGCCTTATGTGGGTTTAGCGTAGGTATTTTTTGGCCGGGAACATTTAGTGTGGCAGCGGTGAGACTGCCCGGTGGCGGAACTGCCATGTATGCCCTTATGGCTTTAGCGGGAGATTTGGGATGTTCTTCCGGTCCCAGTGTAGTTGGATTTGTAGCAAATGCTGCGGGCGGAAATTTAAAAACCGGCGTGTTAGTGGCAATTGTTTTCCCTATAATGATGCTTTTGGGATTAACACGTGTGCGGTATGGGAAGAGTAAGTAGAGGTTAGAGACATGAAGTATGATAGGCAACAGATAAAAGATGTATTAAAAATTGCATGGCCGGCTATGTTAGAGTCCTTTTTTATTGCTTTTGTAGGATTGGTGGATTCTTTTATGGTAAGCTCATTGGGGTCGGAAGCGGTGGCATCGGTAGGATTGACGACGCAACCGAAATTTGTGGGACTGGCTCTGTTTTTTGCGATAAATGTTTCCATATCAGCATTGGTAGCAAGACGAAAAGGAGAGGCCAACAGAGAGGGTGCGAACCGGATTTTTGTGACCGCGCTGACATTTGTGATTCTGATGGCAATCATTATCAGTGCAATTTTGGTGATATTTGCAGACCCGATTATTGAACTGTGCGGTTCAGAACGGGATACACATGATGGAGCAGTAACGTACTTCAAAATTATTATGGGTGGTATGATTTTCAACTGTATCCAAATGGGTGTTAATGCGGCACAAAGAGGATGCGGCAATACGAAAATTACCATGCGTACCAATTTGGTGGCAAATACCATAAATGTGGTATTTAACTTTTTATTAATTCAAGGTCATTTTGGATTCCCGGCTTTAGGAATAAAGGGTGCTGCTCTGGCCACAGTGCTGGGGACAATCGTAGCAAGTATTATGAGTGTGTGGTCTGTATGCGGAAAGAGAACCTTCGTGAGCCTGCAATTTATTTGGAAGGAAAAAATCAGACCTTCCGTGGGAGCTTTCGGGAATATTGTGAAAGTGGGCTACAGCGTATTTGCAGAACAGCTGCTTCTTAGAGTTGGGTTTATGGCGACTTCGCTTATGGCAGCAGCACAAGGAACCCAAGCCATGGCTGCCCATCAGGTGGGAATGAACATTATGGGTTTGTCTTTTTCCTTTGGCGATGGTTTGCAGGCAACTGCAGTAGCCTTGATTGGTTACAGCTTAGGAGCAAATGATCCGGAATTGGCAAAGAAGTATGGCAGCATTTGTCGAATGATAGGCGGCGGTATTTCGGTAGTATTGGCAGGTCTCTATTTGTTGGGCGGTGGCTGGTTGTACAGAATGTTTTTTGAAGAAGCGGAGATTGTAGATATTGGTGTAGGTATCATGCGTGTGATTGCGCTAATCGTAGTGCTGCAGATATCTCAGGTGATTTATATGGGATGTTTACGTGGTGCCGGAGATACCTTATATACTGCTATAGTATCCACTATCAGTGTGACCATTATGCGTACAGCAGGCTCCTTCTTCTTCTGTTATGTAATGCATTGGGGAATTATAGGTATCTGGATGGGTGTTGTGGCAGACCAGGTATCAAGATTGGTATTGGCATCTGCACGATTTAAGAAAGGCAAATGGATGCATATTAAGATATAAGCAGGAGGAAATATGAAACAATTTTCAGTAACAGGGATGAGTTGTGCAGCGTGTAGCACTCGTGTGGAAAAAGCTGTTTCAAAAGTAGAAGGAGTAACAAGTGTAGCAGTAAGTCTCCTGACTAATTCCATGGTGGTAGAAGGAGAGGCTAATCCGTCAGAGATTATTAATGCTGTGGAGGCCGCCGGATATCATGCCAAAGAGAAAGGAACAGGTTCGGGGAATGATGCATTAAATGATGATGCGGCATTAGAAGATAAAGAAACCGGAAAACTTTTGAAGCGATTGATTGTTTCGGTGGTGCTCACAGGCATTCTGATGTATTTTTCCATGGGATATGTGATGTGGAACTGGCCTGTGCCGGAGATTTTGGCTCAAAATCCTGTTTGGCTTGGCGTTTTACAAATGATATTGGCAGGGGCGGTTATGATAATTAATCGCAAGTTCTTTATAAACGGTTTTCGTGGACTGTGGCATAGGGCGCCCAATATGGATACCTTGGTGGCATTGGGTTCATCGGCTGCTTTTCTGTACAGTGTGTTCATTTTGATTGTTATGATAAGGCTGTCATATGACAAGAACGTCGCAGAAGCCGCTCACTACTTGCATGAGTTTTATTTTGAAGCGGCAGCTATGATTTTAGCATTAATCAGCGTGGGAAAGATGCTGGAAGCAAGAGCAAAGGGAAAAACCACCAATGCGTTAAAGGGACTGATGAAACTGGCACCTCAAACAGCGACTTTATTAATCAATAAGGAAGAGGTAGTGGTTCCGGTAGCGCAGGTGAAACCGGGAGATGTTTTTGTGGTGAGGCCCGGAGAAAGTATTCCGGTAGACGGTATGGTTTTGGAAGGAACCGGTGTAGTCAATGAAGCATTGCTGACCGGAGAAAGCATTCCTGTTGATAAAAGTGTCGGTAGTATTGTCAGTGCGGCAACATTAAATCAGTCCGGCTATTTGCGTTGTGAAGCCCAAAAGGTAGGAGAAGATACCGCGTTTTCAAAGATTGTACAAATGGTAAGTGAGGTGTCTGCTACTAAAGCCCCCATTGCAAAGGTTGCAGATAAGGTCTCCGGTATTTTTGTGCCGATTGTAATGACAATAGGTGTATTGACTACCATAGTATGGCTGTTAACCGGAGCAACTGTGGGTTATGCATTGGCCAGAGGTATTTCTGTTTTGGTAATCAGCTGTCCCTGCGCATTGGGACTTGCAACACCGGTAGCCATTATGGTTGGAAGTGGTGTAGGAGCCAGAAACAGTATTTTGTTCAAAACAGCGGTGGCGCTTGAAAACAGCGGACGCATACAGATTGTAGTGTTGGATAAAACCGGTACGATTACCAAGGGTGAACCGCAAGTGACTGATATGGTCAATGCAGAGGACGTGTCAATAAAGGAGCTTTTGCAGGTGGCAGCTTCTTTGGAAAAGCCAAGTGAGCATCCGTTGGGAAGAGCGGTTACAGAGCGTGCACAAGAGGAGCAAATAGAGTTCCTGGAAGTACAGGAGTTTAGGGCGCTGCCCGGACACGGTATACGTGCAAAGTGGCAACAGGAGCAGATAATAGGCGGAAGTCTGGCGTATCTTTCAAAAGAAGCGGAAGTTTCCGAAGAGATGCGAAAAAAAGCAGAGACCTTGGCAGCAGAAGGAAAAACGCCATTGCTTTTTGCAAAA
The DNA here is from genome assembly GCA_045590095.1 of Acetatifactor sp. Taxonomy (GTDB): domain Bacteria; phylum Bacillota; class Clostridia; order Lachnospirales; family Lachnospiraceae; genus Acetatifactor. Next base: position 7,028 of record JAZNQI010000107.1, on the reverse strand, counting down.
GAACATAAGCTGTTAGGAATCATAGCGGTAGCAGATGTTATTAAGGAAGATGCGCCGGAAGCCATACAGCAGTTGCAAAACATGGGCATGCAGGTAATTATGCTTACGGGCGATAATCAAAAGACAGCAGATGCCATTGGCGCCAAAGCGGGTGTGGATCATGTGATTGCAGGTGTGTTGCCTGACGGAAAAGAGAGCGTGATCCGCAGATTACAGGAATTTGGCAAAGTGGCTATGGTAGGTGATGGTATTAATGATGCGCCGGCTCTGGGCAGGGCGGAGCTTGGCATTGCTATCGGGGCAGGAACAGATGTGGCTATAGATGCGGCGGATGTGGTGCTGATGAAGAGTCAGATGAAGGATGTGCCGGCGGCAATACGTTTGGGACGTGCTACTCTTCGTAATATTCATGAAAATCTGTTTTGGGCATTTATCTACAATATTGTAGGTATTCCTTTGGCAGCAGGCATCTGGATCCCTATATTTGGTTGGGAGCTAAATCCCATGTTTGGAGCTGCGGCTATGAGTTTGTCCAGTTTTTGCGTGGTAAGTAATGCTTTGCGTCTGAATTTGCTGAAATTGTATGATGCTTCTAAGGATAAAAGACGCAAAGGTGTATTCATAGATACGCTCATAATTGAATCGAAACAGGAGGAAGTAAAAATGGAAAAAACATTAAAAATTGAAGGTATGATGTGTCCCCATTGTGAAGCCAGAGTAAAGAAAGTATTAGAGGCTTTGCCACAGGTGGAGCAGGCAACGGTAAGCCATACGGAAGGAACGGCAGTTGTTGTTTGTAACGCAGAAATAAAAGATGCATTTTTAAAGGAAATCATTGAGGCACAGGATTATAAGGTGATTTCTGTTCAGTAATGTTTGCTATGAAATTGTAAGAGGATGTAAAGATGCAGGAAATGTTAACCAGAACGGCTATGCTGTTGGGAGAAGAGGCCGTGGATATTTTGGGAAAATGCCGCGTTGCCGTATTCGGAATCGGCGGTGTGGGAGGATTTGCAGCGGAAGCGTTGGCCAGAGCCGGTGTGGGCGCTTTGGATTTGATTGATAATGATGTTGTATGCGAGTCCAATTTGAATCGTCAGATTATTGCTTTGAGAAGTACGGTAGGACAGGCTAAAGTACAAGTAATGGCAGAACGTATTGCAGATATCAATCCTAAGTGTAAAGTAAATGCAAAACAGTGCTTTTACTTGCCTGAAACAGCGGGAGAGTTTGATTTTTCGCAGTATTCTTATGTAGTGGATGCCATTGACACGGTGACAGGAAAAATCCGGCTGGTTATGCAGGCACAGGAAGCAAACGTGCCTATTATCAGCTGTATGGGTACCGGAAACAAATTAAATCCTATGGACCTTGAAATTGCAGATATTTACAAAACATCAGTGTGTCCGCTGGCGAAAGTAATGCGTAAGGAATTAAAGGACAGAGGTATTCAGTCATTAAAGGTATTGTATTCCAGAGAAATGCCGCAGAAACCAAAGGAGATACAGGGAATGGAGCAGGATGGTGTGCGAAGAGCTACACCGGGGTCTGTATCCTTTGTGCCTTCGGTGGCCGGATTAATCATTGCTTCAGAGGTAATAAAGGATTTGGTGGGCATCTCTAAGTAAAAATAGACAAAAAGAATTTGGTAATGCATGCGCATTGTGCACAAAAATAATTAAAAACATCAAAAAAGACTGACTTTTTGGCATAAACCTGCTAAAATGTGTAAATAATAGGGGTAGAAAGCGATGATGACAGAAAGGCAGGTTTTGCATGTTTGAAATAGGGCAGTATGTGATTTGCGGAAACAAAGGGGTATGTGTTGTAGAAGACATTACCACATTAGACATCAGTGGCGTGGATAAAGCCAAAAAGTACTATATTTTAAAACCGTTATATGTATCGGCAAGTACTGTTTATGTTCCGGTGGACTCTGCTACATCTATGCGCAATGTACTGACCAGGCAAGAGGCGGAGGCGTTGATTAAAGAGATGCCGGAAATAACCGGTTTGGAAATAAAAAACGAACGCCTGGTAGAGCAGGATTACAAGGAATGTTTGAGAACCAATTGTTGTGAAGAAACAGTAAGACTGATGAAGACAATTTATTTACGCAGACAGAAAAGAATGGAAGCCGGCAGGAAAGAAACTGCAGTGGACAGCAAGTATATGAAGATTGCAGAAGATATGTTGCACGGAGAATTGGCGGTTGCGTTACAGATGGAACGAAGAGATGTTGCAAAATACATTGAGGAACAGTTACAAAATTTAAGTATGATTTAGAAGAGTGGATAATCTGCAAAAATGTGTAGATTATCCCTTTTTTTGATTGCGTAGCGGCGAGATAACAGTTATACTGAAATAGTAGTGATTATATACTATAAGAGAATGTGATGGGAAAACAAATATGAAAAGACGAAAGAGATTGTCAGTAGTATTGTGTGCACTGTTAGCGACGGCCATTATGACCGGCTGCGGAGGCGAAGATCTTAATATAGCAGACGGAATGCAATTTATTCAGGAACAGGATTATAAGACCGCTCTGGAATGTTTTGCCTTGGCAGAGGAAGAAGGCGAAGATGAGAAGCTTTTGGCCAGAGGAAGAGGTATTGCCTATATGGGTTTGACCCAGTATTCAGAAGCAGAAGCATGTTTTTTGGAGGCACTTAGTTACAGTGACGGTATTGTAGAATCAGTGGACTACGACATAAACATGTACTTGGCAGCTGTGTATACAAAGATGGAGCAGTATGAAAAGGCGGAACAAATCTATAATGCTATATTAGCTATGCGTCCAAAGGATGTAGAGGTGCTCTTTTTGCGCGGAAGTGCAAAGATGAATTTGGGAAATTATGCGGAAGCAAAAGAGGATATGGATAAAGTGGTAGAGATGGATGGCAAGAATTTTGAGCGGATCATTCAAATCTATGAACTTATGGCGGCAGGCGGACATAAGGACTCAGGACAGGGATATTTGACGGATGCTTTACAGACCTATGAAAATGAAATGAGCTATTTTGAAAAAGGTCGAATGTTCTTTTATATGGGAGAATATAAAAAAGCTTACCTTGCCTTGGAAGAAGCTAAAAATGAGGGTGGTGTGGAAGCATACCTTTATCTGGGAAAGGCTTATGAAGCAACCGGAGATTATAATTATGCCGAAAGTGTGTACAATTCTTATTTAACTAAGGAGGGTGAAGATGCCCGTGTTTACAATCAATTAGGGTTATGCAAAGCACGTAAGGGTGAGTACGCAGATGCGTTGGAAGCTTTTCAGGCAGGACTCGCATTGGAAGAACTTACCATGAAGCAGGTACTTATGTTTAATGAAATTGTGGCATATGAACACTTGGGAAATTTTGAGCAGGCGACGATGCTGATGAAAAAATATCTGGAGGCATATCCGGATGATACAGTTGCCGGCAGAGAGATGGAATTTTTGTCCACGCGTTAGATTATAAATCCTACGTATGGTTGGAAAATATTCGCTGAAACGATGATTGACTTTGAACATGGTTTCGGCTATAGTTACCATGAAAAAAGAAAAAGGATGGAAAGAATTATGATTAACAAACTGGTAGAAAAAATCAAAAAGACAGACGCTCCTATTGTAGTAGGCCTGGATCCTATGATGAAGTTTATTCCGGAGCATATTAAGAAGGCTGCATTTGCAGAGTTTGGTGAAACTTTGGAAGGCGCAGCAGAGGCTATTTGGCAGTACAATAAGGGAATTGTAGATGCTATTTATGATTTGATTCCGGCAGTTAAGCCTCAGATTGCTATGTATGAGCAGTTCGGTATCCCCGGTCTGGTAGCATTCAAAAAGACTGTAGATTACTGTAAAAGCAAGGGTTTAGTGGTAATCGGCGATGCGAAGAGAGGCGATATCGGTTCTACTTCAGAGGCGTATGCAGTGGGACATCTTGGTAAGGTACAGGTGGGAAGTAACTCTTTCTACGGTTTTGATGAGGATTTCCTGACTATTAATCCATATATGGGCGCAGACAGTGTACTTCCTTTCGTAAAGGTTTGTAAGGAAGAGAAGAAAGGTTTATTTATTCTGGTTAAAACTTCTAACCCCAGCAGCGGTGATTTCCAGGACCGTTTAATTGACGGTAAACCTTTGTATGAGCATGTAGGTGAGAAGGTAGCTCAGTGGGGCGCTGATCACATGGGAGATTCTTACAGCTACATCGGGGCAGTAGTTGGTGCTACTTATCCGGAACAGGGTAAAATTCTGCGTAAAGTAATGCCTAAGTCCTTTATCTTGGTGCCCGGCTATGGCGCACAGGGTGGTAAGGGTGCTGATTTAGTACATTTCTTCGATGAAGATGGTTTGGGTGCTATCGTTAATTCTTCCAGAGGAATTATCGCAGCATATCAGCAGGAGAAGTATGCTTCTTATGGTGATGCCGGCTACGCGGATGCTTCCAGAGCAGCAGTCCTTGATATGAAAGAAGATATTGCAGGTGCACTTGCAAGCAGATAAGAATGAGTGAAAATGCCCAATTTTGCAATATTTCAGATTGTAGAAAAGAATAGAAGATAAAAGTCGGCCTCTGTATATTCATTGAGTATTATGCAGAGGTCGTTTTTGGAATGAAGCATGGCGAATAGAGAGGAAAATTTGAATTTTACGGAGGTTTTAATATGGTCCTTTTAGTTGTTGATACACAAAAAGCTATTACAAATAGTGGTTTGTATCAATTTGAGTTGTTTGAAACAAATGTTAAGGAATTAATACATAAAGCGCGTCAAAATGATATAGAAGTAATTTTTGTTAGACATGACGATGGAGTTGGCAATGAATTAACAAAGGGGAATGAAGGCTTTGAAATATATGAAGGTTTTCACCCTATGGATGACGAAGTTGTTTTTGATAAAAATGTAAACAGTTCATTTAAGGACACGGGATTGTTAGAATATCTAAGAAAAAAAGAAGAAAATACGATTGTCATTGTTGGTTTGCAGACAGATTATTGTATAGATGCAACTGTCAAAGCTGGCTTTGAACATGGTTTTAGAATGATAGTTCCTGCTAATACAAATAGTACATTTGATAATAAGTATATGTCTGCTGAACAGACATATACTTATTACAACGAATTTATGTGGAATAGAAGATACGCTGAATGTATTTCCTTTGAAAAAGTCCTTGAATTAATAGGCTGACAAAGTTTTGTTAGAGGAGGTGTTGCCATGCCGACAGGTTCGCAAGACAAGCTTGCTCACTGTCGCGGCATTCGCCGTATGCATCTGAACTCGAATATGTCTGCCTGTGAGCAAGCTCTCGTCAGCCAATTCGGCTCATCTGCGCATGGCTCATTGCTGCGCGCAAAATTTCAGTCTTACTGAGAGATTGAAAGCACGCATGCATTTGAATTTTACGTTATAAAAAAGATGTCTATTAACATAGATATCTTTTTTTGTGAAAAAACTATTGAAATTAATTTTTAATTCACTTAGGCTTATTACAGGACGTCCAAATAATATGATTTTTACAGCTTTATAGGAGGAAGTTTTGATGAAGAAAGTTTTAGATACTTATTCAAGTAAAAACGATATAAATATAAAACAGATTGTAGCTTATAAAGATAACATACTTGAAATTGAAGAGTATAGAGATGGTTTTAAAAAGGACGATACAATGAATGTAATGAGTGTGACAAAATCTGTAACATCATTGTTGGTAGGTATTGCCATGGACCAAGGTTTGATAAAAAGTGTAGACGACTTTGTGATGGACTATTATAAAGATGCTTACACTCCTAAAAGAGGGGAGCAAACAATATATGAAGTTACAATTAAACATTTGCTTACAATGACAGCACCCTATAAAGGAAAGAGCGAACCATGGACGAAGGTTTGCACATCTAAAGATTGGACACTGACAACATTGGATGTTTTGGGTGGTCGAAAAGGTATCACTAATGAATTCAGATATCATACCCTCGGTGTTCAAATCCTTTTGGGAATCATCAGAATTACGAGTGGCATGAATGTGCTTGATTTTGCGAACAAATATCTTTTTAAACCTTTAGGAATTGTGCCAAGAAGCAATGCAGGTTGTGAGACTAAAGAAGACCAGTTTGAGTATTTAATGAACAAAAACGACCACGGAAAGGTTTGGTTTTTGGACCCGACAGGTATGCCAACAGCAGGTTGGGGATTATCTCTTTCGGCTTATGAAATGGCACAGATAGGTCTGATGGTGCTGAATAACGGTGTTTATAACAATACCCGTATTGTAAGTGAGAACTGGATTGAAATGATGACAAAATCCTACGTATCTACCGATGAAAAATTTGGAAATCACGATTATGGTTTTTTGTGGTGGCTTCCTCACAGAACAAAAGAGATAATTGTCGCTATTGCTGACCGTGGTAACATTATATACATTAATAGAAAAAATCAAATTGTAGTAGCCATCACTGCACATTTTAAACCTATGGTTTTTGACAGAGTAGAATATATTGAGAAAAATATTGTTGAAGCATTAACAGAGAGGTAAATTTCAGTCTTGTGGGGAGATTGAAAGCATGCAAGAATTTGAAGTTGATGGAGAGAATGCAAATGAGTGAAAGACCAGATTTGAATAAGGAATTAGATGGAGAAACTTTTCGAAGTTTTTATTATTTGAAGGAAGAATTGGTTGAGTTTTGTAGAGAAAATAATCTGCCTGTTTCGGGTGGAAAGATTGAGCTTACAGATAGGATTGCCTGTTTTCTTGATACAGGAAAGGTATTAGAAACTTCTGCAAAAAGAAAAGCAACAACAGATGTTGGATTAATTACAGAGAATACACTAATTGAATCCAATATAGTATGTTCCGAAAAACATAGAGCCTTTTTTAAAGAGAAAATAGGTAAAAATTTTTCTTTTAATGTTTTGTTCCAGAAATGGTTAAAGAGCAATGCTGGAAAGACTTATGGTGATGCAATTAATGCATATTATCAGATTTTAGAAGAAAAGAAAAAAGGTAAAACAACGATTGATAAACAATTTGAGTATAATACATACATTCG
>JAZNQI010000106.1:0-16109 GCA_045590095.1 Acetatifactor sp. | reverse complement strand
ACAGTAGACGGATATAGTCTTGGTTGGGGAAAAGCAGCCGGAGGTATTATGAAAAATCATTATCCGAAGGGTCTTCGAAAGTTTTAATTTTTAGGGAAATTTTAAATTTCTCTTCTCATATCTTGTAAAAAATGATATGATATTTTAATGAGGTGGAGTTTATCCGCCCGGTATGAAAGGGTATATAGTATGGACAAGATTATTTTAACAGGTGACAGACCTACCGGAAGACTGCATATCGGACATTATGTAGGCTCTTTGAAAAGAAGAGTAGAATTGCAGAATTCCGGAGAATATAAGAAGACATTTATTATGATTGCGGATGCGCAGGCACTTACGGATAATATTGAGAATCCGGAAAAGATTCGACAGAATATTATAGAGGTAGCATTGGATTATCTGGCATGCGGTTTGGATCCGGCCAAGTCGACTTTGTTTATTCAGTCGCAGATACCGGAGCTTTGTGAGTTATCATTCTATTATATGGATTTGGTTACGGTATCACGTTTGCAGCGTAATCCTACCGTAAAGAGTGAGATTCAGATGCGTAATTTTGAGGCAAGTATTCCGGTGGGATTCTTTACCTATCCCATTAGTCAGGCAGCAGATATTACTGCATTCAAAGCGACCACGGTACCCGTTGGTGTGGACCAGTTGCCTATGATTGAACAGACCAAAGAAATTGTTCACAAATTTAATTCTGTATATAAAGAGGTTCTGGTAGAGCCGCAGGCACTTCTGCCAAGCAACGATGCATGTATGCGTTTGCCCGGTGTGGATGGCAAGGCCAAGATGAGTAAATCTTTAGGAAACTGTATCTATCTTGCCGATAGTGCGGATGAAGTTTCTAATGCAATTATGAAGAAGATGTATACGGATCCTCTGCATTTGCAGGTGTCTGACCCGGGTCATGTGGAAGGTAACATGGTATTCACTTACTTGGATGCCTTCTGTAAGGATGAACATTTCGAAAGATATCTTCCGGATTATGCAAACTTAGAAGAGTTGAAGGGACATTATACCAGAGGCGGTTTAGGAGATGTGAAAGTAAAGAGATTCCTGAATAATGTGCTTCAGGAAGAGTTAGAACCTATTCGTAACCGTAGAAAAGAGTGGGAAAAGGATATTCCTGCAGTTTATGATATTTTGAAGAAGGGTAGCGAAACGGCTCGTGAAGTTGCAGCCCAGACCTTGTCAGAGGTTAAGAGCGCAATGCGCATCAATTATTTTGAGGATGAAGAGCTGATTAGAGCACAGGCAGCAAAATATGAGGCTTAATAAAGAAAATTACGAAGAAGAATTAAAGAACCCTATGTATATTGCCATCGGTGCAGTAGTCTTTTTGTTAGTGGTAGTGCTTTTCTGTGTGATTGTGTGGAATGTAACGCATGCAGGCGGAGATCAGCTGGTTATCAAGGACGACGCGGTACAGAAGGAAGAGGCAACACCGGAACCGGAAGAAACGCCGCCGGTTGTGGAAACCACACCGGAGCCGGAACCTACGCCTGACCCTGCGGAAGTGGCGCTTCAGCAGTTGATTGCTGAGAAATCAAATGACCAGGGGATGGTATTTACAGACATTAGAGATACCGTTACAGCGGTAGGCGTAACTAACCTTCGTAGCGAACCCAGCACGGCAAAAAAGAATGAGACCGTAGTCACAACTTTAAATAACGGACAGAATTTAGTTCGTGTGGGATATAATGAAGCAGAAGGATGGTCTAAACTGGTGTATAATGATACCATTGTATATGCGTCAACACAGTATTTGGTAATTGTAGAAGAAACAGTAGAATAAAAGTCTTTAGAAACCTGTCAGTACATGGTATTGGCAGGTTTTTTACGCGTAAAAGAGTTCCTTTGCGGTTATACTATGCAAGAATACTGATGCAAGGTAACGAAAGGAGCTTATGGAATGAATCAACGTCTGGGAAGAGCAAGCATTTTGTTGGGAGGAGAAGTTTATATTGCGGAGAGTGCCAGTATTGTAGGAACGAAGGAGGGTCAAGGACCCTTAGGCGGGTTGTTTGACCGAGTGGGAACGGATGATATGTTTGAGGCAAATACTTGGGAGGAAGCTGAAAGTACATTGCAGAAGGAAGCTGTTTACATGGCACTTAAAAAAGCGGGCAAGAAACCTGAGGATATGCAGTTTATGTTTGCAGGAGATTTATTGGGGCAGTCCATTGCCAGTTCTTTTGGTATTAAGGCATTTGGAATTCCCTTGTTTGGATTGTATGGTGCCTGTTCCACTTGCGGAGAAAGTTTGACTTTGGGGGCACTTACCATTGCGGCAGGCTATGCGGAGCATGTGATTTGCGTTACGTCCAGTCATTTTGCAAGTGCCGAAAAAGAATTTCGCTTCCCGTTGGAATACGGAAACCAGCGTCCATTATCTGCATCCTGGACAGTAACAGGAAGCGGAGCGTTTGTGTTATCTAAGGAAAAAACTAACGGATGCAGAGCTCGAATTACAGGAACCACTACCGGTATTATTACTGATTTCGGTTTAAAGGATTCCATGAACATGGGAGCTTGTATGGCCCCGGCAGCAGCAGACACCATAGAGCGTCATTTTCAGGATTTTCAATTAAGGCCGGAGGATTATGATCAGATTATTACCGGTGACTTAGGAAGCGTGGGACAAACTGTTTTGCTGGATTTACTTCGGGAAAAAGGCTATGATATTGCGAAGCAACATTTGGATTGCGGTATGATGATATATGATGCAAAAACGCAGGATACCCATGCGGGCGGAAGTGGCTGCGGATGTTGTGCGGTGACTTTGTCGGCACATATTTTGCGCCAGTTAGAAGATAAAAGCTGGAAAAAGGTATTGTTTTTGCCTACGGGAGCACTACTCAGTAAAACCAGTTTCAATGAAGGAAGAACAGTTCCGGGAATCGCACATGCTTTGGTATTGGAATCCGTTTGATTCATGCAAAACCCCTTGCATTGCAGGGGGGATTCTAGTACAATATCTCTTGTCCGAAAGTACGACGGAAAGGTGGGAGAGATATGCGTAAGTTGGAGTTTAAGATGGAGCGACAGGGACTTTTGGAAGTGGGACAGGAGATTACGGTTACAGAAGGTGTACTGCCCAGTAACTATTATTATACCATTGATCCATCGCTGGCCATGTCTTCGAATATTCCTTTTAGATATCGTTTAAAATCCCAGTCCGGAGTTGTAAAGGATATTGTAGAAAATGCAAGAGGCTTTTATGTAACGGTGGAGTTTGATGAGTCGGAAGTAGATTATACAAAATAGAGAAAAGAGGAAGAACAAATGTTAAAGAAACTTGCAACGGATAAGGCACCGGCAGCCATCGGACCTTATTCTCAGGGAATTATTGTAGAAAAGATGCTGTATTCTTCAGGGCAGATTGCTTTAGATCCGGTAAGCGGTGAGGTGGTAGGAAGTACCATTGAAGAGCAGACAGAGCAGGTAATGAAGAATTTGGGAGCCATTTTGGAAGAGGCAGGTGCGGATTATGCGAAAGTGGTGAAGACCACATGCTTTTTGGCAGATATGGGAGATTTTGCAGCATTTAACCAAATCTATGCAAAATACTTTACGGAGAAACCTGCCAGAAGTTGCGTGGCAGTAAAAACCCTTCCCAAGAATGTATTGTGTGAAGTAGAAGTGATTGCATACTTGGGATAGGACTATGAAAGTAAATACAAAAAGAAATACGTTTTTATTGTTTTTGACAGCTTGTATTTGGGGACTTGCTTTTGTTTCGCAGAGTAAGGGAATGGAATATATGGATCCCTTTACCTTTAATGGTGTGCGTTCACTTTTGGGAGCCGGCGCCCTTTTGCTGTTCTTGGCGATACGGTCAAAAGTAACCGGAAAATCAGTTAGGAATTTGGATTGGAAAGTGACGCTTACGGCAGGTGTTCTTTGCGGAGCGGCGCTGACAATTGCGACTACTGTTCAGCAGTTCGGTATTGTTTACACCTCAGTTGGTAAAGCAGGTTTTATTACAACCCTTTATATTATTTTCGTGCCCATGGCGGGAGTTTTGTTTCGGAAGAAAGTACCCTTTGTCGTTTGGGTGGCAGCCGTAATGGCGGCAGTGGGCATGTATTTATTGTGCATGACAGAAAGCTTTACGATTAATATAGGGGATGTACTGGTTTTCGTATGTGCCATATTTTTCACGGCACATATTATGATTGTAGATTTCTTTTCACCGAAAACAGACGGGGTAGTAATTTCCTGTATTCAGTTTTTGATTTGCGGGATTATTTGTATGGTTTGTGCCTTTATATGGGGACATCCTACCATGAGCCAAATTACAAGCGGTGCGGGAAGTCTTTTGTACGCCGGAATTATGTCCTGTGGTGTGGCTTATACACTTCAGATTGTGGGGCAAAACGGTGTGAATCCTACGGTGGCAGCACTTCTTTTGAGTTTGGAATCCGTGGTAGCAACCATAGGTGGTTTTCTGGCATATAAATGGGGATTTTTGGCGACGGATCAAAGTATGACTATGCGTCAGATTGCCGGATGCATTGTTGTATTTGCCGCAGTAGTTCTGGTGCAATTGCCAAAAGAGTGGTTTCAAAGAAAAGGAAGTAAATAGTATATTTTGCACAACTTCTACAGACACTAAACAAAACGTCGAAGATATTTAAATTCGACAGAACAGTTAGGTGAAAGGAGTTAGGCAATGGAGTATTTGATTGCTTTTTTGGTAGGAGGAACTATTTGTGCGGTTGTGCAGATTTTGTTGGAAAAGACCAAGTTGATGCCCGGTCGGATTATGGTATTATTGGTAGTGACCGGAGCTGTTTTGAGTTTCTTGGGCTGGTATGACCCTTTTGCAGAATTTGCAGGTGCAGGAGCCAGTGTTCCGCTTTTGGGATTCGGGCATGTATTGATGAAAGGTGTTACAGAAGCAGTGGACGAACAGGGAATATTGGGGCTGTTTGCCGGCGGATTTAAAGCCGGAGCAGTAGGAACGGCAAGTGCATTGATTTTCGGATATATTGCCAGCCTGATATTCAAACCCAAAATGAAGAAGTAGTAGTATAACATATTTTACAAAGAGAAAAAGAATAGTAGTGCACAGAAGAAAGGATACGAAACAATGGATGGTTCAGTTCAGAATTTCACAAAGAAGAAGTATATATCAATTTTGCTGATGGCTCTTGCTTTCCTTATGTTGAATCTAAGTTGGATTAAGTTTTCAAACAATAATTTGGAATTTGTTGAAGAACTGAAAGATGATTACGAAGCAGACATGGAGTGGATGAAATCAGTTTACGGCGATGATTTGGAAAAAGCACTCAGAAGTGAAGGATATACTGATGAGGAAGTTAATCGAATGATGAAGATGGTTGAAGGAACAGAAAAAATGATTAATACTTTGACCAAAGGAAGATATTCGGTTTGGTCTGCGGTATCCATGATGACAGCGATTTCGGATATGGAAGAAGGTTTAACGAATGAGACTGCGCTTGGGATTGAAAGTGCCCGTGCGGCAACAAAGTCTATTAAAGCATTCCGGACCTTTTTTGGTATTATTATCGGGGCATTTGCGTTTGTAGGCTTGTTTATGATATTGACAATTATTTCCCATATAAGAAATAAGTATCCAATGGGAGCAGCGGCAATGGTATTATCCATTATTATGTCGTCGCTGTTTGGTTTCCTGGGTCTGATTATCAGATTTGGTATTAACGAGCCCGGAAACGGAGTTACCTTGGCTCCTATTTTAATGCCCATATTTACAATTGCATCATGTATCGTATGGGCAAGTGCCAGAAAGAATATGCCGGCCAAGGAAACAAACACATTATATTGATTTACAGTAATTCATAAGGAATTTCATTACGGGTAAGGAATTGCTGAATTGCCTTATCCCAAATCATATCAGGCTCTTTACTCATGACAAATGTGGTAGTGGCACTGGCGGTGGTTAAAACTGCCTGGGTGCCGTCATATTTGATTGTGAGTACAAGGGCTTTTATTTGTTCTGATGGGAGAGCACAGCCGCCGGCTGCCAATAATTTACTGACTGCCTGAGGCTTTAAATGTAGTACGAATTTGAAAAAGAGAGGTGTACGTTTTCCTTTTATCAGGTTGAAACATAAACCTTTCATATCTTTCCAAAGAGCAAAATCATATTCCGGCATTTCAGACACGGAAATATCTTCGGAGAAAAAGGCTTTGTTAATATGACCATCTATTTGATAGGTATGGGCAGCAGAAATCGTTGCCTCCGCCAATAAAAAATTGTCGAAAGTATCTGCTACCAGTAAATGATTCATAAATGATTTCATGGAAACTATTTTAAATGCTAACATAAAAAAATTCCTTTCAAGTTATGGTTTAAGTATAAGCGAAATTGTCAATACTGTCAAAAAGTAATGGGAATACTTTACCGGTTAACGGATATGTGCTATCATATATAGTATCAGAAACCGTGTAAACGGATTATGGAAAGGCGATGTGTTTATGAGTTATAAGATTGTTGTAGACAGTTGTTGTGAGTTGCCGCAGGATTTGTTGGAGGACCCCAGATATCAAAGAGTTCCTTTGGCGCTGGAAGTGGGAGATTACTGTATACAAGATGATGAAAACTTCAATCAGCAGGACTTTTTACAGAGAGTAGCGGCATGTCCGAGTTGTCCGAAGTCCTCTTGTCCTTCTCCGGAGAAATATATGGAGGCCTACGATACAGAGGCAGATCGTGTTTATGCGGTTACTTTATCCAAGCATTTGAGTGGCAGCCATAACAGTGCAGTGTTGGGACAGAACTTATTTGAGGAACAGCATGGCAAGAAAAAGATATGTGTTGTGGACTCGTTATCAGCCAGTGGCGGAGAAACGCAGATTGCACTGAAGATTAGAGATTTGGAAAAGTTGGGACATACTTTTGAAGAAATTATTGAGCGAATCAAAAAGTTTCGGGATGAGATGGAGACCTTTTTTGTTTTGGATAATTTGGAAACGTTGCGGAAAAACGGAAGATTGTCCAGAGTAAAGGCGCTGGTTGCATCCACTATGAATATTAAACCGATTTTGGCTGCAGATAAGGGAACCATTGTACAGCGTTTTCAGTGTTTGGGAATGAAAAAGACCTTGCGTAAGATGGCTGATGCTTTTGTGCGTGAAGTAAAAGAAGGACATAATCGCTTGATTATTTCTCACTGTAATGCAAAAGAACGGGCAGAGACTTTGAAGCGTCATATATTGGAGCTTAGACATTTTGATGAGGTACTTATTTTGGATACGGCAGGAGTCAGCAGTATGTATGCCAATGACGGCGGAATCATAGTGACTGCTTAACAAAAATATGATTAAAGATAACAGAACACCGGAACAGGGATTGGTTTTCCTTGTTCCGGTATTTTTTAGGGGTGATATAGTGAAACGGCTTCCGTAATATATGGTCGTTGAGAAATATTTACCGGAAGTTTGGAACCGTCTGTCATATGTACATGTAATAGCCCGACCTTGGTAACATGTCGTGCATTAATGATACACTTTTGTGTGGAAAAGAAGAAGGTCTCAAAATTTTGCCATTGGGCAAATAAATTGTCCATGGTGGTTGTGAGTATAACAGAGTGTCCGTTGACCAAAGAAACCATAACTTTGTTGCCCTTTTGGGTAGCATATAAGATATCCGGTTCCGTCACATAATGGGTCTTACTGTTTTCGCGAAGTTCAATCATGGAGACTGCATGTGATTTTACTTTTTCTGCATGGTCTAAAGATGCGCAGAGAGCATCCGTTTTTAATGGTTTATCCAAGAAACATACATTTTCAGGCAATTCATGCTGACGGTAATCAATTTGAGAACAACACATGTAAATGGGGACCCGTACGCCCAGGTCATAGAGTTTTTGCGCGATTTGTTGTCCGGTAGTACCTTCTGTTTTGCACATATCAATATAAAAGATATCATATTGCATAGGTTTGGTTAACAGGGCATTTTCATTACCGTAGGAATCGATGTAAAGACCTTCCGTTATCTTGGCACGTCGGTCGGATTCACGATTGAGCAGGCGTTCGGTTTGTTTACGGTCAGCAATGTTATCATCGCATACGGCTACGTGCATGGTGTGTTCTCCTTTCCGGTGATTATACATCTAATTATATATAGGTTTGCATAAGGTGTAAAGGGAAAAGGCATAAAAAAGCGGATGCTGAAAAAGCATCCGCTCTAAAAAATTATGTTGTTAAATAAACTGCGATTGCCAATTGGATAAAGAATATCAAGGGCATTCCAACTACAAAATACCAGTGTTTGGTTTTGTGGCGGAAGTGGAACATACCGAAAATGGAACCAATGCTTCCACCCAATATAGCAATGGAAAACAGGGTGGCTTCCGGAATACGCCATACTTGCTGTTTGGCTTTTGCCTTATCTGCGCCCATAATTGCGTATCCGATAATATTCATAGTCAGAAAATAGGCTATCAAAACAATTATCATATGTTCAGGCATTATTTATTCTCTACTTCCTGCATCTTCATGGCACGAACCTTGCATGATAAACCGAAGAGGTTGATGAAACCTTCTGCATCATGGTGGTCATATAAATCACCGGTGGTGAAAGAAGCAATGCTTTCGTTGTATAAAGAGTAAGGAGAAGTAGTGCCGGCCTTGATGATATTACCTTTGTAAAGTTTGAACTTCACTTCACCGGTTACGTATTCCTGGGTCTTTTCGATAAACGCCTGAATAGCTTCACGCTTAGGAGTGAACCACTTACCTTCGTAAACTAAATCAGCAAACTTGTTGCCCATTTCTTTCTTTAAGGTGTAGGTATCACGATCAAGGATTAATTCTTCCAACTGCTGATGTGCTTCCATCAAAATGGTTCCGCCGGGTGTTTCATATACACCACGAGATTTCATACCAACTACACGGTTCTCAACGATATCGATGATACCGATACCGTGCTTGCCGCCTAATTCATTTAAGGTACGAACGATATCAGAATACTTCATAGCCTTGCCGTTTACAGAAGTAGGAACACCCTTTTCGAAGGTCATGGTTACATATTCGCCTTCATTGGGAGCCTTTTCAGGGGTAACGCCAAGTACCAATAAATGGTCGAAGTTAGGCTCGTTCGCAGGATCCTCCAATTCCAAACCTTCGTGGCTGATGTGCCAAAGGTTACGGTCGCGGCTGTAAGAGGTGTCTGCTGAGAAGGGAAGGTCAATACCATGTGCCTTGCAGTATTCAATTTCAGATTCACGGGAGTCCATGGTCCACTTGTCATTTCTCCAAGCAGCGATAATCTTTAAATCGGGAGCAAGAGCCTTGATACCAAGTTCGAAACGAATCTGGTCGTTACCCTTACCGGTAGCACCGTGGCAGATTGCAACAGCGCCTTCCTTACGAGCAATTTCAACTAATTTCTTTGCGATTAAAGGACGAGCCATGGAAGTACCAAGTAAGTACTTGTTTTCATAAATGGCATTTGCCTGTACGCAGGGAGATACATATTCGTCACAGAATTCATCAATTACATCCAAGATGTACAATTTTTCTGCACCACAGAATTTTGCTCTTTCATCCAATCCATCCAATTCCTCTGCCTGTCCGCAGTCAATACATACACAAACTACTTCATAATCGAAGTTCTCCTTTAACCAAGGAATGATAGCAGTGGTATCAAGACCACCTGAGTACGCTAAAATAACTTTTTCTTTCATAAAAAAAATACCCTTGCCTTTCATATTTTGTAACTATTCAGAGCCATGCAGCTTTAAGAAAGCAGAATCGGTAAGTTTACTTACAGAGGGCTGTTTTCTTAAAGCTATATGGCGAGAAGCACACATTCGCAAAAGAGGAGCCTGGTAGAGGCGTTTTTGCGAATGGGGGCTCTGAATAGTTACACTATACAACATTTTTTTGCGGAATGCAAGGGTAAAATATGCATAAATAACTATTAAAAATGCAGTCAAAACCTTTGAATATGCACTAAAATGTATAAAATAACGAATGGCGATGTATAAAAATACAATATATACACAAAGTTATGCACTAAGAGTTTATTGTACAAGAGGAAAACGCACATGGGCAGTAAACATATCAGCATCCGTTTCCAAAGAAAAGGCACCGCCACAGGCTTCGGTAAAGCTTTGAGCAATGGAAAGTCCTAAACCGCTGCCTTCTGTAGTGCGGGAAGCATCAGCGCGGACAAAGCGTTCCGTGATTTTCTTTGTATCAAAGGTTAACTCCTGTTTGGAGGTGTTTTTAATTTTGGCGAATGCGAAATCGCCATCCCGGTCCACATAAATATGGATGCGGGAATTTTCCAAAGAGTATTGAAGAGCATTTACAATCAGGTTTTGGAAGACACGATAAAGCTTTTCACCATCTGCACGTATCTGTAGAGGCTCGGAGGATATATTTGTCTTCACGGTAAGAGAGCTTTTCTGAATGCGCTCGTCCATATCAGCCAGAGTTTGGCGAACCAGCTTGGCAAAATCTAATTCCACTAATTCTACCGGAAGATTTCCGCTGGTGGCTTTGGAGATTTCAAATACATCCTGTACCATATTCTTCAAACGATAGGATTTGTCACGAAGTGCTTGGGCATATTCGTTGGCAGGGACCGGCAGGAGTTCTTCGCACAGAAGGTCTGCGTAGTTTATGATGGATGTTAATGGTGTTTTCAAATCATGTGATACATTGGTAATCAGATCCACACGCATTTGGTTGGAGCGATTGCTTTCCGCAATAGCTTCTTCCATACCATTCTCTAAGGAGTTTAAATACTCTGCGGCTTGAGCCAAAGGGGCATTCTTTCCCAAAACCAAGGGCTCCCCCGGTGTTCCGGCATGTAATGCGGAAAGTTTTTCGGTTAGTGCTGCCGTATTGTGAATAAACTTTTTGAGAAAGAAGCCGGTGAGAAGTAATATTACGCCCACCGTAGTCAGAATAATCCCCAGAATGTCACAATAGCGAAGAATGTGTCCATAAGAATAGACAATGTAAGATTTGTCTAAACAAATGAGCAGGAGTCCGACGAATATTAACAAAACAGCGCTTATAAATGTAAATAAATGAATAAACAGCATCTTACGTTTCCATGCAATTTTGGTAAAGAAACCGGAAAAATAATTTAGCAGGTAAGCGGTGCAGGAATGATGTAAAGCTTCTTTGGGGTTTGGTCGAAAACCGGTCCAAAACAAGTAGAGAAGCATCGCAAATACAGGATAGAAGTAAAGATATTTGGCTGCTTCCATCCGCCAGTATTCCACCCCGTTAAAATGCCAAAGATGTAGCCGGAAGCAAAAGAGTCCTACCAAAAACAGGAGCAGAAGTTTCAGCTCCAGCGGAATGAAACGGGTTGCTTTCGCATAGTCCGTGTATGCGCAGGTTGCCGCTTTTTTGGTAAAGAGGCAAAGGGGAGCAAATAATAGCAGAACAGCAGCGCTGATTATGAACGTCCATAAAATATTAGCATATCCTTTGGCTTTGGTACTCAATTGATTCAAGTAATTGCTTTCATAAACACCGGTATTCTTTACCGCAATTATAATGCGGATGTTAGCTGCTACTTTGGGATTGGGCATATATTGTTCTTTGTAATATTGCATAGGCAGAGATGAAACGGATGCATCAGTCTTATCTAAAAAGGTTAAGCTTTCTTCAGGTCCGCTCCAGTAAGCGTAAAGTCTTGTGTCTTCCGGAAGCAGTAAGTGATTATCAAATTCCGAAAAGAGAGGATAGGTTATATTCTGAATAAACATATTTTTGGTCATGGAGAAGTTCTCTACATAGGCCACGTAATATATCAAATCATTACCGCATAAAGAGGCTAATTCCAGAAAACGGTCCTGCGCATGGGCAGAGGCCTGCTTCGAATAATTGCCGGAAAAGGGATAGCCGTTGTCATCGGCTATGCCGGAAAGGGAGATGGCTGCCTGTGTATAAAGTTCCCCCATGTATTCCCGAAATTCTGAAAGATAATAAATATTACCGGTAAGTGTGCCATAGCCTTCTTTTTGCAGATTTCGAAATGCCTCTCTGCCGATAACCAGAGTTGCCAATGCAGTAAACAGCGCACAAAATGTAATGGCACGATAAACATAGGCGCGTATTTTTTTACCTTGCTTCAAACTTGTAACCAATTCCCCACACCACCTTTAAATACTCCGGTTCTCCCGGATTGATTTCTATTTTTTCACGAATGCGTCGTATATGTACCATAACTGTTTTTTCTCCATTATAAGCAATGGGTTCCTGCCAGACATTGGAATAGATTTCTTCTGCAGAAAAGATACGCCCGGGATTTCTCATGAGTAGTTCCAAAATTTTGGTTTCTGTAGAGGTGAGTTTTACCGGTTCGCCGTCTGCAGTTAAAATATGTGCCGCAAAATCAAAGCAGAGTCTTCCTATGCGTACTTCATCGGAAGCAGAATTGTGAATGCCGCCCAATTGCATATAACGACGCAGGCTGCTTTTGACTCTGGCAAGTACTTCTCTGTATTGAAAAGGTTTTGTTATATAATCATCTGCACCAATGGAAAGTCCTAAAATTTTGTCGGACTCTTCGGATTTGGCTGACATAATCAGAATGGGAATGTTGCGGTGCTCCCGTATCTTCATAATGGCAGACAGACCGTCCATTTGCGGCATCATAATATCCAAAAGAATTAGGTGGATAATATTCATTTCCAAAGATTCGAGTGCTTCCTTGCCGTTATAGGCACAGAATACCCGATAGCCTTCCCGTTCCAGATGGATACGTAAGGCATTAACAATGTCTTTGTCATCGTCTACCACCAAAATATTTGCATTATTCATAAAATGTAATCTCCTTATTTTATAATTCTACTATAACAGAAATTTCTTACAAAAAAAGATGTATATTTCTTACAAATTTCTTAAGAAGTGTTCACAATCGCCTATATGATACGCGATTAGCCGGACACAAATCAGTGAAAAATAAGTTTTTATACATAGTCGGGTTATAAAAACAAGTGAAAATGCATAAATTTACAAAAAGCTTGCATATTATTCAAAAATGGTGTATGATTATGCAATCAACACAATGAGAACAGAAGAATCTCGTAAAAAGAGTTGAGTTTTTTGGTAAGAAAGAGTATAGTAATTATGTATGCTTTATGATGGGCATAGTCTGAAATGGAGAGTGGATGTTATGAGTAAGAAGATTAAGATTTTTATCGATGGTAGCGAAGGAACTACCGGACTTAGAATATATGAGCGTTTTCAGGGAAGAGATGATATTGAGCTTTTGAAGATTGATTCTGAACTGCGAAAAGATATTAACGAAAGAAAGCGCCTGATCAATGAATCGGATGTGACCTTCCTTTGTTTGCCGGACGTGGCATCCAAGGAATCAGTTTCATTAGTGGAAAATGAAAACGTGGTTATCATTGATGCGTCCACTGCACACAGAACAGAGCCGGATTGGGCATACGGTTTTCCGGAGTTGTCTGATGCACACAGAGAAAAAATCAAAACAGGCAAGAGGATTGCAGTGCCGGGATGTTATGCTACAGGATTTATTTCCTTAGTCTATCCGATGATTTCACAGGGAATTATGCCGGCAGATTATCCGGTAAGTGCTTTTGGTCTTTCCGGTTACAGCGGAGCGGGCAAGAAAGTGATTGCAGCTTACGAGGCAGATGAGAGACCTGTAGATTATGATGCACCCAGAGAATATGCTTTGACACAGTCTCATAAGCATTTGAAGGAAATGAAGGCCATTACCGGTTTGGCGAAAGAGCCTTTGTTCTCCCCTATTATTTGTGATTATTACAGCGGTATGGTAATGTCCGTGCCGGTTTATACAGATATGTTGAATAAAGCGAAGACTCCCGAAGAGATTCACAAAATGTTCAGTGAGTTTTATGCGGGACAGAAGTTTGTTAAGGTAATGCCTTTGGATGCTGAAGCAGGCGAAGGAAATATGCTTGCGGGCAACGGTTGCTCCGGCTGGGACGGACTGAAAATTTTCATCACCGGTAATGAAGACAGAGTGGTGCTCTCCTCTCAGTTTGACAATTTAGGAAAGGGTGCTTCCGGTGCGGCAATCCAGTGCCTGAATATTGTAATGGGTTGCGAAGAAGATAAGGGATTACAGTTATAAGATTAAGTTACGAAAGAGGAATTGCGTGAAAAGTTATAAGATTAAAACCATGACAATTGAAGATTATGACGGATTGTATGCACTTTGGATGACCATACACGGTTTCGGTATCCGAAGCGTGGATGATTCCAGAGAAGGTGTGGAAATATTTTTGAAGCGTAATCCATCCACCAGTGTGGTTGCGGTTTCCGAAGACGGTGAAATCGTGGGAGGTATCCTTTGCGGACATGACGGACGAAGAGGCTGTTTGTACCATGTGTGTGTAAGAGAAGATTATCGCAGAATGGGAATCGGCAAAGAAATGGTAGTTCATTGCATGAATGCCTTGAAGGCTGAAAAAATCAATAAGGTGAGTCTCATTGCTTTTACCGCCAACGATATCGGAAATGCTTTTTGGAAGACCATCGGATGGACCAAGAGAGAAGATTTGAACTATTATGATTTTACCTTAAATGAGGCGAATATTACAGCGTTTAATAAATGATACAGGGCGTGGAAAGGCCCGGAACAGGAGCAGGATATGAAGGAAATCGCAGGTGGCGTAACAGCCGCAAAAGGATTTGAAGCTGCCGGTACAGAAGCGGCAGTAAAATATAAAAATCGTAAAGATATGGCACTGGTTTACAGTACAGCACCTTGTAAGGTGGCAGGTACCTTTACTACCAATGTGGTGAAGGCGGCACCGGTAATCTGGGATAAGAAAGTAGTAGAGGAATCTGCGTTTGCACAGGCAGTAGTTGTGAACTCCGGTATCGCAAATGCATGTACAGGAAAACCCGGTATGGATTGCTGTATGGCGGAAGCGGAGCATGCAGGAAAACTCTTGGGAATTCCCGCAGATGCAGTATTAGTTGCATCTACAGGTGTCATCGGTATGCAGATGCCGGTGGAGAGACTTTGTGCCGGAATTGATAAATTGGTAGCGGCAAAGGAAGCAACCTTGGAAGCCGGTTTGGATGCGGCAAAGGCCATTATGACCACGGATACCGTACATAAGCAGATTGCAGTTTCTTTTGAGCTGGACGGCAAAACCGTAACAGTAGGCGGTATGTGCAAGGGCTCCGGTATGATTCACCCTAATATGTGTACCATGCTGGGATTTGTGACTACCGACGTAAATATTTCTAAAGAAATGTTACAGAAGGCAGTTTCTGCAAGTGTAGAAGATTCGTTCAACATGATTTCCGTGGACGGAGATACTTCTACAAACGATACCCTTTTGGTATTGGCAAACGGCCTGGCGGGCAATGAAGAAATTAAAGCAGAGGGTGCAGAATTTGACGCGTTCTGTGAAGCATTAAATTATATCACCATGTATCTGGCAAAGAAGATGGCAGGTGACGGAGAAGGTGCAACGGCGTTGTTTGAATGCCAGGTAGTTGGTGCAGATACCGTAAAGAACGCGAAGATTTTGGCGAAATCAGTAATTTGTTCTTCTCTTTCCAAAGCGGCAATCTTCGGACACGATGCAAACTTCGGACGTTTCCTTTGTGCTTTGGGTTACAGCGGTGTACAGTTTGACCCTGAAAATGTAGATTTGTATTTCCAAAGCAAATCCGGTCGTATCCACATTTTTGGAGAAGGCATTGCAAAGGACTACAGTGAAGAGGAAGCAACCAAAATCCTCTCCGATGAAGAAGTAACCATTTATGTAGATATGCACATGGGCGATGCACAAGCAACTGCCTGGGGCTGTGACTTGAGCTACGATTATGTAAAGATTAATGCGGACTACCGTTCATAAAATCATAGTCGGTACAAATATTAGAGCAAGAAGAACTTGAGTCCGAGGACTTGCAAGAATCGGGTAGATTCTCGTGTGAAGAACAGTGCTTTGAAAGCCATGGAAAGAAAGGAACCCATCATGGAAAAGAACATCGAAAAATATTTACAGAAGGCAGAAGTACTCATTGAAGCACTTCCTTATATCCAGAAATTTAACAGAAAGATTATCGTTGTAAAATACGGCGGAAGTGCCATGAGCAACGAAGAATTGCAAAAGAACGTTATCAAAGAT
>JAZNQI010000105.1:0-15147 GCA_045590095.1 Acetatifactor sp. | reverse complement strand
GGGCTCAATCAACTCATACTCTTTCCAGGTAACTCTTCTGTCTTCCTGAATCTCAGGGTTAATCTCTACCAAACATACATCCGTGGGATACTGTCTGGCGTTTCTCTCTAAAAATTCTGTAATAGGCATATCTTTTTCCTTTCAAGCGTTTTCCTGTAATTTTGTCCGCCGCAACTTTTGCCGGGGGATATTTTAATGCTTTAACGCTTTTAACCACTAAACTGTATTATAGCATTGATTGGAGCTTCGGTCAACTAGAGAAAATCCCGCTATTTCTTTATCTTTTGTATATTTATCATTGTATTATTTACTCTTTTCTATTATAGTATTTATATGGTGTTACCAAAACGGTATGCGGTTCGCCTTTCGCCGGAATAAGTACATTCTGAGAACTTCCATATCTTAGGAGGGGATGCAAATGGAAAATAAAAGCAAAGGAAAAAAGATGTTGGAAACAATAGTTGGTATTGTAAGTATTGTGGTAACGATTATCAGCATCATCGTTACATTGTACAGTATTCTGCAAACTACAAAGAAACATAAACATCAAAAAAGTAGCCGCGACACCGACCAAGGTTAAGGCTACTTTTTTGATAAGTTACTGATAATCAAGGCGAACCGTTGCTGTACGGTAGCACCTTTCTTAATATAAATTTTATCATCTCACAGGTATATTGTCAATAAGATATTATTTTCACACCACCACTTCATCCAAAAACGCTTCCACCAATGCTTCATAGCCGTCCTGATCCACACAGTGGCTCAGGCCGTGTCCTGCACCGGGCACAGTCAGAAGGCGTTTTGACATTCCGCATGCTTCGTAGCATTCCTTACTCATATAGCAAGGGACGAAATCATCCGCCTCCCCATGCACGAACAGTATGGGAACCTTGCTGTTTCGCACAGCTTCCACGCAGGATGCTTCTTCTACATCAATACCTGCAAATATTTTGCCGCTCAGCCGCACGATAGGATAAACCAGCCAAACCGGCAATTTCATGGAGTGTATGACGCTTTTTATAACTGCCGCCGGGGACGAGAAACCGCTGTCCTCCAGCACGCACCTTACATTTTTCGGTATATCCATGGCCGATGCCAGCATCACCGTAGATGCTCCCATGGAAATCCCCATAAGGGTAATTGGAATCTCCTCGCCAAAGCGCTCGTTTGCATATTGAATCCAGTCCAGACAATCGTATCGTTCCTTGATACCGAATGTCATGGTTTTTCCTTCACTAAGTCCATGGGCACGTTGGTCTACCAACAGCACATTGTATCCCCGTCGCCAGCTCATATAGAAGGCACCGTTTCCGTCCCGCAAAGCGCCGCTGCGGTACCCATGCATAAAAATCACCAAAGGCGCTCCATCCGCTTGATGATAGTACTTTCCATGCAGTTTCAAACCATCCCGCGAAGTAATATACACATCCTCATGTGTATGCTGCAGCACTAAATCAATGCCACAGGTAATCATTTTCGCATGAGGTTCATAAACCTTACCGCCCGGAGCAGTACATTCATCAATCATGGATGCCTTATTCTTTCTGAAACAATAATAATATGCACTATAAAGTATTCCGAAAACAATTCCTAAAAGTCCAAATAAAATCCAAAGCCAAATCATGTTTATCTCTCCTTAGATTTATTTGGCACTTCACGATGCCTCGTTTCCTGACTCGCCGTCACTTATGCAACTACACTCAACTCTCTTACGCTCCTATGGCATTACCGGTGTACAACTGGTAATACTTGCCCTTTTCCTCCAGAAGCTGCTCATGGGTACCGCGTTCAATAATTCTACCCTGCTCCAATACCATGATACAGTCGGAATTCTTAACAGTGGACAATCTGTGCGCAATGACAAAGGTTGTTCTGCCATGCATGAGACGGTCCATACTCTCCTGAATAATACGCTCCGTTCTGGTATCGATGGAACTGGTCGCTTCGTCCAAAATCAGTACCGGCGGATCTGCAATGGCCGCACGGGCAATGGCAAGAAGCTGACGCTGACCCTGACTCAAGTTTGCACCATCTCCCACCAACATAGTGTCGTATCCCTGAGGAAGTCTGGCAATAAAGGCATCTGCATTGGCCAGTTTGGCTGCTGCATAAACTTCTTCGTCCGTAGCATCCAGCTTACCGAATCGGATGTTCTCCTTTACCGTTCCGGTAAACAAATGGGTCTCCTGTAAAACCATACCCAAAGAACGTCGTAAATCTGCCTTCTTAATCTTGTTTACATTAATACCGTCATAACGAATCTTACCGTCCTGAATATCATAAAAACGGTTAATCAAATTGGTAATGGTAGTCTTACCTGCACCTGTGGAACCGACAAAAGCAATCTTCTGACCGGGCTTTGCATAAAGTTCGATATCGTGAAGTACCATCTTTTCATCAGTATACCCGAAATCCACCATATCAAACACAACTTCGCCTTTTAATTCTACATAATCCACGCTACCATCAGCCTGATGAGTATGCTTCCAAGCCCAACGTCCGGTACGCTCTTCGCATTCTGTCAACTTGCCATTTTCTTCCTTTGCATTAACAAGGGTTACATAGCCTTCATCTACTTCCACAGTTTCATCCATCATATTGAACATACGCTCCGCACCCGCAAGTGCCATAACAATAGAATTCAACTGCTGCGTTACCTGATTGATAGGCATGTTAAAACTTTTGTTAAAGGTTAAAAAGCTGGCCAATGCGCCAAGGGTAAATTCGCCTACTCCATTTAATGCCAGCGCACCACCCACAATGGCGCAAAGCACATAACTCACATTACCTAACTGGGCATTGATAGGTCCCAAAATATTGGCATAGGTATGCGCCTTATCTGCGCTGACAAACAATTTGTCATTCAGCTCCTTAAACTTTTCCATATTATCATCTTCGTGACAGAATACCTTTACTACCTTCTGTCCTTCCATCATTTCTTCGATGAAACCGTTTGTGGCACCCAGATTGATCTGCTGCTCCAGGAAATATTTACCACTGTTGCCGGCAGCCTTTGCCGCACAGAACATCATTACCCCCACCATTACCAAGGTTAAAATCGTAAGGGGAATACTCAAAAGTACCATGCTGACAAATACGCTGACTACCGTAACTACACTGTTTACCATCTGTGGAATACTCTGGCTTACCATCTGACGCATGGTATCGATATCGTTGGTATAAACGGACATAATATCACCATGGGCATGGGTATCAAAATATTTAATGGGGAGCTTCTCCATATGCTCAAACAACTCATCACGTAAATTACGAAGTACTCCCTGTGTTACATTAATCATAATACGATTCTGGGTATATCCTGCCAAAATACCAATACCGTAAAAGCACGCCACCCTGCCGATTGCTCTTGCCAACGGTGTAAAATCTTTTATAGGATTGGGATCCTTCAATAAGGGAGTAATATACTCATCAATCAAAGTCTTGGTAAACAGTGTTCCCTGAATACTTGCAAAAACACCGATGAAAATGCATAACATCACCAGCACATAGTGTATGCCGTAATCCCGGAATACATACTTCATCACTCTCATGAAAAGCTTGCCGGGGTTCTTAATCTTGGGTTTGGGACCACGCATGCCTCTCATGCCCGGTCCACCCGGACCTCTCATACCGGGACCACCCTGCATAGGTTTTGCTGTCTTAACTTCTGCCATGATTAGTCCACCTCCTTCTCATCAAAGTCACCGCTTCCGCCGGTCTGTGATTCATATACCTCGCGGTAAATTTCATTGGTCTCCAAAAGTTCCTCATGAGTGCCGAAACCATTGATTTCACCGTCATCCATTACAATAATATGGTCTGCATCCTGCACGCTGGACACACGCTGTGCAATAATTAACTTCGTAATATCCGGAAGTTCCTCACGGAATGCCTTTCTGATTTTTGCATCCGTAGCCGTATCCACCGCACTGGTACTGTCATCCAAAATCAAAATCTTCGGCTTTTTCAATAACGCTCTGGCAATACAAAGTCTCTGCTTCTGACCACCCGACACGTTAGTACCGCCCTGCTCTATGTAAGTATCATACTTGTCGGTAAATCTTTCGATAAATTCATCCGCACAAGCAAGCTTACAGGCATGCTTGCACTCTTCCTCCGTAGCATCCGGATTGCCCCAACGCAGATTTTCATAAATAGTGCCTGAAAACAATACATTTTTCTGCAATACCACAGACACCTGATTACGAAGAGCCTCCATATCGTACTCTCTTACATCGCGACCGCCTACCAAAACGGCACCGTCAGTTACATCATACAAACGGCTGATTAAGTTTACCAGACTGGTCTTGCCGCTACCGGTACCGCCGATGATACCGATGGTTTCGCCGGATTTAATTTGCAAATTAATATCCTTTAGTACGGGTCTTTCACTGGTAGTATTATATCCAAAGTCCACCTTCTTAAAAACAATACTTCCGTTTGCCACTTCCATTACAGGATTTTCCGGATTCTTCAATGTCGGTTCTTCATTTAAGACTTCGCTGATACGCTCCATACTTGCCACACTCATGGAAAGCATTACAAACAACATGGAAAGCATCATCAGGTTCATCAAAATATTCATACAGTAAGCAAGCAAACTCATCAATTCACCAGTGGTCAAATTATTGCTGACAATCATCTTTGCACCCAACCAGCTAATGAGAATGATACAGGTATATACAGTCAGCTGCATAGCCGGTCCGTTCATAATCACAAACTTCTCTGCCTTTACGAAAATATCATGAATCTTGCCGCTTGCTTTTTTGAATTTCTTGGACTCCTCCTCCTCACGCACAAATGCTTTAACCACACGAATCGCAGATACATTTTCCTGTACGGATGCATTCAATTCATCATACTTAGGAAATGCCTGGCGGAAATATTTGGTACCGCCGCGAATCAGGAAAAAGAGCACAAATCCCAAAACCAACACTGCTACCAGATAAATACTTGCCAGTCTGGAATTAATGGAGAATGCCATCAAAAGTGCACAAAGCATACTTGCCGGTGCACGCATTGCCATACGCAAAATCATCTGGTAGGACATCTGCACGTTGTTAACGTCCGTAGTCAGACGGGTTACCAGACCTGCTGTACTGAATTTGTCAATATTGGCAAAGGAAAAGGTCTGAACATGGTCAAACATTGCGCCTCTTAAATTCTTAGCAAATCCGGTGGATGCCTTAGCCC
The DNA here is from genome assembly GCA_045590095.1 of Acetatifactor sp. Classification (GTDB taxonomy): domain Bacteria; phylum Bacillota; class Clostridia; order Lachnospirales; family Lachnospiraceae; genus Acetatifactor. Next base: position 9,954 of record JAZNQI010000105.1, on the reverse strand, counting down.
CGAATCGACCGCCCAACAAACCGCCAATAAGGCCGATTACCGCCGTACCAATCATTAATGCACCCACAATATAAATATGATTCATGTCTCCCTTCTCCACACCATCATCAATGATGGATGCCATGAGAAAGGGAATCAAGGTTTCCATCAACACTTCCAGAAGCATACAAACAGGCGTCATTATGGATGCCCATTTATACTCCTTTACATGCTTTAGTAAAGTCTTTAGCATACTGTTCCTCCTTTATGTCTTACTTCGTTTAAATTCCGGTCCATTCTCTGAACAATATCCAAGAATATCTTTTTCTCTTCATCGGAAATACCGCTCATCACATATTTGTGGATAGCATAAATATTCTCTTCCACCAAATCATGATGCTTAAATCCTTTTTCGGTTAACATAACTCTTTTAAGTCGTGCATCATGCTCCACCGACTGCCTGCATACCAAATCCCGCTTTTCCATCAATTGAATGATGGTAGTAACCGTAGACCTGCCTATAGAAAACTGCTTCTCTATATCACGCTGATACACTTCTTGGTCCCGATGATCATACAAATATTTCAAAATCCAACCATGCATCATGGTCACTTCATCGTACCCTGCTGCCTTCATCTTGGCGTCCAGAATGCGCTTCACACCCATATCCAGTTTATGCACCATAAAACCTACCTGATTATCAATATCGCTCATACAACCTCCTCCTTTCTTTCCTTCGCACGTCCATCCGGCTCCCTTCTTTAGTTTAGGTATTATGTAGCCGCGACACATAAAAACAGTCCGGGCATCATTTGTTTGATACTCGAACTGTTCAGCGTCGAACAATCTTGTTTTATTGTAATTCAGATGCCTCGAAAAGTCAAGGGGGATTTCTTTCGTATCCAAAATGCTTCCTCCTCCGCATTATCAATAAGGTACTTTGTTTCAGTCCCTTCAATCTCCTACTCACATATTCTACACCTGTATTTCATCCAGCATTTGAGAAAATTCGGCACTTTCCCTTTTTGTATCAATGTCATGATTTACATACATTGTAGCCACTACCAATACTCCTGCAACTAATAACAAAGCCAAAACTGTGTGCGTTTTTATTTCTCCCTCGTCAATTATTCTACGAGTTGTCCACAGCCCAACTAAAAACCATAACACCCACACCACCAAAAGTACTGCTCGCGCAATTACAGGGTAAAGAGGATTTGCAAAATATTCCATAGGGAAAATATTAAGTTCAAATAACCTTATTACACCCTTTACGATTCCTATTCCTGCAATAAACAAAACAATTACATTTATGTATATCTGTCTTTTGTCCCACACATATACTTTATCAAAAAGATAATTCAAATAATACCTCGCTGAAACATACCAACTGCATAAAACCAGGTATGGTAACACCAATGTCCACAGCAGTAAAACAAACTCTGCCGCTTCGGATACATCTCCCAAGCCTCCCACGTAACCTAAGATATATATCATTAACAAAACAATTGTTAATAGTGATGATATTACTATTGATGCAATTAGGCTTGGCTTTTTATTCTCCCATCTTTTGAATCCATGCATGCGTCCACACCTCGTTAATATAATTGCTCATAATTTCATTCAACAACAATAGTATTCCAAAAACAATAACTGACACTATAATCTTCCCAAATTTAGTGCACTTCTCCACTTTTCTTATTGCAATATTAAATCCTAAATATGAAATCCAAGCTAAAGCAATTACTATTTTTATAACATAGCAGATATCATATTCCTCCATGTATTGCCTTAGAGAATTAAGCGGAAATGTTACTACTTCCCAAACACTTTTATATACCATTACACCGCTGATTATCAATAACAGTATTCTGCTGCTCACTTGAATTAAATACTTCTTGTCCCTATAGTTATTCTGCAAATCGTACATAACCGAGACATATCGTTCAATACACATATACCAACTCATCAACAGAACTATTGGGAGCACTAAACCTGCACACTCGCTAATCACTCGTACTTTGGTATATTTCCCTATACATAGCAAATAACCGACCGCAAAATACAGAAGCGTAAATCCTAAAGCAATTAGCAAAACTACAATAAAATCTTTCTTTGTATATTTTTTCCTCACTTGTGAAATCCCTCATGAAATATAATATCTTATTCGATTGTCCCCTCTCTCTCTGCTTCTTCCACCATATTATAATACCAGGCGTCTTCTCCTCTGTCATTTGCATATGCATAACACATTATGCTTCCTACTACTAATAAGACCAGTACTACAATGTATTTTGTGTTCTTGAAAACATTTTTTCTTATACGCTCGCCCCTTAGCATTATTAAGCTTATAGCAAAACAAATTACCCACGCAACGGTGCATGCAATCCAAAGAGAAATGGGTATTCGTACTTTGTCCAAATATTCCCAGTGTTTGAATATATATGTGACAAAATTCATACCATTAATGAACGTAACAGTTCCCAATATGCTTATCACTGCTATATTACCCTTTATCTGTTCTGGCGTCCCCGACTTTCTTTTCTCCTCCGATATCGCATACTCTAAACACATATATCTTTCATAGCACATATACCAGCATATCAGAACTACAAAGGGAAGAAATATATCACAAAGATAAACCGGTACCACCAATACCTCTGGTAATTCTATTGCCTTCGGTAAAACACACATACTGCGAGTAATAAAGTACAATATTGAAAAAATAATTGCGACTATCCGCACTATGATGAATTCTTTTTTTGAATACTTTTTTCTTTCACTTTTCATACCTCTCTACCCCCAAATTAAAAACGTCTCCCACTACAAACTTGAAAACGGGGTACATCCGGTCCCATTCCGTTTTTATCACAATACTCTTTTATCTTTTTCCCTCATCTTCCCCTTCACTTTTCTCAAATACTCATTCTTCAGTGCATTCTCCTCTTTCAGCTTCTCATTCTCCTGTGCCAAATACTTCATGTACTCCCTGCAAAGGGGCACACCGCAGCGCACAGCCACATCTTCATGCTGTTCCATCTCCTCCAGCCACTGATTCAAGGATTTTTCCCTGATTTCGTTATATGTATTATCCTTTGGCAGAAACATATTAATACTCACCTTTCCTATAGCAAATCACATTCTTATCCGGACCATACTCATGCTGCATATCCACTGCATCAAACCACTTGTAGGGCTTATCGTCCTGAACCTTGCCGTCCAAAATCTCCTGCACACCGGCACGCAAATCCTTTATCAAAGATATGGGCTCCGCCCCACGTGTATGTCCGTGCAAAATAATGTCTGCCTCTCCGGTCAGATACATTACCTTATCCAGATTCTTCGCCAAGGTCTCCAAATCAGTACTGTCTCCTAACTGCATCCACAAGTGACGATTGATTGCATCCCCGGTAAAGAGAATGCGTTCTTCCTTCAAAAGTAGCAAAATACTTCCCTGAGTATGTCCGGGCATCCAAATAACCTGCAATGTTAAATCACCCAAATCTATTTCCTGTCCATCCTCCACAAATCTGAAAGGAGGCATCTTCTTACCCTTTTCCTCACAGAACTGCACAAAACCTTCAAAGCTCATATGTTGTTTGGCAAGCTCCAAATCAGCAGGATGAATCCACGCTTCCTCGAAATAAATATTTCCCGCAATATGGTCGCAATGTCCGTGAGTATTGATTACCATTACAGGCAGGTCTGTAATACTTGCTGCCAATGCCTTCAAATCTTCTCCACCATTCATGGTATCAATCAAAGCAGCCCTTTCACTGCCCACTATCAAATAACCGGTGGACTCTCCCGACTCGTCCAGCAAATACACCTTTGGTGTAATCTCTTTCACATTTACTCTTTCAAACATGCCATATCCTCCTTCTCCATTTTCCTCATCATTTTAAATTCAAAAAGCACCATGCCCACCGCAGTTGCCGATGCCACAATATCCGAAATAGGTCCGGCATACACTACGCCGTCAATTCCAAAGAACTTAGGCAAAATCAAAAGCAGCGGTATTAAAAACAAAATCTGTCTGGTCAATGATAAGAACACACCCTTTATCGCCTTGCCGATGGACGTAAAGAACGTGGACGTAATAGGCTGCAGGAAATTCAAACAGGTAAACAACAAGAACACCCTAAAGTACTTTTCTCCAAATTCAAAGTATTCCGGCGTTCCGTCACCGAAAGCTGCCAATATCTGACGAGGAAAGATTTGAAACAGCAGGAAAGAAATCATGGACACCACTCCGCCCGCGATGCATGCCATCTTGTACGCTTCCCGCACTCTCTTGTAATTCTTCGCTCCGTAATTAAAGCTTTCAATAGGCTGCGTTCCCTGTGCAATACCGATTACAATAGAAAAGAACACCTGACTTACCTTCATAACGATACCTGCGCAGGCGATGGGAATATCTTTTCCGTAATGAGACAATGCGCCGTAGAACTTCAAAGAATTGTTCAACACAATCTGCACCAGCATAATCGCCAACTGATTGAAAAATGACCCCATACCGATTGCCATAATAGGTCCCAAGTATTCCATCTTAATCTTAAAATGCTTTTTCTGCAAAGGTGCTGTTTTAAACTTGCGCATATAATTCAGTACCAGACAAGCTGAAAATATTTGTCCGATGATCGTAGCAAGTGCCGCACCTTCCATGCCCCATTTAAATACTAATACAAAAAGAGCATCCAATACGGTATTAATAATGGCACCGGACAAATTACTGATCATGGTCATTCTGGGACTTCCGTCTGCTCTCATCAAATGCCCGCCGCCGGTGGTCAGTAACAGGAACGGAAAACCGATTGCAGTAATTCGTACATAACTCATGGCCAACGGTAAAGTAGAATCCTTGGAAGCCCCAAATGCCAATAGCATCGGTTCCAAGAATAATTGCGCTATCAGGCAAAGTACGGTACCGCAAGTCACCAACATAAACAATGCATTTCCCACAAAGTGATTTGCCTTTTCTTTTTCGCCACGTCCCAACGATAAATTAAAGGCAGACGCACCACCGATACCAAAGAGCAAAGCTAACGCTATACAGCATGTGGAAAAAGGGAACGCTACATTGGTAGCCGCATTGCCCTCCGGACCAATTACATTTCCAATGAACAATTGATCCACAATATTGTATAAGGATCCTACCAACATTCCCACGATGCTGGGCACGGCAAATTTAAACATTAATTTAGAAACGGGAGCACTTCCCAAGGGATTTTCATTCTGCATTTTATTGACCTTCTTTACCAATATTTCTCTTTTCTTTTATACATCATTTCGAGCTTAAATGATAGTTTTTCTTACAAAAAACGCCGACTTTAGCGGTCAATTTTACATGACACATTTGTCATTATTTCATGTCGTTTTTCGTTGAAACCCTGATATTTTCTAGCTTTTTTCGAAATGACACTCTTTTGACGCACATTTATGACGTATTTGTCATTTATTTCAACCTTACAAACCTGCATCTCGGACAATTTTCATTCTCTCCGAGAATTGTTCATAAAAATCTCTCTCCATGTTATATGGACGCATATAGAATGCCTGCAAAATCAGCATACAAATTTGTTTGGAAAAATCCTCATTCTGCTCCTTTGCAAGTAACTCTTCCACGCCGTTTAGGAAGTAATGCCACTCTAAAATATATGCCTTGTACTTGGCATAATTCGGCGTATCCACCCACTTCTCTATCTTTACTTTTGTACGATTTTTCTTTTCACATTCATGAATCTGCAGGAAATATTTATAATCTCCGTTCTCATAATATCTTCCCAGCGGAAATAATCTGCATATTCCGGGTCTGGCATCATGAATACTGCAACGTCCCTCCGAATTCAAGAACGTACAAGCCTCATTTAGACCTGTTAACTTCAAATTTGGTAAAACAATACCATCCACAACATTAAGCTCTATATGAGCCTGTAAGAGGCCTTCAAAGCCCATGCCCGTTTTTTTGCTGATTCGAAACACATCCAACGGGTCCAAAATGATACTGTTTCCCATTCCCTTGCAACAGGACGAACAACCGGCACAATCCTGACATCCAAGCTTTGCCATATCATTTACGCTATATAATTTACCGTCTGACACTTCAGACAAGTCGATATTTCGCTTCATAGTTTTTCTCCAAGTTACGCTTTCAACAAATCTGCATACTCTGCTCCCGCCGCCTGTAAAAGTGCGTCCGGAGCCAGTTCAATCTGCATCCCCAATCTGCCACCACTGACAATAATGGTATCCTGCAAAATAGCTTCCTCTGCCACTCTGGTCACATACTGCTTCTTCATACCGATGGCCGTACAGCCTCCGCGGATATAACCGGTGACCTGATTGATATCCTTTACATGGATCATGGCCACATTTTTCTCACCCACGCTACGTGCCGCCTTCTTCATATCCAGCTCCTCCGCAATGGGTATCACAAACACAAAATAATTCTTGCTGGCTCCCACCGTCACCAGGGTCTTAAATACCTTATCGTGGGGCAGTCCCAGCATATCCGCTATCTGGATTCCGTCGACAAACTCATCACACTCATAAGTATGGGTTTCAAAGGGGATCTTCATAGTCTCCAGGATACGCATGGCATTGGTTTTGGTTTCTTTCTGCTTCGCCATAATAGTCCATCCTCTTCATTACTTCAAATACTTATTTTCAAACTCAACCGCAACCTTCTTTAATCCACTATCCAGGATACTCATTGCCCGCAGTCTGATTTTTTCCGGAATTTGCCGATAGTACGCCTGTGCAATCCCTCCTGCTATACATGCTATGGTATCACTATCCCCACCGATGGAAATAGCCTTCCGGATAGCATCCTCATAGCTATCAGATTCCAGAAAGGCCTCTATGGCAGGTGGCACAGAATAAGAAGTTCTGCTATCAAACACATAATGCTCTCTGATATCATCCAGCTTTACAAACTGATAATGATACTTTTGTTCTAATTTCTTTTTTATCTCCGTCTTATCACATTGCTTCTTTGCCAAATAGACAGCTGTAGCAACTGCTTGTGCGCCCTTTATGGCTTCTGCATGATGATGTGTATAATAACAACTATCCTTTACTTCTGCCAGTACCTCATCCAAGTCCTCATAAGCCAATCCAATAGCCGTCACCCGCATGGCCGCACCATTGCCATAGCTTCTCTGTATTCTCAAGCTATCCGATACCGCCCACTGGGCAAACATTTGTCCAAAACCGGCATTTGGATATCGCCTGTAATACTGCTTATACCACAATGCATAAGATTTTTTGGAATTCACAGCAGACAGATGACTGTTTAAAATCTTCTCTGCCACTGCCACAGAAAGAACCGTATCATCCGTAAATCTGCTCCCCTGTGGAAATAGTTCGAAGTCCTCTGTTTTCACATTGTGCCATTCATATGTAGAACCTATAATATCACCAATAATTGCTCCCAGCAAATAAAGCCCCCCTTTATTTGAGCACCTTCCTCAACGCTTCAATATCCTCTTCTTTCGTAGACCAGCTGGTGGCCAGACGAATCACCGTATGACTCTCATCAAACTTCTCCCAGAAGCTATACGCCACTTCTTTCCCGAAGCGTTCCAACTGCTCGTTCTCCATCACCACAAACTGCTGATTGGTAGGGGATTCCAGATAAAAGGTGTAGTCCGCCTCCTGCAGGATACTCTTCAGCTTCTGTGCCATGTTTATGGCATGCTGACTGATGTTGAAATACAAATCATCCGTAAATAAGGTGTCAAACTGCACACCCAAAAGTCTGCCCTTGGCCAGCAATGCACCATGCTGCTTCACCAGGGTCATAAAGTGCTTGGGTGTATTGTTTTTGGTAAATACCACTGCTTCCCCGCAAAGTGCCCCCACCTTGGTACCGCCGATATAAAATACATCCACAAGCTGGGCAATATCCGGCAAAGTCACGTCTGTCGCCGGACTCATCAGTCCATATCCTAACCTTGCACCATCCATATACAAAGGAATCTTATATGTCCGGCAAACTTTGGCCAGCTCCGTCAGCTCTTCCTTGCTGTAAAGGGTACCATACTCTGTAGGATGGGAGATATACACCATCCCCGGGAATACCATATGCTCGTGGTTTCCGTCTGCATAAAAGGTCTTCAAATACTGTTCCACTTCGCCTGTATCCAGCTTACCCTGATGGTTGGGCAGGGGCAACACTTTATGTCCCGTATATTCGATAGCTCCGGCTTCATGGCAACCCACATGACCGGTATCCGCCGCCACTACTCCTTCATAACTTTCCAACATGGCAGAAATCACCACCGCATTGGTCTGCGTTCCTCCGGTCAACAAAAAAACTTCTGCCTCTTCACATTCGCAGGCGGCCTTGATTTTCTCACAGGCATTCTTAGTATAAATATCACTTCCATACCCGCTTAAAGGCTCTAAATTCGTTTCTATCAGACGCTGCAGCACCTTCGGATGCGCACCCGCCACATAATCACTTTCAAATGCAACCATTTGTACCCTCCGTTATCTTAAAAGTCAATAGTTATCACTTACAGTTTATCCATCTCGTACGTATGTAACATTTGCTCTTTCAACCCTTGATAAAACTGCTCTCTCATCGTTACCCGTTCTTTCCACAGCGCCTTTGCTGTTTCAGAACCACAAACACGCTCATAATGACCTTTTAGGGACTCCAAACGCTTGTCGCATACTTCTATTAATTCTGAGGTACTCAACTCGCCGATATCCGACCTTCCAATCATACAGATACGCATAACGTCAAACCGGTCCAAATCATCCGCATCGCGCACGCTAAGCTCAAAAGGCGTAGAGTCTTTTGGAAAATCATTCCATCTGTCATGGATTCGAATGGCCTTGCAAATACTTTTTGAAAGAGCCTTGTCATATCCAATCTGCGCCAAAAACTTCTCCGCAATCTCTGCACTCAGTCCCGGATGCTTGGGCCACTCCTCAAAATCCCGTAGCAACGGGTAACCTACATCATGCAACAGACAAGCCATCACCAAAGGCACTTCGTCCCAGCCTTCTTCCTGTGCGATTTTTCTTCCCCAATAAGCCACGCGAAGTGAATGCTCATAGCGATACACCATATCGCCTCGTTCCGGAGTAGGGTCCAGAAATTCTTTCACAAAGGCGCGAGTTGCCTCCAGCGGATTGCTGCTCTTTTCATACTTCGCAACAATCTTCGCCACTTTATCTGCATCTTTTTTTCTTTCTTCTAACATGATTCCACCTCCAACAAGGATGTTCCATCGTACTTAATTCTTCGAATCAAAAACATTATCTACAGTATATAGCCGGAGCAGACCTACGTCAATAAAATAACATCCAATAAATCATCCACTTCATATCCCCCCACACAAAAACCCCGCAGATTACTCTGCGGGGTTTTACGCTTCATAAGCAAGCTAAATCATTTAATTACTTAACAACTTCAGCTTTCAACTTCTCTGTTAATGCAGGAAGGATCTTGTTCAAGTCGCCAACAATACCGTAATCAGCTACATCAAAGATAGGAGCTGTTTCATCCTTGTTGATTGCGATGATAAGGTCAGATTCTTCCATACCTGCCAAGTGCTGGATAGCACCTGAGATACCGATTGCGAAGTATACGTTAGGACGAACGGTCTTACCGGTCTGTCCAACCTGAAGGTCTTTTGACTTCCAGCCAGCGTCTACAACTGCACGGGAACAGCTTACGGTACCGCCAAGAACTGCTGCCAAATCCTCTAATAACTTGAAGTTTTCAGCAGAGCCAACACCACGACCACCGGAAACTAAGATCTTAGCATCCATGATATCTGCGGTATCCTTAACTGCCTTAACAATTTCAAGAATTTCTACATACTTGTTGTCAGGAGTAAATCCGGGGTTGTACTCGATTACTTCTGCTTTAGCGCCTTCTACCTTAGGAAGCTTCTGCATAACGCCGGGACGTACAGTAGCCATCTGAGGACGGAAGTCAGGACAAGCGATGGTTGCGAT
>JAZNQI010000104.1:0-33479 GCA_045590095.1 Acetatifactor sp. | reverse complement strand
GCAGATACAAGTATTCTTTGCGCTGTTTCTCGGACGCAAAGAATACTTGTATCTGCCGTCTGCACGTTCTGCCCGGTTTTCCTACGTATGAACCTTGATACTTCCACGCATACTAAGTTTGGTAAGTGAAATTTCATGCTTTTATTAGAAATCCCGGGGTTACTCTTCCAAAAATATCGTAACCCTGCTTTGAATAATCTCTGCTACCTGTTTTGCAGTTTTTTGACCATTAAAGAATGCCGGAACTTCCTCCAGAATAATTGAATCAATCTGCTCATACTCGTTTTTATCCGGTACACATTGTTCAGCCAATTCTATATACTCTTTTACATAAGAGCTACCGTCTTCTTTCCCGTCCAGTTCTAACACCACAGACTCCGATACGAAAAAGACCGGGACGGGTTCCTTATTACCATATAGTTCTACGGCATCTTTCACGTTGTCAAGAAGTACATCCTTTCTTACCCAATTCATCCCATATTTTTTTTGAGTAGAATATTCCACTAAATATCGTAAGAAATCATTTGCTTCCTCGCTCTTGGAAGATTGACTGTTGACGGCAACACAACCATCATAGAATTGCAAAAAGCTTCCCTGTTTGCTTTCAGAAGGATAGCCCACACAGTGGTAATCATCTCCGAGCATGGCTTTAGCTTTACTAAACGTAACAAAGTTTCCTGCGCATTCATAGACAAGACTTTTACCACTATTTAGCTCTGCTAATATATCTTCCTCTTCCATGTAATCATCTGTGACCTCTTGACCATATTGTTTGCAATACTCCAATAGCATTAGAAATTCTTCGCTATCAAAACTACAGGTTTTTGTATCCAAATTAACAAAACCTGAATTTGTTATATCCATCAAAGCCAAGTCAGACAACATTAAATGCGGTACATAAGAATAAGAGTATGACGCCATTCTTTCTATGGGGGTTCCTGCTTCTTCACGATTTCTTATTAACCCTAATACATCCTGCAGGTTCCATCTTTCATCCTTCCATACCTCATTAGATACAAACAGCGTGTTTACGGTAGCTTCACAAGTAATTCCTACCAGCTTGCCATCAACGGTTCCATAGTCCAATACGCCGGGATAAATCTGCTCCTTTGCATCGTCAGATAATACTGTTGATAAATCAGACAGTGCTCCCGCATTATAAAAGGATATTAAATCACTTCGGTTTAATACAAGAATATCCGGACACTTCCCTTCTGATACATCTGTAAACAGCTTGTTCATGGTATTATCGTCAAAACCCGTAATTTTGCTAATATTTATTCTTACATTAGGATGTCTCATACTGTATGCAATAGCGCAATCTTCTACATATTGGCTCTGGGTAGTGATGCATAATTCAAGCTCAACTACTTCTTGGGGAGGTTCGTTTTTGAGTTTGACAATATAAGGACTTCTGCCATCTGATATCAGAAATAATTCCTCCTTGTCATTCATCCATAAATAGTCATAAATGCCGGTTTCTATCCGGTCACATACTATTTCAGTATTTCCCTCAACCACGTTCCAACATTTTAAGCCTTTATTGTCGACATAAAATGCCTGACCGTAACTGCTAAAGGCCGCGCCACCGGACCAATATATTTCACCCTTGTATAAATATTTTTGGCTTGTTCCATCATAAGTTACTATTGTTCTGGTGCCGTCTCCATTTGAATAATCATAAACTGGGTTTCCCTCCGGAAGCTTACCCTTAAAGCATAGATTGGTCCTGATTGGAGGCGTAATAATCTCCGAAAATGTCCCATCCGCATGTATCACAAAAACATTCAGCATTTCCGGATCCATAATAAACAGGTTCCCTTTTTTATCCTTATGAAAGGCACCGGGCGTTTGAAAGGCACCGGGCATTGTGTCGATAGAACAATTAAAATTATTTTCCAATAAAACCTCTGATATATCCATAACACTTAGCACTTGTCCATCCTGCTTTGCATTAACTACATAAAACAGAGGAACTTTTCGCTCTTCATCCTTTCCTTCCACCAGAAAAGAGAACATATCATCCACATAATCCATTTCCACAATATGATAAGTAAGCTGTTCCATACCTTGCATCAAATGTTCAAATCCTGTAATGGCATCATTCCACGTAAGAGAATAGAGGAAGGATTCACACTGTGCTAAATTCATATCATATTTGGTCAGGTGGTATTCTCTTGATTTATTACCATCTTCCCCTGTTTCCCATATTTCTGAAAAAATCCAATAGAAATTGTTATCCATAGCATATAAACAAGTACCCAATTCGCCATCTGTTATTTGTGGCAGAAAATCTTCTGTATATTTTTCCACACTCCAGGAATCTGATTTCTCCGGCTCGCGCAAAAAGTTTATCCAAGCAGTTTGAAGTAAATCGACTTTTCCTTTATTGGTGTCAGTTACAATTTCTGTCGGTTCTTGAGGAATCTCCTTTTTTTCGCATGCAGTACCGCATGCAAGCATTATCCCAATATACAAGAGAATTACTATCATATTGACTTGTCTTTTCATAATGGCATCTTCCTTTCGGCTAAATAGTTGATGTATTTCCTATATCCAGCATAGCACAAAAAAAGCCGTGCGTTTTTTACAATTCGCTTAAGAAACTTACAGGTTTCTTAAGATTTTCAAAACTTAGGGGGATTTGTTGACAGTGAAACAGAAGTAGGGATAAACTTTAATTAAGAGGAGTAATTTGGAGAAAAGAAGAGAATAAAAAGGAGGAATGACTGATGAAGAGATTTAATAAAAAGAATGGTGTTTGGACTGTAGCAATACTTAGCGGTGTGCTGATGTTAGTCGGTTGCGGGGCACAGGAACAAGGTGCAGATGAGCCTGAGAAGCAGACGCAGACAGAGGCGGAGAATGTCGGAGTGCCGGGCGGCGAAGAAACGCAGAAGCCGGAGCAAAGCGGCGGAGAGGAAGGCACCGGGGGGAATGGCGCAGGCGAGGAAACTAAAGAACCGGATATATCCGGAGAAGTTTTAGGCGATACAGGAGAAGTCTTAATGTCCTATCCTGCAAAAACTCCTGTTGCGGTAGATTTGGATGGTGACGGTAAAGTAGAGCAGGTACAGTTTTGGTTCGAGGGGGACAATAATTATCCCACCATTCAGATTGATGAAATTGTATTTGGCGAGGAAAACTGGCAGCAGGTAGATTATTATTTGTCAGATCCATGGAAAGAAGAGTGGTTTTTGATTGATACAGACACAACGGATGGCTATAAGGAGATTGCCCTGTTTGATGCGGGACCCAGTGATGATCCCTGCACCATATTAATGCGGTACGAAGCAGGTAATCTGCGAGAGATAGGCAGTTTTACTGCCCATCCTTATAATGCAACAATTACCGGAGACGGCATTGTCTATGCGGCTTTGCGTATGGATATATTGGAGACTAACTTTGTGGAAGGAAAGTGGAAGTTGGAAGGCAAAGACAGTTTCACAGAGGCAGTGTTACAATTGCAGGATAGACCGGTATACGAGATTCTTTCCTATCCGGGGCGTTGGGACGGTGAATATTGTCCGGTTACAACCGGTCCCATGCAGCTGTTTTTGGGACGTGACTTTACCTCGGAAATCGTAGTGCTGGATCAGGGGGAAATGGTGATTCCGTACCTTTACCATCCGGACGGAGAGAGCGGTTGGGTAGAACTTGCATACGGAAAGGATTTTCAGTACCGCGGGTTTGTGTATATCAATGTGTTTAATCAGATCTATCAGACAAATGAAGCCGGGGAAGTCTTATATATGAATTCTTATGAAATGCTGGAAGGTCTGTTGTTTGCTGACTAAAAATCATTGTAGGTATCGCACGAATTATTTACGCAAAACTATGCAATTTGAGCATAGTATTTTACCCCCAAATGTGGCAAAATATTGGTAATATATTTCTGAAATTTTGTAGGGGGAGATCAGAGATGAAAGTTACTAAACAAATTGATTACGAATATAAAAATGCACCGATTCCGGGTGGCGGCTATGTGACGGGGTTACTCTATCATCAAACGCAGCCCGGGATTTTGTATGCCCGTACGGACATCGGTGGTACGTATCGCTACGACGAGAAAACGCAAAAATGGGAGAGTCTTATTAAACATGTGACCCAGCAGGATTTGGATGAAACCTATCCTATTGCAATAGCAGTGGACGAGAAGTATCCGGAGCGTTTGTACATAGTCAGCGGTACTACAAAAAAAGGCTATGGTGTGTTTAGTATTTCCGAAGATTATGGAAATACATTTACATACAGGAAGGTACCCACCATCGTGCATGGGAATCTAAGCGGACGTGGTACAGGAAATAGACTGGTGGTGGATAAGAACGACAGTAATACTCTGTATTTTGCCAGCCAGAAAGGCGGTTTGTGGAAGACTACCGACAGAGGAGAAAACTGGGAGCGGTTACCCGTGGAAGAAGATTATACTACTTTCGTGTGGGTATCCGATGATTCCAAGACTATTGTGGTAGGTACCGCAGGATATACTACCAGAGTGGATGAGTCTTTAAGAGGACATAGTTTATATGTATCTTATGACAGTGGTGTCAGCTTTGAGCGACTTATGATGCCTGAAAATGTAATTGTTAAAGATAGTAAGATGAATGGTCTGGTAGCATCCCGTTATGATTATGACGGCAGGTATTTTTATGTGACAATGAATGTTACCGGACGTTGGAATTATATCGTGGATTTAGGCTACAGCTGTGATACCGGAGATATGATTGGCGGTAAGGTGCTCCGTTATTACTTTGAAGCCGGCAAAATTGCAGGCTATGATGATATTACGCCGGATTATAGCGGAAGAATTACAACAGAGTATTTGGAGCATGGGTTCGGCGGAATCTGCTCCTGCAAGAGTAAGCCGGGACTTTTGGTGTGCAGTACTTTGTGCATAGAAAAGGACTGTTCGGAGACTGTTTATGTGTCCGAGGATTATGGTAATACCTGGCGTGTGAGCCTGTGCGGTTTAGAGGAAGGCGGTATGTTCTTCCGGACTTCTTATATGTTGCCTAAATACAATGGCAATCATAATCTCCTGCACTGGATGAGTGATATAAAGATTGATCCTTTTAACCCAAACAAAGTGTGGTTTAATTCCGGTACGGGTGTGTTCACCACGGATGCTTTGCTTTCAGATAATCCGGCTTATCATGACTGGTGTGACGGTATTGAGGAAACTGTGCATTTGAATGTGTACGGCCCCTTAAGCGGGGATGTACAATTGGTGGATATTGTTGGAGATTTGGGAGGATTTGCGTTTAGGGATTTGGACAAGCCCTGTGACAATTCCTTTGATGATGAAAACGGCAACCGTTATATTACCTGTATCAATGCGGATATCTCTGATACAAACGGTAATTTGGCGGTGATTACAGCCAGAGGCAATTGGACCGGCAAGACTAAGGGAGGTCTGATTCGAACAGAGGATGGGTTCAAGACCTTTCAGCGCATTTCTATGCCTTTTGATATTGGTGGCAAGATTGCGGAGCAGTTACATGCCATTGAGACGCCCAATGTGAATGCGGGCTGGGTGGCAATGTCACCTAATGGGCAGAATATTGTGTGGAGTGTTGCGAAAGGAATTTTGCTTCCGCTGGATATGGTGATTGTCAGCAGAGACGGTGGCAAAACCTTCAAACAGGTGGAGGTATTTGATATAACCGGCAGTAAGGTAAGTGCCGGGCTGTTAAAGGTATTTTCTGACCGAGTGAATTCAGATTTGTTTTATGGATTTGGTGGCGAGGGTCAGATGTATGTGAGCAAGGATGGCGGTTTCAGTTATCATCAGAAACAGCCTTTGGCAAAGGCGGCATTTGGAAGCACAGGCGAGAATCGTTCCCTGTTTGAAATGATTGTAGAAGCATGTGATGAAGCTAAAGTGGAACATATCATTGATTTCCCGGCGGTGCATTTCGGCAAAATTGATACTGCAAACAAGACGGAAGTGCGCGGTGTAGCCGGAGAGCAGGGACTCTTTTATATGGCACTGGGGCAGGAGGGTCTTTGGAAATATTTTTACGATAGTAAGGAAGACAATATTACCTGCGTGAAACTCATGGCGGACGGCGATTGTTGTTTCCGCATGGGACTGGGATTGGGCAGACCGGATGGAGTTTACATAGGAGAACCCAAGGCCATTTACTTCAGCGGTATTGTGGACGGTGAGTATGGTTTTTATCGTACTTTGGACGAGTGCAAGACCTACGAACGATTAAACAGAGCAGACCAGATGTATGGAGAAATCAACAGTATTGATGGAGATAAGCGGGTATTCGGAAGATTTTTCCTGGCCACAGGTTCTAATGGCGTAAAGTACGGAGAACCGGTGGAAGACGTATCAATATAATTATGGTTGCCGCGGAACGCAGAAAGTGAGGATAAACATGCATATTTCAGTAGAAAATAACCGTTTGATTATAGGCAGTGGCAAGCAGACTTTGTGGCTGGAGCCATGGGGGAAGAATTCCTTCCGTGTGCGCATGACCGGAGAGGCTGTTATGGATGGAAATGACTGGGCACTGACAGAGAAAGTAGAGGATTGTCAGGCGGAGATTACTGTGGAGGAAGTAGATACCACGGATCCCTGGTACGCTACCGAAGAGTTTGCCCATTATCATTCCAAGGGTAAAATTTATACCGTGAAAAATGGTAAAATTACCGCGAAAATCAGCCCGGAAGGCTGGATTAGCTATTACAACCAGAAGGGGGAACTTTTGACCGAGGAATATTGGCGCAATCGTAACCGTATTAACCGTTACTGTGTTCCTTTGCGTGTGGATGCCAGAGAATTGAAGCCTATTCAGGGCAGTACGGACTTTGAATTGACGGCACGTTTTGAGGCCTTTGATGACGAAAAGATTTTTGGAATGGGTCAGTATCAGGAAAAGAATCTGGACAAGAAGGGTGCCTGTTTGGAGCTGGCACATCGTAACTCACAGGCCAGTGTACCTTTTATGATTTCCAGCAGAGGCTATGGATTCTTTTGGAACAATCCTGCAATCGGTACTGCGACCTTTGCTACCAACAAGACCGAGTGGTATGCAAAGAGCACCAAGAAGCTGGACTATTTCATCACCGCCGGAGATACTCCTTTTGAAATTGAGGAGCAGTACTCCGCGGCTACGGGACGTACTCCCATGATGCCGGAGTATGGTTTGGGATACTGGCAGTGTAAGCTTCGTTATCGTACCCAGGATGAAATTCTGGCAGTGGCAAGAGAGCATAAGCGCCGCGGTCTTCCTATGGATGCCATCGTAGTGGATTTCTTCCACTGGACCATGCAGGGTGAGTTTAGATTTGAACCCAGAGATTGGCCTGATCCGGAAGCTATGGTAAAGGAATTGAAGGAACTGGGTATTGAAACCGTGGTTTCTGTATGGCCCACTATTGATGAGCGCAGTGAAAACTTCGGCGAAATGAGCGACAAAGGCTATTTGGTAACTCCGGACAGAGGCAATGCTTATCATATGTCCTGGATGGGAAATACGGTGTTCTATGATGCCACACATCCCGGCGCACAGAAGTTTGTATGGGAAAAGTGTAAAGAAAACTATTATAAGAAAGGCATTCGTTGTTTCTGGCTGGATGAAGCAGAGCCGGAGTACGGTCCTTATGATTTTGATAATTATCGTTACTATGCAGGTCCTGCTTTGCAGTGTACCAATACCTATCCGGTAGGCTATGCAAAGGGTTTTTATGATGGGTTAAAGGCAGAGGGCGAGACTGATATTTTGAGTCTGGTGCGTTGTGCTTGGGCAGGTAGCCAGAAGTATGGTGTATTGACCTGGTCGGGAGATATTCATTCTTCCTTCCGAGCTATGAGAGAACAGTTACAGGCAGGCTTAAATATGTGCGTGGCAGGTATTCCCTGGTGGACTTCTGATATTGGTGGTTTCCTGGGCGGTAATATTAAGGACGAGCATTTTCAGGAACTTTTGGTGAGATGGTTTGCCTGGGGAGCATTTTGCCCCGTATTCCGTATGCACGGCGAGCGTTCACCATGGCATGAAAGAGAGCAGGAATTTATTAATAATGTACGTCAGTTGACTTCCGGTCAGGACAATGAAGTCTGGAGCTTTGGTGAGGAGAATTATAAGATTTTGACCAAGTACCTTTTCATCCGCGAAAGACTCCGTCCGTACATTCGTGAGTGTATGAAGCAGGCCAGCGAAACCGGCGCACCGGTAATGCGTCCGTTGTTCTTTGATTTTGCAGAGGATAAGAAGTGCTGGAATGTGGAAGATGCGTATATGTTTGGTCCTGATTTGCTGGTGGCACCGGTGATGGAGGAAGGCGCAAGAGAACGTGCAGTTTATCTTCCGGCAGGTTGCAAGTGGACCGATGCCAATACCAAGGAAGTATACGAAGGTGGTCAGGTAGTTACAGTGCCTGCGCCGCTCGACATTATCCCGGTATTTGTGCGAGAAGGAAAAGAGTATGAAATTTACGAGTAAATAATGAAATCCCCATTGCTTTGAAAAGCAGTGGGGATTTTTGTTTGTCCAAGGATTATAATTCAATCAGTTCATATTCTCTGCTGCCTACACCTAAATCAGCAGCAGCTTCCACTGTGTGTACACCGTTTCGAGATTCGATGCGTTCCAACAAATGGTCGCGACCGGGATCTTTGGAGGCATATACCAAATCCAAACATGCCTGGCCCAGAGCTACCGGATCTAAGGTGGTACTCCTTTTCTGATTTTTATTAAGAATCTTCACTTATAAAGTGTAAGTGATTTGATATACATTTATTTGCATTATTTTTTGGAAGATACCATAAGGTTAATATAACAATACAATGATATGATTAAGATTGCAAGGTGGTATCTATGCTGAATTATTTATGGGCACTGATGATTCTGATAGGGATTTTGTATGGGGCGTTGACGGGGAATATGTCGGCTATAACAGAGGCTGCAATTGACAGCTCCGGGGAGGCGGTTTCTCTTTGTATTACCATGGCGGGGATTATGGCCTTTTGGATGGGACTTATGGAAATTGCCGCTCAGGCAGGTATTGTAGAAAAAATGACCGGTGCCATGAGGCCGGTACTGCGTTTTTTGTTTCCGGCATTGCCGCCGGATTGCAAAGCAACGGAATACATTGCTGCCAATATGGTGACAAATATCTTAGGGCTGGGTTGGGCCTGTACTCCGGCGGGATTGAAAGCCATGGAAGAGCTGAAAAAGCTGGAGGAAAAAAAGGGGAACTTCCACGTGGCCAGTAAGGAGATGTGTACGTTTCTGATTATTAACATTTCCTCTTTACAATTAATCCCTGTGAATATGATTGCTTACAGGAGTCAGTACGGAAGTGTAAGCGCTACGGCAATTGTGGGACCGGCTATACTGGCTACGTTGGTCAGTACACTGGCGGGAGTGGCATTTTGTAAGGTTATGGAGAAAATAACATCAGCTTGACAAGAAATAGTGCAGAAGAGTATACTAAACACATAAAAATAGACAAATTATGCCCTTTTTTTGGAAAAGGTGGCTGGATGATTTGGGAAAGAGGTTAGATATGGGCTTTTTTGATGCTAAAAATGGAAGAAATACGTTACCGCCGGAAGTGGCAGAATGTGATGCAAGATTAGTTACATTGGCACAGCAGAAGCAGCAAATGATTTTCAGTATTGGTGAATTATTTGTGTCGACAAATACTGCAGAAAGTGTTGCAGGAACCCAGTATGAAGAGGTTTGGAAAGCCTTAGAACAGAATGCGATTGATGTTGAGGATACGGAAAAACGCAAATTGGCAGTACAGGGTTTGCGTAAGTGTGATAAATGTGGATATATTTTGTCTCTGGACAGTGTGTTCTGTAATAAATGTGGAGAAAAACAATCAGAAATGATGTTACAGCCGGAAACCTCTCAACCGGAAGCACCTCAGAACGTATGTCCCGATTGCGGAACACCTTGTTTGCCGGGAGCAATGTTCTGTACCAATTGCGGAAAGCGGATGGCTTAATTGAATAGCCTGCGGAGGAAAACGAATGAAAAAGTGTGTATCATGTGGTACAGAAATGTCGGATAATATCAATTTTTGTGCTATGTGTGGCGGAAATGTATTTCAACCGATAATGCAGAATCAGGAATCAAATGTTCAGATGCCGCAAGATGATTTTGTTCAAACTGCGCAACCGACTCAGGTGGGACAGTTTTTACAGACAGGGGAATTGCCGCAGTATAATGCGGTTCCAATAAAGAAAGAACGAAAACCGGTATCGGGAGGAGCGAAATTTGGTTCGTCGGTATGTGCTTTTTTCCTGACGAATTTTCTGATTATTCTAAGTGTGACAATGTTGATTAAATTTTCATTGTCAGAGGATTCATTGGCTTCAATGGGAAACAAACTTGAAGGCGAGATTGCTGATATTCAAGTAGGCTTCTTAGATAAGTCATTGGATGAAGATGCTACTTTGGCGGATTTTATTTTTTCGGAGACTATGAAAGTCAGGGAAGAGTATTCTTCATATGTCAATGCAGATATTAATGAAGATATCAAAGAGAGCATTGAAGATATTTTGGACGCATCGTTTTTGATAGAATTTGTTACGGATACATTGAACGATTATATTTCTTTTATTCTTTATGATGAAGGAAAGGGATATATCAAAGCAGATGATGTGATTGAGTTGATCGAAGATAATCGCAAGAAGGTAGAGGCACTCTCAAATAATGATGTGAATAAGAAGTTCTTGCAGATGATTGAAGATGCAGTAGAGACAAGCGGGGCGCTGGAAGCAACCGATTTTAGAAAAGTGGAAGAGAATAACGAGGGATTGTTTAACATTATCAGATTCTTCTTCTCGGGAGTTGTACAGATTGTCTTGATTGTTATGTCATTACTATTGATTGTACTTATTTTCGTATTACGAAGAGACCGAAATAAGGCATTTACCAAGACAGGAGGAGCATTCATTACAACAGGTATCGTTTCGTTATTAGTGCTGATAGGTACCTTTGTTGCAGGCAGTATGTTAAATAAGTCATACCCCTTTGGTGACGATGTATATAATGCAGTACTGAGTCCCATACGACGTTGGGGAATCATAGAGACAGTAGTGTTCCTTTTGGTTGGTATCCTTTTGATTATTGTAGGTAAAGTAATTAAAAGAAAGTATAAATAGTAAAGAAGAATGAGGAGGAAGAAAATGTTTTGTGAACAATGTGGAAATCAGATTGTTGATGGCGATGCATTTTGCCAGGAATGTGGTTGGAAAGTTACTGTGGAAACAGTAGAAATTGAAGTGAAAGCAGATGCAGAAGTTGCAGATGCAAAAGTAGATGCTAAACCGACAAAAACCGAAACAAATGCAGTAGATGGGCAGCAGTTCTTTTCTGCTCCGGAAAAAGATGAATTGGTTGGGCCTGCCGTAGATAAGCCAGTGGTGGTGACACCGGTAACAGCACCTGCAGCAACACCTGCAGAAGAACCTATGGTGGCACCTGTAGCAACACCTGCAGAAGAACCTATGGTAGCACCTGTAGCAACACCTGCAGAAGAGCCTATGGTGGCATCTGTAGCAGAACCTATGGTAGCACCTGTAGTTGAGGGAGCTATGCCCGGAGCCGGAGCCATGTGGTCAAGTGCCGGTGGTATGACACCTGCGATGGACGCCGGAGTTCCAACACCCGATGCACCTAAGAAAAAATCTAAAAAAGGCTTATTTATTACATTAGGTGTAGTGGCTTTGATTGGTATTTTGGTGGCAGTAAACTATGCGAGAATAGTAAACTTCTTTCATAAGACTTTCTCTTCTCCGGAAGAGTACTACCAGTACATTGAAGCTAAGCAGGTAGATGAACTGGTTGATACATACATGAACGGATACGAGAGCTACATGGATATGATTAGCTTCGATGATAAGGGCATTTCTGTTGAATACACGGTAGAATTGGGAGAAGATTTGCGTGATTTGCTGGAAATGACTGATGTTGATGTATCTTGGCTTGAGAAAATTAATTATGCAATGGATGCAAGCATTAAGGACGAAGCCCTGAAGCTGGAAGCATTAGTGGGTGTCAATGATGTTGATATTCTCTCCGGAAATATCATTATGGATTTCGCAGAAGAGTATATATATATGCAGTACCCTGAATTAAATGAGCAGTATATTGGTGCAAGCTTTGACGAGATAGGTGTCGACTATGAAGAGGGAATGTTTGAAATAATCGAGGTATATAAAGAATATTTCCCTGAGTCAGAAGAGTTGGAAGATTTACTCAAAAAGTATATTACCATAGTACTGGAACAGATTGATGATGTAGAGGAAGAAACTGTAACCTTAGAAGTAGGCGATGTTTCACAGAAATGTACTGCCCTGGAAGTAACCATTGATACCGAAACCGCACAGAAGATTATAGAAGCTGTTATGGAAGAGCTTTCTAAAGATGAAGATCTTGAAAAGATGCTGAAAAAATGCATGGGTATTGCAGAAGAAATGGGCGTTGAAGATGCTGACGTTGATGAGCTTTATGACGAATTCATGGATGAAATAGATTATGCATTGGAACATATTGACGAAATCGATATGGGCGATGTAGAAATCGTGATGGTGGTATATGTAAACGGTAAGGGTGAAGTAATCGGAAGAGAGATCGAGGTTGAGGACTTTAAGTATAGATATGCTATGCCTCGAGAGGGTTCTTCTTTTGAGATGGAATGCTATATAGAAATGCCGGATGTATTCTCTTACAGCTACTATGATACTTATGCTGAAGAGCCGCAGCTTGTTGAGTTTGGTATTGAAGGCGAAGGTAAAGTAAAGGGTGGCAAGATTACAGGTGACTTTTCTGTTAAATATGATTCAACAACTTATTTAGATATTAAGGTAGAAGGCTATAATACTAAGAAAGCTAAGGATGGCGAGATGGAAGGTACCTTCACTTTTACACTTCCTAAGTCAGTGAAATCTATGCTGACCGAGGGAATGGGTGCAGAAGTGGCATTGGTAGCAGGATTCTTAGATTATGGTATAGAAATTGATATGGATACTGATTCTGACGGAGGTACTGTATCAATCGCCGTTGTAGATGATGAGGAATTCTTAGTGAAGCTGACCCTGGAAACGGAAAGCGGTAAGGCAGAAAAGATTTCTATCCCTTCGTCCAAGGAAATTGCTGATCCAATGGATGAAGATGAAATGGAAGAATGGGTTGAAGATATTGAATGGGATGATATCTTAAAGAAATTAGAAAAGGCAGACGTTGATGAAGAATATATCGAGATGATTGAAGACTTTATCGATGAACTAAATTAATATAATAGATGAACAATAATGGAGGGCATGTTGTGGATCTGATAATCAGCCATGTAAAAAAGGATTTCAAGAACAAACCAGTATTGCAGGATATTGAATTATCCGCAAAGAGAGGAGAGTGCATTGGAATTCTGGGTGGCAATGGTTGCGGAAAAACAACATTGCTCTCCATTTTAGCTAGTGTATTAAATGCAGATGGTGGAAGTTTTGTTGTGGGAGGGAGAGAAATCCTTGGTCAGAAGAAGTTGTGTTCGCAAGTAATAGGATACGTCCCACAGGGAACCCCACTTTTTGAAGAACTAAGCGCGAAGGATAATCTTCGTTTGTGGTACGAAAAAGAAGAATTGGAAAAAGAATTGCAGGACGGAGTGCTTGCAATGTTGGGAATACCGGATTTTATAAAAGTTCATGTGAATAAAATGTCCGGTGGAATGAAGAAAAGATTAAGTATCGGATGTGCGGTAAGCGGAAAGCGACCGATTCTTTTGTTGGATGAACCTACGGCAGCGTTGGATTTAGTGTGTAAACAAAAAATATGGGATTATTTGGATTCGTTCAAAAGTCAAGGCGGAATTGTGTTATTGGTAACACATGATGTGCAAGAGATAGAACGATGTGACAGATGTTATTTGATGAAAGAAGGCAAGCTTGTTCCCTATACTTACGAAGGAAATGTGCGTGGTTTGGTGGAACTGTTAAAATAAATGAATTATGAAAAAAGTATTTAGATATTTTCAAATACAATTAAAAAGAGTATTTCGGTCATTACCGGCAGTTTTTTGTGTGACGCTGGTATTGGTTTGCGCAATTGCGTTTATTGCGAAAGGGCTGATATCCGGTAAGCTGGATGATGAATCGAGGGCAAAAATAGAGTTGGCAATATGTGGTGATATGGAAGGCAGTTACCTGGGAGTAGGTGTAATGGCCTTACAACACATGGATTCTTCGCGTTTTGCAGTGAATTTTCACACCATGGAAGTGGCTGAAGCACGTGAGGCCCTGATAAAAGGAGATATACTTGCTTATTTGGAAATTCCGGATGATTTTGTGGATTCTGTAGTAAATGGTGAAAACTTAAATGTTAAGTTTTATTTCAGCACTAGCCAGGTCGGCATTGGTACAAAGATGATGAGTGAACTGGCAGATGTTATTTCCGGTTTTATTATTAAATCACAAAATGCTATATACGGGATGCAGAATCTTTGCGACGAGTATGGATATTACGATGTATATTGGGATGCCACAGAGGAATTAAATTTAAAATATATTGATATTATTCTTTCCAGACAGGATTTCTTTGATATTGAAGCCTTGGGATTGTCAAATAGTTTATCCATGCCGGCATACTATGTGTGTGGATTTTTGGTGCTGTTTCTTCTGGTATTTGGGATAAACGGTTGTGCAATTTTTGTCCGAAGGGACATGTCCTTGGGCAGAATGATGTCTGCGAACGGAGTTGGACCGGGTGCTCAGGTATTGGTTGAGTTCCTGTCCTATTTGGTTTTGGTAGTGATTAATGTTTTGAGTGTATTTTGTTTGCTGGGCGGCGTATGTGAATTTGTTGAATTTACAATACCGGAGTGGGAAACCATTCATTTTGCCAAGGTATTGTCTTTTGGAATATCACTTTTCCCGGCGGTGATTATGCTCTCTGCAATGGCCTTTTTGTGTTATGAATTGTCCGATAATGTGGTTTCCGGAATACTGCTGCAGTTTTTGGTGGCACTCAGTATGTCTTATATTTCGGGATGTTTTTATCCGGCGTCGTTCTTTCCGGAAGGAATACAGATGTTGGGGAAAATACTGCCATCCGGTGTGGCAACAGGATACGCTTCCATGTGTATGAGAGCGGAAACGGACGTAATGATGTTTGGTTGTATGGTTGGATATACCGCGGCCTTTATGATAATAGCTGTTTTATTGCGTAAGAGAAAGTTGGAGCAGAAATAATACCGAAAGGTGGCAAATAGAGTGAAGAGTATTAAAAAGTTTTTTCTGTGGCTTGCACTGTTAAATAAGCGCTTGCTGAAGAAAATCAGTTTTTTGCTTATATTGTGTAGTATTCCTCTTCTGGTTATTGCGGTCAATCTGATGTCAAAACAAGAAGGGGGCGTTGTGAATATTGTTCTTTGTGCGGAAGATGCAGAAGACGATTTGGCCAAAGACGTAATTGATAATTTATTAAGTGATGATAATATCATTCATTTTATCCAAACGGATTCCATAGAAGAATCGACAAAATTAGTGCAAAGCGGAAAAGCTGATGCGGCATGGATTTTTTCTGAAGGGTTTCAAGAGGAGATGGAAGCCTTTGTGGAGAAAGAGTATTTAGAAGATGGTGTGATAAGAGTAGTTGAAAAAGAAGATAATGTAATGCTATATCTGTCAAGAGAATTGCTCTTTGGTAAGTTGTACACCACTCTTTCTTATATGGTATATGAGCATTTTGTAGCGGATGATTTATTGAAGGACGAGGATATTTCGGAAGAACAGTTAAGAAATAACTTTCAAAAGACTGATAATACGGAAAGTTTGTTTTTATTCAGCTATTTAGACGGTGAGGCGGCAGATGTTGACCTTTCGTATATGCTATACCCTATTCGAGGGTTGCTGGCTTTGGTAGTTGTTTTGTGTGGAATGGCAATGGGATTGTATTTCATGCAGGACGAGGAAAGAGGTATTTTCACGTGGATGCCGCTGAATCGGACAGTATGGGGAAGTTGGTTGTATTTATTCCCCGGGCTGTTAGATATTGGAGTGGCAGTGCTTTTGGCATTAACCTTTTCTGGTGTTTTTATAAGCTTACCTATGGAATTAGGGTTGATGGGACTCTATTTGTTGATGGTAACAGGATTTGTTGACGTGCTTCGCAGACTGGTAGGGAAACCGGTGCGATTAGGCGCGATGATTCCTTTATTGGTTTTGGTAATGTTGGCGGTATGTCCGATTTTTATGGGCGCACCCAATATTAAGTGGGTTCAGTTGCTGCTACCCCCCTATTATTATTTGAATGCCTTGCATAATGTGACATATCAGTGGGGAATGGGCATTTATGTGATTGTTATTGGTTTCATTGATTTTGTTTTACTGAAGATACAACAACGGAGAACGTTAGGAGGATGATTATGTTTTGCGGACATTGTGGAAATGAAGTGTCGGATAATGCTAAATTTTGTGGTGGTTGTGGACAAACTATGGCAGGAGCGGGCATTCCTCAAACACCATATAGTATGCCGGGAACCAAGAAAAAAGGTAATAAAGCCAAAGGGATTATTATCCTTCTGATTATTTTGTTGATATTATTGGTTTTGACTTTAGGCATATTGTTAATGTATAAAAACGGTTTATTTGATAGTATTTTTTCATCGGGAGATACAGATGTAGAGGATGAGGATTGGGACGAAGACGACCGGGAAGATGATGACGAAGGTGACGACGACAGAGGAAAAGAAGGGGATGAAGATGGACCGGAAGCGGGCGGAACGGCAGAAGTAACGCCGCAGCCTACACCGGAACCGGCTCCGGAGCCTACACCACAGCCTACACCGGAACCAACCCCTACACCGGTTGCAGGAAATGAAATTCACTCTTATCAGTTTATTGTAGCAGATATAACATGGTCGGAGGCGGCACAAAGGTGTCGGGATAACGGAGGTTATTTGGTAAACATTAATAGCCCGGAAGAGTATGCGCACATAATATCTTTGATTAGCGACTATAATCTGGAAGATGTAATATGGTGGCTGGGAGGTTGCAGACAGGATGGTTCCAATAATTATACTTGGATTTTGGAGAATGGTTATATGGGCAGTGAAATCCTGAACGGAGATACGAAATATTCGCATTATTGGCTATCAGGAGAACCCAGTTTTGGTAATGAACAAGTGAAAGAACAGTATATGACCATGTTCTACCATGCATCAGACTCTTGTTATGTGTGGAATGATGTTCCGAATGATATCATTTCGATTGCTCCTTTTTATGCCGGTAAGATTGGTTATATTTGTGAGTACAATGATGATTCTGCCAGAGAAACAATGGGATATGTTTTACCGGCATCCAGCTATAGGTATTTGGAGGAATCTGAACTGTGGGGGCTGAATGCGGAGCAATGTCGTATTGCCAGAAATGAAATATTCGCCAGACATGGCAGAAAGTTCTCTGATGCCGGATTGCAAGCATATTTTGATGCTTGTTATTGGTATAAGGGTACCATTGAACCGGATGCTTTTGATTCGGCAGTTTTAAATGAATTTGAAGTATATAACAGAGATTTGATTGTAGAGTATGAGAAGAAAATGGGTTATCGATAAGTAGGGATGATGGGATGAAAAGTGTTGAAGGATTTCGTTTACCTCGTTATAAAGAAATCCCAAATGTGGGATTTTATTTAGAACAAGTGGTAAAATATATAAATGGATACCTGAATCAATTGGGATATCCGGAAATAACAAATTCTATGGTAAGCAATTATGTGAAACAGGGGTTGATTCACAAACCCGTTGGTAAATTGTATTATACCGATCAGATTGCGCATTTGTTTTTTGTTTCCGTGGCGAAGAATATTCTTTCCATGGATAACATCCAAAAACTGTTTACGATGCAACAAAAAGTATATTCTGATGAAGTGGCATACGATTATTTTTGTTGTGAGTTAGAGAATATGCTGTATTATATTTTTGGTTTGAAAGAGTCCATGGAAACCATCGGAACCACGGATTCGCCGGAAAAGGAAATGCTGAGAAGTCTGATTACTGCAGTTGCACATATGATTTACCTGAGATTTGGATTTGATAAGATTAGCGAGGAGTAGCAAGGTGATATATTTAGACAATGCAGCAACTACGCAGACAGACTCCAAAGTATTGGAAGTAATGCTACCTTATTTTGCAGAGTATTACGGAAATCCTGCTGCGATTTATTCCTTGGCGGGAGAGTCCGGCAAGGCTGTTGCAAAAGCGAGAACGCAGGTGGCAGATTTGATTCATGCCAAGCGTGAGGAAATATACTTTACCGGGGGTGGAAGCGAAGCGGACAATTGGGCGCTTAAAGCAGTGGCAGATGCTTACGAAAAAGAAGGTTGTCACATTATTACCACCAGAATAGAGCACCATGCGGTATTGCACACTTGTGAGTATTTGCAAAAGAAAGGCTGTGCGGTAACCTATGTAGATGTGGACTCACAAGGATATGTTTCACCGGAGGCAATACAGAAGGCGATACGTCCTGATACCAGATTGATTTCGGTGATGGCGGCAAACAATGAGATTGGCAGTATTCAACCCTTGCAGGAGATTGGCAGTATTGCAAAAGAACACCACATTTTATTTCATACAGATGCGGTGCAGGCTTTTGGACATATTCCTTTAAATGTGGAGGAATTGCAGGTGGATATGCTCAGTGCCAGCGGTCATAAGTTGCATGGCCCCAAAGGAGTGGGTATTCTGTATTTGCGCAGAAATGTGAAATTAGGTTCTTTTATACATGGTGGCGCGCAGGAACGCCATCGTCGAGCCGGAACACACAATGTTCCCGCTATCGTGGGTATGGGTATGGCGGCAGAGCTGGCTGGAAGTCGTATGGAAGAAAGTATGCAGAAAGAAAGCAAACTTCGGGATTATTTGATAGAGAAAATTTTAACTGAGGTACCCGGTACAGTGCTAACCGGTGGCCGGGAAAACCGCTTGCCTAATAATGCCAGCTTTTGTTTTGAGAAGATTGAAGGAGAGAGCCTATTGATTTTACTGAATCAAAAGGGAATTTGTGCTTCGGGTGGCTCGGCGTGTTCTACCGGTGCAGTGGATCCTTCTCATGTATTGGAGGCTATCGGCGTGGATAAGGAATTGGCAAAAGGTGCCTTACGTTTGACGGTGTCCTCATACACTACGCGGGAAGAGCTCGATGAAGCAGTAGAATCCATTAAACAGAATGTAGAAAGATTGCGCAGTATGCGCTTGTGAGAAAAACGGAATAACAGGGATAATTTTATCATAAAGTATCGTAAGAGATGGCATTTGAAGAGGGAAAGTGAATGCAGGCACTTGCGAAGTTTTCTGATATTATTATTCCTGTTATTATTTTTTATGTGGTAGGTTATGGATTTGTATCAAAAGTGAAGGTATATGAAGCGTTTTTAAAAGGTGCCGGGGAAGGGATTGAAACGGCAGTGAAAATGATGCCTACATTGATTGGGTTGTTAGTAGGGGTAGGAGTTCTGCGTGCCTCCGGTTTTTTGGATATGGTGGGAGGTCTATTGGCATATGCGGTTGGGGCTCTTGGAGTACCTTCGGATATTGTCCCGTTGTTTTTAGTCAAACTTTTTTCCGGTTCCGCAGCTACGGGACTGGTGTTGGATATTTTTCGCACCTACGGTCCTGACTCCTATGTGGGAATCATGGCATCCCTATTGATGAGTTGTACAGAGACTTGCTTTTACACCATGAGTGTGTATTATCTGGCGGCTAAGATTACGAAGACCCGATATACTTTGCCGGGGGCATTGTTTGCAATGTTTGCAGGCTTTGTGGCCAGTGTAATTTTGACCGGGATGCTGTGCGGGCAGTGAGGCGCTATGGCGTTTCAACTATATCAATCCCAATGACTTCAAAATGAACAGTGCCAGCGTCAGGGTGATGCTGCAACAGAACGTAGTGGCAACCACGGTACCGGAAGTCAGTACGCCCTCATGTCCAAGGTTTTTGGCCATAATATAGCAACTGGGTGTGGTGGGAGCACCGAGCATTACCAGGATGGCTATGAGCATTTCGTTTCTAAAACCGAGGAATACTGCTAAGGGAAGAAAAATGGCGGGCAAAACCACCAACTTTACCAAACTGCTTATGGCAGTGGGTTTCAATAATTTAATAGCCTTTCGTCCTTCGAAACCTGCACCTAATGCAAGGAGGGCCAGAGGAGTGGCAAGGGAAGCGATATTTCCGATAGTTTTATTAATCATTACCGGAAAAGAAATATGACAGGCAGAGAAAAGCATACCTGCGAAAATACTGAGAATAATTGGGTTGGTGACAATTCCCCAAAGGGACTTCTTCAGTGCCTGTTTATGAATTCCGTGAGCGTCCGGACCGGTGAAGGAGAGGACAAGCACCGCGGCTACATTATACAGGGGGACGGTTCCGATAATCATCAAGGGTGCCATGCCTGAGTTGCCATAAATGTTTTGAATGAAGGCTACACCCATGACGGCGGCGCTACTGCGATAGGAAGCCTGTACAAATTCCCCTAAGAGCTCCTTTTTTTGAAACAGAATTCCGGCCAGTATCCAGATAATACAGATGGAGAATAACGTCACCAGAAAGCAAAAAAGCACATATTTCGTATCCCATACGGCAGAAAAATCAGACTGTGAGATATCCCGGAACAAAAGTGCCGGAAGAGTTACATTATAGTTTAATTTATTCAAGGTTTTGATAGTGGGCTCATCCATCATTTTGACACGGCGCAGGATATAGCCGATGACCATGACGAAAAAGATTGGAGCCGTCGCGTTTATACTGAAAAGTAATTGTTCCATGTAAGAACCTCTCTGTTTGTAAATTAATAACAGTGTAGCACACCGGCGGTGAATTTGCATCAATATTGTGCGGTAAGTTGCGGGAGAACTGCAGTGGAAGCGGAGAATAGCAGGGAAGGCATGGCAGAAATAATGATTTGAAAAAGGGAAATGATAGTGCTATATTGAAAGTGAGAAACGGAAACAATGAAAGCGGCTTGAACGGAGAGAATATTATGAGCAAAGTGTTATGTTCTACAGGGGCTTTGATAGGTCGACCGAATGGTAGAGATTTTCGGTTGTTGGAGTCATTGGCGAAACAGTTAAAATGCGATGGATTTGAATTTATGATGTACAGCGATTGGTACGAAAAAATCGAAGAAGTGATTGCTTTTTTGCAGGAAAAAGCATTGTACATTCCTGTGGTACATTGTCAGAAGTCCGTGGGAGAATTCATCAGTAAGGGTGGTGAGGATAATTTCAAGGAGGCATTTCACCGGTTTGAACTGAACTGTATGCTGGCAGAGAGAATTGGTGCGGAAAAACTGGTTATGCATCTTTGGGACGGGGAAACTTCAGACAAACATTTTCAGAATAATGTGGATGCCTATGCCCGGGTGTCGGAAATCAGTAAAAGCCATGGTTTGGATTTGCTGGTGGAGAATGTGGTTTGTAATCAAAAGGACCCCATGCAGCATTGGTGTGAACTGGCAGAAAAGTATCAGGATATTCATTTTGTGTTTGATACGAAAATGGCAGCCTTTCACAGTCAATTAGACCTTTTGTACGAGGATGAGTATGCATGGCTTTGGAAAGAAGGACATATTCGTCACTATCATGTGAATGATTACGGCGGAGGATATATGGACTGGAAGAATCTGAAAACCTTGCCCATGGGGAAGGGACATGTGGATTTTGACAAATTCTTTGCGCATGTTAAGACTACGGGATATGATGAGTGCTTTACCGTGGAGTCTACTGCCTTTGACAGTACCGGCGCTGTGGACGTGGAAATGCTGAATGCTCAGTTTGAAAGGATAAGAAATTATACCACCCCCGCGAAATAACGGAGGTGGCAAGGCAACTTTAGTAGACGGCAGCTTTTAATTGCTCCTGTAATGTGGGAAAATCTGCGGGACCATAGTCCAGTACGAATTTGTGGAACTTCATGGCAGAGAAATCTTCTCCCCATAGGGTTCGGGCTTCTTCGCGAAGTGAGAGAAATTCCAGATAACCCAAGTAGTATTTTAAATAGTTGGTGGGCTCTTCTACGATATATTCGTAGATGGCAGCCGTAGACTCGGGAGAAGTGATGCCGAAGTTGCAGAGCATTTTATGCACCTGATTATAAGGCATGTTCTCATAGTGAATCATAATATCTAACAAAGAATAGAGGCACAGCTGCATATTGCGGCTGTGTTTTTCAATTTGTATGTATTCCGCATGGGGAGAGTAGCCGGAGTTTTCCATAAGTTCGGAAGCATAATCGTAGGACATGAATTCTACATATAGGGCCCAACCCTCCAAATATCCGCCGTACCACAGAAGCTGGCGAATAGGCCCGCAATCGCTGTCAGCCAGCAGGTTGTTGCTGTAAACGGACTGATACATATGACCGGGGTATCCTTCATGCGCAAGTGTGGTAAAAAGTTCCAGGCCTTCGGGAGTGGTTTTTTGGTTAATATATATGACATTGCTGTCAGTATCGTCCAGAGGCGGCGTCAAATAAAAGGCAGGTGCACAGAAATCTTCCAGGCTTTTAGAAACGGTTTTAATAGCCAAGCTGGGTTTGGAACCGTCCGGTTGCTTGAGAGAAGGAAAGTCTGAGCTCATTCTTTCAATAAGGGCGTGCAGCATTTGGTCAGCCCGACCTACAGGAAATGTTTGTGTCAGGGAAGTCTGCACCACGGACAAATAGTCTGTATCGTACTGGGTCAGAAGAGGAAGTAAGGTGTCAAATTCCGCATCCAATTGAAGCGCCAGCATGTTTTTGATTTCTTCAATGGGGCGGTTGCTGCCGGTCTGGGAGTAAAGCAGGGTTTCATAGTATTCTTTTCCCAAAGGATAAGCGGCGAGCCCGGTGAGGGTAATATCTTCATCCTGTAAAACAAGCAGGCCGTCCCCCAGTGTTTCATAGGCGGGGAGCAGGACCGTGGATAAGAGACGATTGTTCCGGCTGATGAAGTAGTCCGCTTCATCCTGCGTGATTTCGCCCTGTTCATAAAGCAACTGAATACGTTCCTCAAAGGTGGTTTGCAAGAAGTGAGTGCCATCATTTAATGCTTTTTTCGTGAGGATGGTATCACATTGGTTAATGACATCATCCAAAGAAGAAGAGGCCATGAGCAGACCGGCATCGGCTTTTTCCTTTTCATAGGTCAAAAGGGAAGCGAAATACTCATCCGTCTGGTCTAAAATATCCAAATAATCGTTCACATCCTGTTTGCTGCGAAAAGTATATTCTGCCAGCAGGATGGGCAATTGGGACTGCATGCCGGAAGAAGGAGACAAAGGTTCCTCGTAGTAGGCAAAACTGTTTAAGGCCAGCGAGTTTTCCAGATAAGAGATAATCATGTTTAAGGTGTAGGCATTTTCGGGAGTGAGTTTGGTGGTATCGAAGCTTCGGAAGGTCTCCAGATATGCGGAAAGTGCTGCTTCGTTTGCCGGTTGGTTTGCGGCACTGTAGCAGGGCAGAATTGCATCGTAGTTAGGAATTCCGTAATCGGCCGGATTAGCAATGGTGTAGTGCATATTTAAAGTGTTTGCCAGCATTTCCTCTTGAAAGAGCTGTTCGCAGGTAGTTTGAAAACGTTGGTTGGTATTGTTCGCCAGATGAACGCCCAGAAGCATGGTAAGAACGCCGGCGAAGCAGAGGGTGGCCACCAGCAGTTTTTGGGGTGTAAATGCATATTTAGGTTTCATGGGTCATACCCCGGTATGTTTTGTTAGCACAATATATGCGGGAGAGAACGGAATTATGTGAGAAGAAGCGGGGGAGCGATGTGCGGCTTTACAGAGTTTGCCACATGTGGAAGGTGAGTTTCTGGGCAGAGGTAGTCGCAGACGGGACGAAGCTTCTTTACAGAGTCTGCTGCAGATGGGCGAAGCTTCTTTACAGAGGCAGACGGGGCGTTTATAATGGAGGAAAGAATAGTGAGAGGAAATATACATGGCAGAGTTGATTGATATTACCGGTTTGGAGATTCCGGAGTTACATATGTATGTGGGAGCGTCGGAAGTGCAGTTGCTTCGCTATTTTGAGCCCCAGCCGGGGGTGTTTGTGGCAGAAAGTCCCAATGTGATTTTACGTGCGTTGGATGCGGGCTATGAACCACTGTCTCTTTTGGTGGAGAAAAAGCAAGCAGAAGGCGCGGCAAAAGAAGTACTTGCACGGTGCGTGCAGGTGCCGGTGTATGTGGCAGAAGCGGCGGTACTTACAAAACTTACAGGCTTTGAAATGACCAGAGGAGTTTTATGTGCTATGCGCAGAAAAGTAATGCCTGCCATGGAGGAAATTTGCGCCGGAGCAAGACGCATCGTGGTACTGGAAAATGTTATGAACCCCACCAATGTGGGAGCGATTTTCCGGTCTGCGGCAGCCTTGGGCATGGATGGTATTTTGTTGACGGACGGTTGTGCGGACCCTTTGTATCGTCGGGCGGCCAGAGTGAGTATGGGCACGGTGTTCCAGATTCCTTGGACTTATTTGGACAAGCACACTGCGAGATGGCCCGAGCACGCAATGGAAAATTTGCGTAAGATGGGTTTTCGGACGGCTGCCATGGCCTTGACGGATGAGTCGGTAGGTATAGATTATCCGGCTTTACAGGCGGAGGAGAAGCTGGCAATTGTGCTGGGAACGGAAGGGGATGGCCTGGCTACCTCCACCATTGCAAATTGCGACTATACGGTGAAAATTCCAATGGCCCACGGGGTGGATTCACTGAACGTGGCAGCGGCCAGTGCGGTGGCGTTTTGGCAGTTGGGGCGTCGATAGTAAAATGAGATAGAGGTATGAAATTTAGCAACACTTGAATGGTGAAAGAGCAATACTTGTGTTGACAGAGAGACTGCATTTTGGCTATGCTGAGTAAAATAGAAAAATTGTGTCATTGGAGTGACAGAAAGAGGGAAGGTATGAACGCAAAAGAACTTATTGTAAACGGTAAAGCAGCACTCGGTATTGAGTTTGGCTCAACCAGAATCAAGGCAGTATTAATCGGTGAAAAGCATGAGACATTGGCGCTGGGTACCCATGATTGGGAAAACCGTCTGGTGGACGGTATCTGGACCTACACTTTGGAGGATATCTGGGGCGGTTTGCAGGATTGTTATGCAAGTCTGGCAGCAGATGTAAAGGATAAATATGATGTGGAGATTACTAAACTTTCCGCAATCGGTTTCTCTGCTATGATGCACGGTTATCTGGCATTTGATAAGGATGATAATTTACTGGTACCTTTCCGTACCTGGAGAAATACCATTACCGCACAGTCCAGTGCAATTTTAACAGAGAAGCTTGGCTTCAATATTCCTCAGAGATGGAGCATTTCCCACTTGTATCAGGCAGTACTGAACAAGGAAGAGCATGTAAAAGACGTAGCATTCTTTACTACCTTGGCAGGATACATTCATTACAAATTGACCGGTGAGAAGGTACTTGGCGTAGGCGATGCATCAGGTATGTTCCCTATTGATGCAACTACCTGTGATTACAATCAGAAGATGGTGGCACAGTTTGACGAGCTGATGGCGAAAGAAGGCTTTGGCTGGAAGCTGGCAGACATCCTGCCTAAGAGTCTGAATGCCGGTGAGGCAGCAGGTACTTTAACCGCAGAGGGTGCAAAGCTTTTGGATGTTTCCGGTAAGCTGGAAGCAGGCATTCCGCTCTGTCCTCCGGAAGGTGACGCAGGCACCGGTATGGTGGCAACCAATGCGGTGGCTGTAGGAACCGGTAATGTTTCCGCAGGAACTTCTATCTTCTCTATGATTGTAACCAAGGAAGATTTGAAGGGCGTACATGAAGAAATCGATATGGTAACCACTCCCGACGGTAAGCCCGTAGCGATGGTACATTGTAACAACTGTACTTCCGACTTAAATGCATGGGTAAATCTGTTCAAGGAATTTGCAGATACCTTTGGTATGAGTGTAGATATGAATGATTTGTACGGTAACCTTTACCGCAAGGCCTTAGAGGGCGATGCAGATTGCGGCGGACTGGTTTCCTTCAACTACTTCTCCGGCGAGCCTGTAACCGGCTTTGCAGAAGGACGTCCCATGTTTGTTCGTAAGCCTGACGCTAAGTTTAGCTTAGCAAACTTTATGAGAACTCATATTTTGTCTTCTCTGGCAACTATCAAGATCGGTAATGATATCTTGATTAAGGAAGAGGGCGTAACCGTAGACTGTATCATGGGTCACGGCGGATTGTTCAAGACGCCCGTGGTTGGTCAGAAGCTTTTGGCAGCAGCTTTGAACACTTCCGTAACCGTAATGGATACCGCAAGTGAAGGCGGTCCTTGGGGTATGGCAGTACTCGCTGCATATATGGCAAATAAGGCTGAGGGCGAAACTTTAAGTGCTTACTTAAATGACAAGGTATTTGCCGGACAGACCGGTACTACTCTGGCTCCCGATGCGGCAGATGTAGCAGGCTTCGATGCCTTCGTGGAAAGC
This sequence comes from Acetatifactor sp., assembly GCA_045590095.1. GTDB lineage: Bacteria > Bacillota > Clostridia > Lachnospirales > Lachnospiraceae > Acetatifactor. The sequence goes on along the minus strand of JAZNQI010000104.1, from coordinate 7,026 downwards.
TACAAGGCTTGCTTCGCAGCAGAGCATGGCGCTGTGGATAATTGGAAATAAATTAGACATTACGATAAGAAGGGTGAAGGGTAATTCATTTTAACTTGTGCAAGTCCTCGGACGCAAGAATCTCTAAAAGTAAATCAATTCTGCTAAGAGCAGTTCAAAAATCACAAAACTCGCGATGCTCAGACAGTTGTGATTTTTGAACTAACGCATAATTAATTTTTTTAAGAGATTCTAAGCATCCTGCGGGAGCGTACAAGTTAAATAGAATTACCCTTCGTGCTACATATATGCAAATAACAACGGATGATAGGATATGTGCTTTGAACCGTACAGTGTATGTGAAGATTTTTAGGAGGAGTTTACATGATTAAGCAAGCAATGGAGAATGATTCGGTAGCGTTGGCCAAGCTGGCCAATCAGATGTGGGGTGGCAAGGAGATAACAGAACGGGCGGAGGAGTTCAAAGAGCTTATAGAAAGTGAAAACGCTACCTGCTTTTTGAAATATGTGGATGGAGAGGCTGTAGGCTTTGCACAGTGTCAGCTCAGACATGATTATGTAGAGGGTACAGAGACTTCTCCCGTGGGCTATCTGGAAGGCATATTGGTGGAGGAAGCTTATCGCCATAAAGGATATGCAAAAGAGCTTCTAAGGGAATGTGAAAAGTGGGCCAAGAGCAAGGGCTGTACAGAATTTGCCAGTGATTGTGAGCTGGAGAATGAGGAAAGCCTGCGTTTTCATATGGCCATGCAGTTTGAGGAGGCAAATAGAGTGATATGTTTTAGGAAGAGTATTTGAATTTGGCTCTTCTTGTAGAGAGGTATTTCGTGGATTGGAAGATATATGTGGGAAAAAGCTTAATTCTATCGGTAGAGTATGATGATGGATTTTGTGATGTGACATATATATGGATGAAATTAGGGAAATCTATCTGTTGTTATAGCTAGGTATTGTGGTGGTGCAGCAGATAGAAATGTAGAATATTAGGAAGCTATCTGCGATAAAGAGAGCAAGAAATTGGTAGGTGACGGATAGAAGTAAGGAAATCGAGTCAACTATCTGCTGACAAGCGAGTAAGAGAAAATTCATTGGCATATATATTCGCTGAGATATACAAATCTATCTGTATGATATGAGAAATGAGACATATGTGCGACATATAGATGGAACCAAATACAAGAATCTATCCGTATGAGAGCGAATAGAAGCGTAAATACGCGCAGATAGCAAGAGGTAAAATAATAAATCTATCTGTAAGACAGTGGAATGAGGTTGGTGAATAGACAAAAAGAAAGGGAAAGCAATAAGATGCATATATTTGAATAATCTGATAAATCGAGGTGGGAGAGGAATAAAATGAATGTGATAGATGCTATTAAGAACAGACACAGCTATAGAGGAAAATTTAAGTCAACACCGATACCCCGGGAAGACTTGATTACCATCATGGAAGCAGGTTTGGCGGCACCATCCGGCTGCAATAAGCAAACCACCAGCCTGATTGCGGTAGATGACCCGGAAGTATTGAAAAAGGTTCGCGCAGTCATCGACCCGCCGGTGGGAGAAACTGCCCCTGCCATTATCTGTGTTTTGACTCGGAGAATTTGTGCCTACAGGGATAAATGTTTTGCCGTGCAGGATTATGCGGCGGCCATCGAAAATATGCTGCTTGCCATCGTGGAACTGGGCTATCAGAGCTGCTGGTACGAGGGACATATTACAGACGAGGACAGAATCGGCTATCAGATGGCAAAGATACTGAATGTGCCGGATGAGTATGAACTGGTATGCTTCCTGCCCGTGGGTATTGCGGAAGAGGAGCCGATTGGGCCAAAGAAGCAGGACTTTGAGGAAAGAGCTTGGTTTAATGGATTTGGGGAGAAATAAAAATGAGAATACGACCATACCAAAAGAAAGATTTTGAAGTAATATCAAAGTGGATAACGCAGGAGCGTGCCCATGCCATGTGGTGTGCCAATCTGATACCCTATCCACTGGAAAAGGAAAGCTTTTATAAGCTGTTGGCAGAAGCGGAGGAGCGCTTCGGGGACAGTCCCTTTGTAGCTACTACCGAGGAAGGAAAAGTGGTTGGTTTCTTCTGTTTTTCGGTAAATTTAAGTACCAATGAAGGCATGCTAAAGTTTGTGGTCATTGACGCTTCTGAGCGTAACAAGGGATACGGCTGTGAGATGCTTAAGCTGGCTGTAAAATATGCCTTTGAAATTGCGAAAGCGGATGCAGTACAACTGAATGTATTTCCGGAAAATCCGGGTGCAAAGAAGTGCTATGAGAAGGTGGGCTTTAAAGAGAGAGCACTTACCGAAGGTGCTTTTCGATATAAAGAAGAAGCTTGGGGAAGATGTAATATGGTGATTAAGAGATAGAGCGCTGGTTGTGTAAAATAACCAGTTTAACCTGAGGGGGGCAAAGAAACAAATGAAAAACTATACGCAGGTTTATGTGAAAAACAGTTTTGAAGCGGCAGAGATATATTGTAAGGCATTTGGAGCGGAAGTCACAAGAGCGTTTATCAATGAAGAGGGAACGGCCTATGAGCATTGTGAATTGTCAGTGGATGGAGAAGGCTTCCTAGCTCTGGCAGAGGCAAAGAATCCGTGTGATATAGAATTAGTGCATATGTATAAGTGGGAGACCATGACCTTCAATGCTTTTGAGATGGGAAGTGAGGAGGCGGTTCAGCGCGCCTTTGATATTTTGAGTGATGGCGGTGTAGTGATAGACCCAATTCATGAACTGCCTTGGAGCAAATGTTGTGCAACAATAATAGACAAGTTTGGAGTATGTTGGTGGATTTCGATTTGAGTGCGAAGGTTTTGTGGAGGTACATAAAATGAAAAAAGCAATCTCTGTCCTATGGACAATTTTTATAGTTTGTATTGTGGTCTTCATCATTTCCGTATTTGTGGCGGGAAGTGATGCGGGGATATGGAGAGTGTTTTCGATTGCAATGCCCATAGCCGGAATTGCATTTTGGGGAGCTATTATTCTGAAAGTGGTGGAATATTTGCGTTCGAGGAAATGATAGTTTTCATTAATGTGGGAAGAAGAATAGAAAGCAAGGAGGGAAAAGTACGATGAAAGCCTTAGTAATCAATTGCAGTCCGGTGAGAAACGGTGCGACAGCAGAAATAGTGACAGTGGTGTCGGAATGTTTGAAGGAAAAACATGAGGTAAAAAGCATTTGCATTGATGATTATAAGTTTAGCTTCTGCATAGGTTGTAGAACTTGTCATACAACAGCAAAATGCATTCAGCAGGATGATGTGGACAAGATCATGGCAGCATATGAGTGGGCGGATATCATTGTGTCTGTAGCCCCTTCTTATTGGGCTGACGTGCCCGGGCAGTTCAAAGCTTTTATCGACAGATGTACTCCTTGGTGTAATACTCATGAGCCCCATGCTACCATAAGTGGTGGAAAGAAGGGCTACTCCATAGCATTGCGTACCGGTCCAAGCATGAGAGAATGTGAACGTATCATTGAAAGTATTGAGCACTTCTACGGACATTTGGAGATTGAGTGTTGTGGCAGTTTGGGCTTGTGCTCCATAGAATACAAAGAAGCGGTGGAGGCTAGGAAAGAAGAGATTGTGGAGTTTTGTGAGAGGATGTAGTTGAAAAAGGATGGAGGACTACGTACATGGATGTTGGATATAAGAATTCGAGCGGTAATTTTTCTTTGCGGGCAGCAGCGTTGATTATACAGGATAATAAATTGTTGGTTGCGAAAAGCCAGGACTACGATTGTTATTATACGGTTGGTGGCGGAGTCCGACAAAATGAATCCTCTGATAAGGCAATCTTAAGAGAATGCTTTGAAGAAACCGGGTACCACTATGAAGTTGATAGATTGTTTTTCGTCCAAGAACGCTTTTTTCAATTAAAGAAGACAAATCATCATGAAGTTGTGTTTTTCTATTTGATGAAGGACGGTGGTTTCGAGATACAAAGTGGAGTGAACACAGACCAACAGAAGGAGCAATTATTCTGGGTACCCATAGAGGAGTTGGGAGGAATAAATCTGGTACCAACTTTTTTGAAAACAGCGCTACAAGATATTTCGAAAGAGATGATGAGAGTGATAAGTTATGAGTAAGGAGATTGGGCGGAGGTAGTAAAATGGAACTCTGGGACGCATATAAAGCAGACGGTACGTTGGCTGGTTTTGATCTGGTTCGCGGAGAAAAGATTCCGGCAGGATATTTTCATATGGTGTGTGAAGCGGTGATTCAGCATGCGGATGGGGATTATTTGCTAATGCAACGAAGCTTTGAGAAGGATATTTATCCCGGTGCATGGGAGATAGGTGCCGGAGGTAGTGCCTTGAAGGGTGAGAACAAGCTGGAAGCAGTGCTTCGCGAAGTAAGAGAAGAAACCGGTATTGATATCGGCGAGTTCAAAGAAATCTATCGAGTAGTTAATGAAGAGCGTCAAGTCATATACTACGGATACTTGTTAAAGACGGACTATGCAAAGAATGCCATCAAATTACAGGAAGGCGAGACAATAGATTACAAATGGCTCACAAAAGAAGAATTCATAGAGTTCTTCGACAGGAATCGGGAAACCCCTTCTTTGCGGGAGAGGTTGAAGGATTTTATGGAAACGATTAGAGAAGAATAGCGAAGGTGTTAAGTATATTGAGTAAGATTAAGGGAGAACATACAATGATTGAATCCATTAAGAAGAAATATCTGGACCATCATAAAGAAAGTACATTAAAGCACGTGGAAGAAGTGGCAGAGACAGCAGTCTGGTTGGCAGAGATATATAAATTGGATGTTACTAAGGTGCGTATTGCAGCTTTACTTCACGATATTAGTGCGATAATGAGCCCGCAGGAAATGTATGAAATAGCAAAGACGCGCGATTTTGAAATAGATCCGGCAGAAGAAAAATATCATTTTCTGCTACATCAGAGAATTTCGAGAATTATTGCGGCGGAAGAGTTTGGTATTGAGGAAAAAGAGATTTTAGATGCCATTGAGTGTCACACCACACTAAAGAAAAATGCAAGTATGTATGATAAGGTCATATTTATCGCGGACAAAATATCTTGGGATCAGAAGGGCTTGCCGCCTTACTATGATGAATTAAAAAACAAGGTAGCAGAATCTTTGGAAGATGCCTGTTACTTTTATATAAAATATCAATTCGACAATAACTTATTATTGATGCCGCATCAGTGGATTAAGGATGCGTATGAGGATTTGAGTAAATCAGTATAGAAGGATGGCGCTAAGCAGGAGGAAGTGATATGGAAAAACTAAAGCAACTGGCATTAGGATTAAACCATAGATTCCCGGAGGGAAATGACGCATTTCAGATTACTACCAGACTGTTGGAAGAATGCGGGGAAGTAGCCAAAGAAGTCAATAGATTAGAAAAAAGCGGAACCAAGGTGCTTCGGCACGGAAACGGAACAAAAGAAGATTTGGCTAGTGAGATTAAGGACGCTATGAACGCTCTGATGCAGCTGGCAATTTATTATGATGCGGTGGAGCAGGTGCAGGCTTCCATTGAGAAGGCCATTGGACAGTTGACACAGGAAGGTCATATAAAGGGGGAGTAAATGATGGGGAAAAGCATGGAACCGAAAATGAAAAAGAAACATTTTGTTTTTACAGAAAGTGATATTGCGGAGGGAAAGTATGAAGCCTGGGATCTCATACAGCCCCTGTGGTATAATGTGAGCATTTATGATGGGCTGGAAGTATATAACAGGGATTTAGAGGAATTTACGGAAGGGCAGCGCAAGATATTTGCACTGATGTGGTATGATTCGGAGGTTTGTAATGGCGGACATGACCAGTTTTTCTTCAACTCCACAGGGATTGTCTGGAAGGATGCCATAGAAGGAATGCACATGATTGGCGCCGAGGAAATTGCGGCCAATTTCCAAAAGGCTATCGATATGTTTGGGGGAGAGGTTCCTTTTGACAGAGATGAGCGTGGCGACATGCTGGATGAGTTGGCTGAAAAGGAAGACTTCGATGATTTTGAAGAAATCGACAGTTTTTATTATGAGAATGATGATTTGACTGCCTTGATGTATGAATATGTGAAAAGCCACCCGGCAGAGTTTGTAGTGGATGGGGAATATGATTATTTTGAGGTGGATGTGTAGTGGAGAAAACGACGAGAATAACTATCATCCGTCATGGAAAAGTAAATATGAAATGGCCTGAGAAATGTTCCTCGGCCGGTTTTGACAGGGCATGTGAAGAGTATGATTTGAGCGATATAGAAGATATTAAGACGGCTTCTTTAGAAGTGCAGGCGGACAGAGTTTATGTAAGTAAGCTGTCACGAAGTCTAAACACGGCAAGGGCACTATTTCCCAATAAGGAATACCGGAAAATGCCGGAAATCGGTGAGGTTCCATTAAAATCGTTTAAGGATACGACAAAGAGATTGCCCTTATGGGTATGGAATGTTTTTGGTAGAGTGCAATGGTTTGTAGGTAGCCCCCGTCAATTAGAGAAAAGAGCGGATACCATACTTAGAGCAAATAAAGTCATTGATATTTGTGAACAGGAAAATGAGGACTGTGTTCTGGTGACACATGGTTTCTTTATGAAAACCTTACTAAAAGTGTTGCAAAAAAGAGGGTATAGGTTGTTTGGAAATAAAGGCATTAAGGTTGAGAATTTGAAGATGATTTGGGCTGAGAAAGCCGGGAAGAATGCTCCCAAGAGAAAATGGTTGATGTGATGCTGGATGAAAACTTAAGTGAGTTCCAGTATGTGGTGGATGGCGACAGGTGGAATGTTGTGAAGAAGTAGGAAGCAAGAAGGAGGAGAGGATAATAGTATGGCAGAACAGGTCAAAAAGTTAGAATCTTTTGCATCGGAAGATGGGCATATTGAAAGTGTATTGGTTGGAGTGCAAGAACTAAAAGTGTCTTTTCAGGATTGGAGAGGAAAACAATTGGTGATTCTATTTCATGATGTAGAAGAATTTCATGGTATTGATAGTGCAGGGCAGTGTGTGTTTAATCAAGAC
>JAZNQI010000103.1:0-16034 GCA_045590095.1 Acetatifactor sp. | reverse complement strand
CGTCCGTTTGCAATATCATCGATTGCCTGCGGAAGCAAAATCCATTCTGCCTGTTCCATAACTCTCTTCTGTAACACTTCCGGCGTATCATCTTCTTCCACATACACTGCCTTCTGAGAAATAATCGGACCTTCATCCATTCCCTCATTTACAAAATGCACGGTAGCACCGGTTACCTTCGCGCCGCGCTCCAACACTTTTTCATGTACTCTCAATCCGTAATAACCCACACCACAGAAAGAAGGTATCAGAGAAGGATGGATATTTATGATACGATTATTATATTTTTCGACCATTTTTGCAGGAATTGCCACCAAAAATCCAGCCAAAACTACCAAATCCGGTGAAAATTCGTCAATTTTTGCAAGAAGAGCGTCATTAAAGATATCTCTGTTCTCAAAATCTTTAGGGGAAACGCACACTGCAGGAATCCCTGCTGTTCTTGCACGCTCCAAGCTCTTTACGGTTTTATTATTGCTGATAACACCTACGATTTCCGTATTAGTAATTTTACCTGCTGCCACACTGTCAATGATGGCCTGCAGATTGGTCCCGCCACCGGATACCAGCACTACAATTCTTAACATAAGGTTACTCCCTTTTCGCCTGCTTCACATTTACCTGCTACCCATGCTGTTTCACCTGCTGCCTGAATGGCCGCAATAGTCTTATCCACATCTGCAGGGTCTACTGCCAACAACATACCGATACCCATATTGAAGGTATTGTACATCATTTCGTCTGCGATATTACCGGTCTTCTGCATCAATTTAAAAATAGCCGGAACTTCGTAACTACCTAAATCCATATGTGCATTTACGCCTTCCGGAAGCATTCTGGGAATATTTTCCTGGAATCCGCCACCGGTAATATGGCTACAGCCCTTAATAGTTACACCTGCATCTTTTACAGACTTCAGTGCCTTTACGTAAATCTTGGTAGGTGCAATCAAAGCTTCACCAAGAGTAGTTCCTAATTCATCATAATAAGTATCCAAGCTTTCCTTGGTCATTTCAAACACCTTACGAACCAAGGAGAAACCGTTGCTATGTACACCGGAGGAGGCGATAGCCACCAGTACATCACCGGGCTTAATATTAGCACCGGTAATCAAATCCTTTTCATCAACCACACCAACAGCAAAACCTGCCAAATCGTAATCATCCTCAGGCATAAGTCCCGGATGTTCTGCGGTTTCACCACCGATAAGTGCCGCGCCGGCCTGCTTACAGCCTTCTGCCACACCCTTTACGATAGTTGCAATCTTCTCGGGATAATTCTTTCCGCATGCAATATAATCTAAGAAGAATAAAGGTTCACCACCGGCACAAGCCACGTCATTTACACACATAGCCACTGCATCAATACCGATGGTATCATGCTTATCCATGATAAATGCTAATTTCACCTTGGTACCGCATCCGTCAGTACCGGATAAAAGCACCGGGTTCTCCATATTCTTAATCGCTGCCAAGGAAAAAGCTCCGGAGAAGCCCCCCAAACCGCCCATTACTTCGGGACGCATGGTTTCCTTTACATGCTTTTTCATAAGTTCTACCGACTTGTAACCGGCTTCAATATCTACACCTGCGTTCTTGTAATCCATAATTTCCTCCATTTGCCCTTCGGGTTTGTATGTTTTATTTTCTTATTTATTCAAATAGTAACCATTCAGCCGCACCATTCGCAAAATCGCCACTTCGTGGCTTCCCGCTGCAACGCAGCTACTTTTGCTCATGAACCGGTGCTCAGTCCATGCCTATGAACAAACACAAAATGTGCAAGCACATTTTGTGCTGTTTGTCACGGCATGGCTGAATTTTTACTTCATATAAGCCTTATAGCCTACTTCCTGCAGTTTCGCATCTTTTGCCTGTACCTGCTCTTTCAGGTTTTTGCTGTAATCTTTTAACTTCGCTAATAATTCCGCATCTGAAGTAGCCAAAATCTTAGCAGCCAAAAGTCCTGCATTAGCCCCGCCGTTGATTGCAACAGTAGCTACCGGAATACCGGAAGGCATCTGTACGATAGAGTACAATGAATCTCTGCCGCCCAATGAAGTGGTATGCATCGGAATACCGATAACCGGCATAGGGAAAATCGCCGCGCACATTCCCGGCAAGTGAGCTGCCATTCCTGCACCTGCAATAATCACCTTAAAGCCTTTATCCTCTGCTGACTTTGCATATTCAAAAAATACATCCGGCTCTCTGTGAGCGGAAATAATGGTCATTTCATAGGAAATACCTAATTCCTCTAAAATATCGGCAGCTTTTGCCATAACCGGCATATCTGAATCGCTGCCCATTACAATACCAACTTTTGCCATGGTATCTTCCTCCTCAATATAAAAATCTTTTTTATTACACAAATACTCATGTTTAGTTTACTAGACTTAGTGCCACTATGCAAGTTATTTTTCTATATTTTGTGTCATAATCATAAATTCTTAAGAAATAAACACCACATATGGCTCATCGGATCTATAATTTGCCCTGTTTTATATCTGCGAACCGGCAAACAAAACCGCACTGACACTGATTAATCCCAAAGCATTCAACACAATTCCCGCAATCGCAAAACCTTTGAACTTTTCCCTCTCTTTCATTGCCATTACGCTCAAGGTCATACCAATTCCGGAAAATATCAAAATCAGAATCACTGCAATACCGTAATTTACAGGCACTTCACCGGCACGCAAGTAGGACAAATAAATCAAGACTATCATGGAAATCACGCTTAATGCACCAAAAAAAGTGCCCATGACAGATTTTTGCGAATGATTCTTATTTGTAAATTTGTATCCCTTCTTCGCCATCTTGTCCCCTTTCTCTGAAATAGGCATACCCACACAAAATGGGTATGCCTACACTTTAAAACAATATTTTACTTTTTGGTGCCAACAGTTTTGCACCGCTGATAATTAATAAAACACCTGTTGCAACACCACTCACTATGGTAATCGCTCCCAAAACAATATTAAGTGCTCCCGCACCATTCATGGTTTTATAAGTCTTTTCTTCCATATTACACCTCCTGAATTTAATACAATTTCACAGCTCTTGTTTCTTCCGTGCGCCGCCTCGCACGCCGCCTTGTATGCCTCCTCGCACGCCGCCTCGCATACCGCCTCGCTCCATTCGCAAAATCGCTTCTTCGAAGCTTTTCTTTTGCGAATGTTTGGCTCTCGCCAAATGCCTTAGCGAATAAAAGCATTTACGTATGCAAGCATCCGACATGCTTTTATACGCCAAGCCGCTCGGCTCTGATTATGCTCCATACTCTGCATAATAAGCATCGATAGCAGCCTTTAAAGTATCATCAATCAAAATCTGTCCTTTGTAAGGCTTATTGTAAAGATGTTCGATAACATCGGTCATACTTACAATTGCATTTGCCTTAAAACCATATTTCTCCTGAACCTCTTCCAAAGCACGTTTCTCGCCGCCGAGTCCCTTTTCACAACGATCCAAAGATACCATCAAACCTACGATTTCTACATTCGCAGCACCTTTTACCTTAGGAACAGTCTCTTCCATGGACTTACCGGAAGTAGTTACATCTTCAATCATAATGACTCTGTCGCCGTCTTTTAATTTGCTGCCAAGGAAGCTGCCTTTGTCTGCGCCGTGGTCTTTTTCTTCCTTACGGTCGGAGCAGTAACGAACTTCCTTACCATATAATTTGCTATATGCAATGGCTGTTACCACGCTAATGGGAATACCCTTATAAGCAGGTCCGAACAACACATCAAAATCATCACCATAAGTATTATGAATCGCCTTTGCGTAATACTCTCCAAGTCCCATCAACTGGCTACCGGTCACGTAACCGCCTGCATTCATAAAGAAAGGGGACTTACGTCCGCTCTTCAATGTGAATTCGCCAAATTTAAGTACTTGGCAATCCACCATAAATTCAATAAATTCCTGCTTGTAAGCTTCCATATTCTCTCTCCTTCACTACGTATGCACATCCATGCATTTTACATCGCCCTTATACTATCATAAATCGGAAGGTTTTTCAATTGGTTTCTTTCACCCGATAAACTTCTTAATATCCTTTTCCTTAGCTTCCGGATTCAAAAACAAAATACGTTCTCTTATTTTCTCATATGCCTCAACGGCAGATATATCCGGAGTCATATCTTCGCCCCAAAAATCTTCCACTGTGGTAAAAACCGTACTGTTCCAGCCGTAAGGCTCTCCCGTACGACTCAACTTTTGCCTTCTTCCGCACATGGTAATGAAAAGATTCTTTTGCAGATTGGTAAGTGCCCGGTCGAATTGCCCGGAAGTCTCTTTGGTAATACCACATTCCCTTTTCAAATCATGAAGTGCCATATGCCCGTTTTGCTCTATGGCTTCATATATTCTCTTTTCCAATTGTCCTGCTTTCCCCTCGCAATACCACTCCTCAAAAGTCAGGCCCTGCCTACGAACCGCCAGAAAATAAGGATACCACTCCTTTGTAATATATCCGCTGGTTCCAAAGAAAACCTTTCCATAGGCAATATCATCCCGTTCCTCCAGCACTCTCATTCTCCACTCCCAAGGATCGGTTTCCGGGTCTCCCGTATGCCACACAACAGGGCAACCGGGCATGGAATTTTTCCAGTCAAAAGAAACAATTCCATAAATCCCCTTAGCGTTGCCACCACCCATGGAAAAACCACTTTCTAATAATTTCTCACAAAATTCATTAAAAGACTTCACCATAATACCATCCTCATATACTTCCCTCTGTAAATTGCCAAGCAATAAAAAAGATTAACTTTTACTCAAACACACGAATGAATAGCACCTTTTTCTCTATTATATCACGCCAAACACGACATCAGTATGTCATGATATCAACTTTTTAAAATCCCCTTTTTCCTGTTTCTCTCTCCAAAACATCCCAATTGTAAGGCAACTGCGGCCTTCGAAAAGAAAAGGAGCCCATGGGATACCGTATTTTAAGAATAGGGTGGTCTCTCAAATATATTTTTCTGTATAGACCACAACCAGCACCCCACCGCAAGCATATTCACTTTGCTCGAAGGCTTGTTTCAGCTATTTCTTACACTTTGCTTTCTGCAATATTTCTCCGGAAACAAAGTGCGGATCTTTCTTTCAACCTACTCCGTTTCGTTCTTTTCATATTTCATGCTTCTGAAAAAACATCTTTTACTTGCACATTTACTTTTTGTATGCTTAAATATTGTTTACATCTACAGCATGAAAGGAGGCATCGTTACGCTATACGAACGAATATTAACAGAAAAAGAACGTCTTATCGAACAAATCAGAACGCTCAAACAAGAACTTTTAGGGTTGCCTGAAGGAAAACTAATCTGTTGCCACCATGGTACTCGCTGCAAATGGTATCTAAGTGACGGTCATAAAAAGATCTATATTCCCAAAACAAACTCTCATCTTGCAATGCAACTTGCACGCAAAAAATACTTAACTCTCAAACTAAAAGATTTAGAAAATGAAAAACGTGCTCTTGATTTCTATTTACAGCACCATTCTCCTACCGGAAAAGCAAATATGCTTCTCACAGAACCCTCTGAATATCAAGCACTATTAGCACCTCAATTTACAACTTTTTCTACTGAAATTTCGAACTGGCTTAATTCCCCCTACGAACAAAATCACACCCATCCCGAACATTTGATTCACAAAAGTATTTCCGGCCATTTATTGCGCTCAAAATCCGAAATGCTGATTGATATGTTGTTATATCAACATCAGATTCCTTTTCGTTATGAATGTGCATTGAATTTGGGCGAGGTAAAATTGCATCCGGATTTTACCATTCGTCATCCGATAACCGGAGAACTCTACTATTGGGAGCAATTCGGACTTATGGAACATTCTAACTACGCCGCCAATACCTTTTCAAAGCTTAAACTTTATACAGAATATGGCATTATACCCGGAATTCATTTGATTACCACTTACGAAACACAAGAACATCCTCTCAGCACAGAGATGGTAGAAAAGATCATAGACTATTATTTTACTTAATAGGCTTTCCGAAAGACGAGCCGGCAATCCTGCGGTCTATGTGAAAAAAGAATTGTTCCAGAATCTCTTTTACCCCATTGAAGCACAAAAATTTTCAATATTTCAGGCTATTGAGGTCTATAGAGATAATTGTACTCATAGGATACCGTATTTTAAGAATAGTGAGGTCTCTCAGATATATTTTTTCCGTATAGACCTCCAAAGTGTCATTCCTGATGCAAAAACACTTCAAATCGCAGTAAAACGGATTCCGGAGCAACATTTTTTCTGTATAGACCGCATAGAAAAATTGTTGCCCGGCGGCGACAATTTCCTATAACAAAAAACAGGGACAGCTAATGCTGTCCCCGGTTCTATTTTACATCCACTCCGCGCTTGCGCAATGTCATCATTCTACGCTTATACAATGTCATCACTCCGCGCTTGCGCAATGTCATTATTCTACATTTACGCAATATCATCCATCTGCGCTGTATACAATTTATAATAGTATCCCTGTTTTGCCATGAGTTCATCATGGCTTCCGCATTCTACGATACCACCCTGATCCACATACATAATCTTGTCACAGTTCTTAATGGTAGAAAGTCTGTGGGCAATGATGAAGGAAGTTCTGCCCTGAAGCATTGCATTCAAGCCCTGCTGCAGTGCTTTTTCGGTTTGCACGTCGATGCTGGAGGTCGCCTCATCCAAGACTAAAATCGCAGGATCTGAAAGCAAGGTTCTTGCAAAAGAGATTAACTGCTTCTGACCTTGTGAAAGCAAGGAACCACGTTCCTTAACTTCCGTCTGATAACCATCCTGGAAACGATTAATAAACTCATCCGCACATACAGTCTTACTTGCCTTCATGATTTCTTCAGTTGTCGCATCCAGTTTTCCGTAGCGGATATTGTCCTCAATAGTACCTGAGAAGATGAAACTATCCTGCAACATGATACCCATCTGGGAACGTAGCGAGTGTAAAGTGACATTTGCAATATCCTGTCCGTCTATTAAGACTCTTCCCTGTCCCACATTGTAGAATCGGGAAATCAGGTTTACAATGGTACTCTTTCCGGCACCGGTGGGTCCTACCAAAGCCACACTCTCGCCCGCCTTTACAGTAAAGGATACATTTTTCAATACATCCTTGCCTTCCTCATAAGCAAAAGTTACGTTTTCGAAAGTTACATCGCCCTTGATTTCCGGCATTTCCACAGCATCTTCTGCATCACACACGGTAACAGGCTCATCCAAGGTTTCAAAAATACGTTCCAAATAAGCAATATTGTTAATAAAGTTATTAAAAATATTACCCAGATTCATAATAGGTTGCCAGAAACGAGCCGCATAAGAAGTAATCGCCACGATAACACCAAGACTTACATTTCCCGTTCCCATAAAGATTAAACCGACTACAAATACTGCTGATCTTACCCAAACAGAAATATTATCGATACCGGGCCATACCAGGTTACTGTACATAACCGCCTTAAACCAGGTTGTTCTGCAACGGTCAGAAAGTTCTGCAAAAGTTTCTGCATTTTCTTCTTCTCTGGCAAACATCTGTGTAATTCTGGCACCCACAATATTCTCCTGCAAATATGCATTTAAATTTGAGTTCTTATTAGATACCTGCTGCCATGCTTTTCTCTGCTTATTCTTAATCCAGAACATAAAGATGGCCAAAATCGGAACACCGGCCATTACTACCAGAGAAAGCTCCACATTCACCCAGAACATAAAGATAACAATAAAAATCAAGTTCATTATTTCCAATATAACGTTAATCAAACCGTTGGAAAGCATATCCGAAACAGAGTTTACATAGTTAACTACTCGAATCAAAATCTTGCCGTGAGGTCTGTCGTCGTAATACTGGAAAGGGAGCTTCTGCAAGTGTTCAAATACATCCTTACGGATATCGTAAATAATATTCTGGCTCACATTAATCATGATTCTGGAGCGAATCGTTGTGAAAATAATACTCAACACAAACGAGAAACACAACAATCCCACCAAGGTAAACAACATTGTCATTTTCTTGTTTGGAATCGCATCATCCAACGCCATTTGCGTAATCATTGGGCCGAATAAACCGGTAATACCACCGATAGCACTTAAAATCAAGGCAATGGTCATCTTACCCCAATAATTTTTAATATATACCGATGCACGTAAGAGGTGGTGGTAGTCAAATGGTGTTTCCAGAACTTCGTCTTCTTTGTACGTATTTCTTCTAGCCATAGTTATACCTCCTCTCCCGTTTGTAACTGCACCAAGCTATGGTAATATCCGTGTTGTGCCACCAATTCATCGTGGGTGCCCGCCTCGGTAATCCTTCCATCCTGGATAATCAATATCTTGTCCGCAAATTTTGTAGTGGAAATTCTCTGTGCAATAATGATTTTGGTACAAGGGAAATCCAATTCATTTAAGCTATGTTGTATCTTCTTTTCGGTTTCCATATCTACCGCAGAAGTAGTATCATCCAATATAAGAATCGCAGGTTTTACAGCTAATGCTCTAGCCAATGAAATACGCTGCTTCTGTCCACCGGACAAGCCCACACCACGTTCTCCTACGATGGTGTCATAACCTTCCGGCATTTTGGTAATAAACTTAGCTGCTGCAGAGTACTTCGCAAACTTCTCAACCTCTTCTTTTGTCAAACTACTGTCACCATAAGCAATATTACCATCAATAGTATCAGAATATAAGAGCACATCCTGTGTCGCTAAACCGATATTCTTTCGAAGCTGGGTCAGTTTCATATCATTTACATTGATATCATCCACCAAAACTTCGCCTTCCGTAGGTTCATAGAATCTTGGAATCAACTGTATCAATGAAGTCTTACCACAACCTGTTTCTCCCATAATTGCAATTGTTTCTCCCGGATTTGCCACAAAGGAAATATTGTGAAGTACCGGCAAAATACCATCATCATATTTGAAGCTGACATTTTTAAATTCCACTTTACCTTTAAAGCGATCCGGCAAATCCAGCGCATCTTCTTTATCTACAATATGAGGTTCGGAATAATAAATTTCCATAACCTTTTCTGAAGCTGCAGAGAATCTTTGGAATTCATTCATAATATTTCCCAACATACGCATAGGGTTCTGCACTGCCCAAATAAGTCCGGAAAACGCTACATATTCACCCATGGTCAATTCTCCGTTCATGATGAACAGACCACCCACTACCAAAAGTACAATGGGCATTAAGTTTGCAAAAGTTTCAATATACGGAAAATAAGTCAACCAAGTCATGGCAGTTTTCTTATTCGTCTGTGAAAACTCCACGCTGCACTCATCAAATTTCTTGATTTCGTAATCTTCTCTGGCAAATGCCTTTACCACACGGTTGCCGGAAATATTTTCCTGTGCCGCAGTGTTCAAATGAGACAACTTTTCACGCAGTGCCTTATGTCTGGGTGCTACCGTATTTCTGAATCGTACAATGACAATCATAATAAACGGAGCAATTGACAAAACCGCCAATGCCAGACGCCAGTCCATGTAGAAGAAATATATGGCCGTCGCCAATAATAAAGAAAAAGATTCCACAATACTTCTCAGTACCCAGGCAATCATATGACGTACCGCATCCAAGTCACCGGTCACACGAGTCATCAAATCACCGGTACGGTATGTATTATAAAATGACATATCCTGACGTTCAATCTTATCAAACAAATGTGTTCTGACACGATACAGCACCTTTTGCGATACATGCTCCACATCCATACATACCAAATATACAATTACTGTTCTCAACAGCGTAAAGCCAATCATGGCAATTATCAGCTGAAAAAAAACATCTCTCATTGTCACCAGATTTTCTGCCGCTTTTTCACCTGTTAAAAATAAATCCACGATTCTTTGAGTAAAATACGGAACCGCCAGTTGCATAACATTATAAACAATGGTTCCCAATATACCAAACAAATAAATGACGCGATAGCCCTTCATATTTTCCCAGAGCCAGGCCATTTTCGAATGCTTCTGTGTCTCCATGTGCATCCTCCTCATCCTTTTCCTAGTCTATCAAATTTACATTCTTATTCTAATCCTGTCGGACAAGAGAGTAAATGTAGTATTTTAACATTTTCATGTCTTTTCTTGTTTTGCTTGTTACATAGTTTTTCCCTTCCCGCACATGCAGGAAGGGAATTTCAAAGTTATATACTCATTGTTATATACTCATTGATTACAAAATACTACATCTTTTCCAACAGACATACCAAGCCGTCATATTCCTGCAAACCGTTCACTTTCAGGCAGTTATCAACCATTTGCGCATTTACGGAACAGCGTGCAAAAACCTCTTTTATCTTCCAATGTCCGTCAGCCACCCCTGCAAGAGAAACGCACCGGCTCGTCTCACATTCTTCAAAAGTATGAAGAACTACCAATATCCGTTTCTCATCTGTGCTCTTTCTGCACACTGCCTGCCATCCTTTCAGATGATTGTAGCTTTTTACATGAGGCCCCATGCGATAGTTACGTCCCTGCTTAATCACCGGTGCGCAAACCTTATAAAAATCGATTGCTTTTTGTACAATCTCCCACTGAAAATCCTGCAAATCATAAACATCTCCGGACAGGCACATTCTGCCAAGGAAAGTACATGCCAGTGAATAATACAAACGCTTTTCATCGTCGTCCTTGCGAAGCACTGCCCAAATCTGACTTTGTGCAGGCAAAATTGCCCTTGTTACATTGGCAGCAATTACCGGAATCGCCTTCCACTCATGTGCATCCGAAAAGGATGCCATACTTGCCAAAGCCTGCATAGATGGCTCCAGACGATGTCCTCCGGAAGAACAGTTTTCAATCACAAGATTGGGCAGTCTCTCTCCCAACCTTCTCCAAAACTTCTGACTTGCCTCCATATTTTGACGCAGTCCTTCTCCCAAGGATTCTGCGCCGTCACAGCCGATACCGATATTATCGTTGTAATCCACCTTTAAATAATCAAAGCCCCATTGTTCTAACTGGTTAATAACCCGTTCTTCCAAATATTCCTGTACGATTTCTTCCCGCATATCCAGAAAACGTCTGAAACAGGTCTGCAAGGGATACCCATCTCTTTTCAGCAAATACTCCGGCTTCTTGAACACATCGGAATCCTTTCCGACCACTTCCATCTCATACCAGATGCCCGGAAGCATGCCGGCCTCCCGAATCTGATCCGCCACATACTTTAAACCCTTGGGGAATAATTTTTCATTAGTAATCCAATCTCCGATATCAGACCAATCATTACCGTCCTTCACATGCCAACCTGCGTCTATCACACAATATTGAATGCCGCGGCCTTTAATGGCATCCACAATTTTTAACATATTTTCCTCGGAAGGATTCCCCCAAGTGGTGCAGTACTCATTGAAAATAATGGGCAAACTTTTTTCCGTCTCCGGCACCCGCTCCAAATTCTTCCACTGAGCTGAGGTCAGTCTGTAACTGATACCCTCTACACCTTCCTTAGCAACCGTCAAATACGCCTTAGGAGACTCAAACAATTCTTCTTTTTGCAGATTCTTTGTCCAATGGCCGAATTCCCGATCAGCCAAACCTCCGGAAAGAGCCACACGTTCGTCCTTGTTGTAGACTTCCATCTGCCATGACGCCGGATGCGCCAGTTGAACTCCTATACTGTAACCATACTTGCGGTCCTCTGCCACCATCCACGGGAAGTAACGCCGCACAGGCATGGAACCCACCTGTCCGAAACGAATACTGTTGGCACCGATTCTAAGCCATGCAGGCTCTAACTGCAAATCCAGAAATTCACAGCTCTCTAGTTTACCTTCCATACTCCACTTACTCTGCATACGGTGAAGTACATAATCCTCCATACGCAGACCGCCGCCTAAACCGGAAAAATCACATAAATTGTAGGAGGTAAACAACTCCAGTGTGGCAGTTTCTTCTCTGTGGGAAATCACCTGGGAATACATGGTCATATACAAACTGTCCGGCACATATTCCAAAACATGTCTTGTTTCCACGCCATTGCCTTCTGCTATGGTAATAATCTTAAACGGGTTCTCTCCCTCCGTCTTCTGCTCTTTAAACTTTATCTCTCCCAGACCCGGACTATTCTTCATGGAATGACCGTGAATAAAACCATCCGGATAAGGTTCTCCCACAAATTTCGTCTGTACCACCGGTTCCACATTCCACCAGCCCTCCAAATCCAACTGATTCTCATATCCTGCCGGCACCAATGTCAAACCACAAATACCACTGTCTGTATCCAGTAAATAAACAGCACACATATCTCCCAATTGAAAGGTACTGTATATCTGTTTCATAATACCCCTCCTTTTATTCAGATGGCAACCATCCTATACTTTTGCTATTCTATACCCAAAAATGCATCAATTCCATTGGCCATACCCATTGCCAGCTTTTCCTGATAATCTTCTGTAGCCATCAAAGCATCCTCTTCGGGATTGGTCATATAGCCCATTTCTACAATGGTAACGGGCACCTGACACCAATTGATTCCACTCATGGAATCCGTTTCCCACACATACTGTTTTTTGCACCCGGTAGCACTTACCAATTCATCCAACACCAAAGTAGATAAAGCCTTACTATCCTGATAAAAAGCGCTGTTATAGGGGTTGGACGCAGTCTGACAAATAGTCATGGCTCCGTTTACGGAAGAATTTTCCGAACCATTAGCGTGGATGCGAATGAACACATCCGCGCCCGCATCATTTGCCACCTGTGCACGTTCACTGTTACTCATATTTACATCATGGGTGGTACGCACCATGATTACTTCATATCCGCGTTCCAAAAGCTCCTGCTCTAATTTAAGTGCAACTGCCAGATTCAATTCATATTCCGCCCATCCGCTGACACATCCTGTAGTTCCGCTGGACACCTTTGCCTTCATTTCGGAAGCTCCCGGGCCTACCGGCTCCTTTTCATAATTACCTTTTCCCTGATGTCCGGCGTCAATGACTACCAAATAACCATTGGTACTGTCGGATTTTTCTCTCAAATACTGACTTGCCACATAATATACGCCACCGTCTAAAAGAATGGCACTCCACTCTTCGTCTTCAGAAACCACACCCACTTCCGTTCGGCGTTCCAACACTGTATATATTTCCGCATCCGTGGAAGGTTCTGTTCTGACACGTAACTTATCCGTGGTATATTTCGTCATTTGGACTTCCGGCAAAGGGGTAGGCTCCGGTGTTGGTTCCGGCGTTGGTTCCGGCGTTTCGGCCGGGGCATCCGGTTCTTCATTCTCTGCAGCCCCCGGGGCACTCTCCGTTCCATCCTTTTCCGGTTCTGTCACCTTATCTTCTCCTTTATCCGGTGCTTCTTCCTCGAATTCATCTCCATCCACAATCACAGGTTCCCGCTCGGGAGTATTACATCCCGCAAAAATCATGCATAAGCATAATATCAAACAAATTCTGCATATTTTTTTCATAATCCATCACTCTTTTCACAAATATTTCTACTTAATTTTCTATCATAATATTTCCCTGTTTGTCAACTTCTCCACCCTTGTCGGATTCCTTTTTACAGTATATTATGATATACTGTACATTACGCAAAACAACATATTAGGAGGGTTATTTATGAAGGAGAAACGCTTTTGTATTTACGGTGCCGGCTCTTTAGGCACTGTACTTGGCGCATATATTACCAAAAACGGAGAAAAAATCGATTTGATCAATCGAAACAAATCACATGTAACAGCTTTGCAGAAAAATGGTGCCCGCATCATAGGCACCGTGGATATGACCGTTCCGGTTACAGCCTATACTCCCGATGAAATGTCCGGTAAATACGATGTTATTTTATTAATGACCAAACAACTGCATAATAGGGAAGTCGTAACCACATTAAAAGACTTTTTAACGGAAGATGGTGTTATTGTCACTCTGCAAAACGGTATTCCCGAACCCGGCATTGCTGAAATCGTAGGTGCCAATCACACCATGGGGTGTACCGTGGAATGGGGTGCTACTCTTTCTGCTCCCGGAGAATGTACCCTGACCAGCGACCCTGAAAGTCTCTCCTTTCACATGGGAAAAATGGATGGCATAACCGACAATCAGTTTAACACAGTTAAGGATTTATTAGAGCTCATGTGCCCCGTACACACAGAAGAAAACTTGATTGGAGCCCGTTGGTCCAAGCTTTTAATCAACGCCACCTTCTCCGGATTGGGAACAGTGGTCGGTGGTGTATTTGGAGATGTTTCCGAAAAGAAAGAAAACCGGGAAATTGCGGTTAAATGCATGAAAGAATGTATTGATGTAGGACGTGCAGCCGGTGCTACTTTTGCCCCTGTACAAGGGAAAGACATTACAAAGCTTTTTTACTATAAAGGCGCGTTAAAGAAAGCATTTGCACTCTTTCTTATGCCCATCGCAATGAAGAAACATCGGGCCATTGAGCCTTCCATGCTTCAGGATTTGAAACACGGCAAACCTTGCGAAATCGACGCTATTAACGGTGTGGTTTGTGAGTGGGGACGTAAATGCAATGTGCCCACACCTGTTAACGATCGCATCGTAGAAGTAGTGAAAAAAATCCAAAACGGTGAATTGAAAGCAGAGGCTGCAAATATTAAACTTTTTGAAGATTTGAAGTAATAAATTAGCTAAAAACTGCGATAGACTCTCATAGGAGGTCTATCGCAGTTTTTTGTCTTTCCGAAATCCCTTTTTACTTATAAAGTACACAAAAACATCCTTAAAGTGTGGGGTATTCGGTCTATGTGAAAAAAGTTGCTTCCCAGATACCATTTTTAAGGAAAAGCGAGGTCTCAGAGATGATTTTTTCTGCCTAGACCTCAAACACTCTATTTTAACGTAGAAAATCAGCAAAAATAACAGCAAAGGGATTCTGGAAAACATGTTTTTTCACATAGACCGCAGAAAGTTAAATATAAACCTTCTGTTGCTTTCAATCTCTTCGCAAAACTGAAAGTTTGCGCGTAGCAATGAGCCATGCGCAGATGAGCTGAAGGTGACTGCCGGGTGCTTGCACACAGGCAGGCGCATTCGAGCGAAGATGCATACGGCGAGCGCCGCGACAACGAGTAAGCGCTAGCTTACGAGTATGTCGGCATGGCGAAACACCTGCTAAGAAAGTTTCCTTTCTATTGAATCGAATTCCAATATATTTAATATCTACTATTTCATTGCAGACCAACAACATAATCCTTTGCATTAATGATTAATGCAACAGAAAATACAAAAGTAAATATCATGGGGATTACTGCATATCCGGCACTAACTTGTCCGTTACTACTTAATACCCAACACCCTGCACATAGCGTTATTCCGCAACATATCATTTCTAATCCGAAGAAAATAATTGCTCTGATGACTGCTTGCTTTTTTTGTTTATCAGCATATTCCGCAATTTTTAACAATGTTTCCTTTGTCTCTTTTTCCATAATCTCACTTTTCCTTTCACCATCAATTATTTCTTTGATGTCAACTTCATAGTAATCTGCCAACTCGACTAGAATGCCTAATTCTGGCATGGTATTACCATTTTCCCAACGAGACACACTTCGAGAAGATACACCAAACTTCTCTGCCAGTTGTTCTTGTGTTAGCTCTTTTTCTTTGCGTAAATCTCTTAAAAACCCACCAATTCTAATCTGGTCTATCATTTCATTTTCTCCTTTCACGGCCTATTATCACAGAAATGACATTAGAAAACCACGTCACAAAGTGAGAAATGACGTATTCTCCACTAGACAATTATGTCTTGTCAGTTTTCTACCTTAAGAATCAAGAAAATTCAAAGTTTCTGTTCCCCATAAATTGGAATTGGTCGCTCCTGAAAACTAAAGATTTTGTTCTTTGGGTATATATAACCTTCTTCCGCTCCCATACCCAATCTTTAGCATAAATCAACCCTTTTTAGCCTCATAATTCGCCAATAGTGACTGTTTTGGGTATATAGAGCTGACTCTGTCGCATATACCCACAAAACCATACATTTCTTGGGTATAAATACTACTGCCGCATCGCTC
>JAZNQI010000102.1:0-2259 GCA_045590095.1 Acetatifactor sp. | reverse complement strand
GATTCCCATCTCATGCGCCGCATTGACAAGAGCTTTAAGTTCGCTACTTTTACCATAGCGAGACGATGCAGCAAAGAAATTTGATACTTGATATCCAAAGGAGCCGTAGTACGGGTGCTCCATAATAGCCATAATCTGAATTGTGTTATATCCCAGTTTCTTAATACGCTGTAAAATATTTTCACGAAATTCATCATAAGTTCCTATGTCATATTTATCCTGCGCCATACCGATGTGGCATTCGTAGATAAATGGTGTCTTAGACGGCTTGAACCCTTGATCCATCCATGGAAAATTCGCAAATGTATCTTCTATCTCCGCACACCACAAATATGTATCAGGATCTTGTACAACTCTCGTCGCATACAATGGAATGCGGCGAAGCATCTCCCCGTTATGAATCACAATAGCCTGTACCTTTTGTCCTACCTGCAATGCTTTTGCCCCTTTAAGGTGGACTTCAAATACACCATTATTTAACTTTTCCATCGGACAGGACTTATCCTCCCATCCATTAAAATCTCCAGTCAGATACATCCCTTCGGCAGCCGGTGCCCACTCGCGGTATACCCACCCTGTCTCAGTGCGATGAAAACCGAAGTACTTATGTCCGTTGGCGAAATCCACAATGTTTTTTGTCTTCCCCAACAGATCTTTTCTTTTGTTTTTGTACAGATTCATTCGAAGATTGATATCTTCTTCATAATCTGCCAAATAAGGATCTATCTTTAATATTTTGTAAGACATGACTACCTCCTTGCATCGCTTTTCTATTGATAAACTTATTATACTCCCTTTTCTTTGGATTTTCCATAATTCTTTTACATGTTCCTTGACATAACATTTTTACAACAAATTGGCATGCAAAAAGGGATTCGCAGTGAATCCCTTTTTTTATGAAAGAATTCCTTTGTCAAACTCAGGGTTGATATAATAAAAATTCTTTGCATCCAATGAATCTTTTGTTCGCTCAAGTGCCTCTCCAAATCTCTGGAAATGCACAACTTCTCTTGCCCTTAGGAACTTCAGCGGGTCACGAACCTCTGGGTCTGTGATGACACGAAGAAGATTATCGTATACCGTTCTCGCCTTTTGCTCTGCAGCCAAGTTCTCAGTTAAATCCGTAATGGCATCACCCTTTGACTGGAATTCCTTCGCAGTAAATGGTACTCCGGCTGCCGCCTGTGGCCAAATCCCTGTCGTATGGTCGATATAGTAAGCATCAAATCCTGCTGTCTTTGCTTCCTCCGGTGTCAGGTTCTTCGTGAGCTGATACACCATTGCACAGATGATCTCCATGTGCGCAAGCTCCTCTGTACCGATGTCAGTCAAAAGACCGCCCACACGCTTGTCCGGCATGGTATAACGCTGAGACAAATATCGCAGGGAAGCTGCCAATTCGCCGTCCGGTCCTCCGTACTGACTAATGATAAGCTGTGCCGTCTTCGGACAGGTTTTCGTAATGTTTACCGGATATTGTAATCGTTTTTCATATACCCACATTAGATACACACTCCTTCCCACGGAATTTTCCCGTTCGGCCAACAGTAGCAGTCCGAATCCGGATTTTCCTTGTAGATTGCACCCATGCATACTTCTGCCAATGGGTAATATTTTAGTGCAAACTCTCTCATTAAGCAGGTCTTTCTCTTTAGAGTGTCCTTCAGAAGTGCTAGAGCCTGTTTATCCTCCGGATGCGTGTCAAGAAAAAGTCTCAGGTCATCACAAACGAAGCTTGTCTTTTGAATCTGAAGAAGCATTGCCTGCTCTCCGTCTAATTGCTTGCCGTCAAGAGATGAAGTCTCATTCAGTGCTGTAACAAAAAACGGCTTATTCAGTTCCGGAAATATGGTTCCGGCTTTAAATGCCTGCTCCTCATCATACACGGTATTCCACTGTTGTATTGGAACAGACGCAATTGCAAGATGTTTGTTTGTGTCCATAATAAAACTCCCTTCTTAAAGAAATTGCGTTTTGCTCCATTAGTATGTGTAAATAATCTCTCCGTCAATGATGGTATATAATGTTCTGGTAAAAATTTCCATTGGGTTGCTTGAGAAAATAGCGATGTCAGCATCCTTTCCTTTCCGTAGACTTCCTACTCTGTCGTCTACGCGACAAATACGTGCCGCGTTGATTGTCATGGCTTTGAGTCCCTCCTGCATCGGAAGACCACATTTCACAGCAAGTCCTGCACAGATTGGCAGATATTGCACCATAGTTACCGGATGGTCTGTTGTAATGGCAAAGAGAATACCT
>JAZNQI010000101.1:0-9122 GCA_045590095.1 Acetatifactor sp. | reverse complement strand
AGCGGTGGAGCACCTCCTTGCCAAGGAGGGGGTCGCGGGTTCGATCCCCGTCTCGCGCTTACAAAGAGAGATATCCATACGGATATCTCTTTTTTCGCATAGTCTAACCATATGAAACACATTCAAAAGAAATACCCAATGATTTCTCTGCCGTAAGTTGTGTGTCAGTTATAGAGTTGCGTCTTCATTTTACGCGGAATAAAGAAAGGAGAATGTTTAATGAAATATTACGTTGAAAATAACTTAAAATTGTTTGAATTTCATGATTCCGTTATTTCACTTGTACGGTATGACGGAACTAACTTGATTGTTTCTGCCAAGCAATTAAACATTCGTAAGTTCACAGAACAAAATCCCTTGGAATATGACATGGAAATTGCGGACGCTCAAATTACATTTTATGACTTTACCCCCCTTTCCTATATCCACAACGAAGTATTATTCGCGGATACCGAGACAACTCCCTTGGTTTCTCAAAAAACTTTTGAGGGCAAGGACGCCACGGAGCATTTCCTTGAAGAACTTAATAATCAGATTACCATATTTGATTTTAACAAAATGGACAATGGGAATTTTTTTATTGACGGTATCGGTATAGGTCCTTTCTTTACAATGATTTTTTCCTTCGCTAAAGTGACAATTGAATGGGAAAGCTACATAGATAAATCTGTTTATGAACAAAAAAAGCAATATCGCTATCCCTTTACCCTAAGCACCCCCACCGGCGATATCCAAACAGAATTTATCATAAACTGTCACGAAAACAACTCTTTCTCCGAAAGTAGTATCCCTTCTGTATATATCTGTTGCAAATACGACGAAAAAGAGTATTGTGGATATGGCAATGATTATTTATGGATTGATGCCTTTGCCAACTTACAAAAAAAGCTTCCGGAAGGTATATACATAAAGTCTTGTTTAACCTGCCGGCACGGTAACCTATGTCCTGTAGGAAATTGTGTTAACGAAATTTTCTGTACAAAAGACGTTACAATCACACAAAAAAGTGACCTGTTCTTTTATACAGAAGACTGGGACGAGCGTGACAAACGTTCCAGGCAATATGCCTGTTTGTGCGAAGATTTTCAACCGCAAACCGGAGACTACTATACATACAACGATTATATATATGAACTCAATAAATAATAAAAGCTTGGTGAGATATCAGTCTCACCAAGCTTTTTTACTATTTCACAAAAAACACCTGCAACGCATGGTACAAATGTAACTGCCATGCCTTCATATCATGTACTCCGCCCGGAATGACGAAGAATTCATAATTTTCACCGGTTCTCAAAATTTCGCAGTTCTTCACAGCATTCTCCATAATCTCCACATGTTCTGCATAAGCAATGTCCTGATCACCGTTTGCACAGAACATATAATCCAATACCAACCCCTTTTCCGCTCCCTTTTCCAAGGTTTCTTTTATACGGGCCGCCTCATACGCTCTGTCGCCCTTGGGACCGCCACAACCGGAAAAAGGTCCATACCAGGAAAACAAATCAAAATTATTGTACAAACCTGCGCGATAGGTAGTCATAGAACCCAAAGACAATCCCGCGATTCCGCGATGAACTCTTGTAGCCACCAGATTCTCCTCCGAAACATCCTCACCCGCATAAGTAGCATATTTTTTCTCCACCGCCGGAATTAAATCCTTACGCAACTCTTGCCAGAAATGTTCTGATACAAACTCTCCGTTTTTGTCCACATCGGTACCGCGATAGTAAGTCGGTGTCACAATAATACAAGGCTTACAAATATTCTGCGCCATCATATTATCCAAAATGGTAACTGTTTCCGGAAACATCTTAAACCACCAGTCTTCATTTACACCACCACCATGCAATAAATAAAGTACATTGTATTTCTTTGTCGCATCATATTCATATGGCAGATATACCCAAGCCCCCTTTTGCATAGACTTGGATTCTCCCTCATCATATGTCTGCGTATCATAGCAGAATCTCTCCACCGTACCTTTCTTATCCGTTTCCCGAAGCATCTCTTCAGGCATCTCATATACAAACTCTATCATACCCGTCTCTCCTCTAAAAAATCACGCTAACAGCCTATACATCAAAAACCTTAGCCGTTAAACCCTTCCGCATACTTTATTCTGAATATTCTTCTCAAAGAATCATCTATTCTTTCTTCTGAAATCACACCATTCTGTACTGCATTCAAAACCCCCGCATAAGCCTGGAAAAAATTCTCCGGCATGAGTATCATATCGCAGCCGGCTTTCAACGCAATTACCGCTGCCTGTTCAGAACTGTAATAATCCGAAATTGCTGACATATTCATAGCATCCGTAATAATGACCCCCTGATATCCCAGTTCATTTCTTAAATACCCAGTGATAATGGTCTGTGACATGGATGCAGGCAAAGGACTTCCGCCTCCGTCCTGTCCGTTTGTGAGTCCTTCTGCTGTTACATGGCCTACCATAATCATTTGGGCACCTGCATCGATTCCTGCTTGAAATACTTTAAATTCTTCGCTTCGAAACTCTTCTGCCGTTCTGTCGGTATATGCAAACCCATTATGCGTATCCGCTGTAGTACTTCCAATTCCGGGGAAATGCTTCAAGCATCCCATAACACCCTGTTCCTGCAAACCGGTAACCATTGCCGCAACATAAGGCGATGCCGCCTCTGCAGTAGAACCATAGGCTCTGCTTTTCATGACACTTCCTTCTATATTGCTCAAGTCCGCAACCGGTGCAAAATCCACATTAAATCCCAGTTCAGCTAAATACATGCCGATTGTATTTCCTGCCAGATAAGCATTGTTAGGATCCCCTGTAGCTCCAATATCTGCAGCCGCCGGTTGCTTTTCTCCCAAACCTGCCGTTGACACTCGATTAACACTTCCCCCCTCTTCATCAATGGCGATAAAAATAGGGTATTTACTGTATTCTTTAGTATTGGCAATCATCTGTGCCACTTGCTCTTGTGACTGTATGTTTTTAGCAAAATAAATTAAGCCTCCCACCGGATAGTCTTCCAACGCATCCTTGGTCCCTTCTCCGGCCTCCACTGCGGTCCCCACTCCGGTAAGCGCTTCAGGCGTAATAATAAATAAACCCGCCACCTTTTCTACAATGGTCATTTCCGCAATTACCGCATTAATCTCTTGTTCAAACAGCTCCTCGGGAGACATAGTTGCAACCGGTTCTGCAGTCACCTCCGGCGGTGGCGTCAATTCTACCTCTGATGCAAAAGCATCTTCTGCTCCTCCTGTATTTGTGCCCTGTTCGGCTTCAATCAAATTACCTTTTCTTCCCTTTAAGCAAAGCACTACTACTATCATAATAATTGTAATCAACAATCCGAACACAACCGAATACGCCAATCTTTGGCTACGTTCCCGTGCCAGCCTTCTCTGTTCTCTTCTTTCTTCAGATGAATACTGCTTTTTCATAATACTCCTCAATCAAAATAAATCTGCACCACATTCAATGGCACAATGTTACATATCCTACAATATCATATATTACCATACACCTTACCCTTTTTACCATAGAAAAATATTTTTTCGCAAAATGAATGAGAGCGTATCAGTTAAATCAAAACCAATACGCTCTCCTAAACTATACTATCCAATGGCTCTACCTCCGTTAGTAAGATGTTTACAGTTCCCTATTCAGTTATCTTCCATTTCCTCTTTCGTGCCTCATCCACTCTTCTTTTGTACCGGAGTACTGTAACGTTCCTAATCTCTTTCGTATTTCGTTACTTTTTCTTCTGCGTCCAAAACACGTATCCTTGGTTCTTCGATCCTTGGTACCTTAATGGAAGTTGTCCGGATTCACTTAAGAATCATTACTTAATATTTAGGTGGTCCATACCTCTCTTTCTATATATTTGAACGGGTCCGCCGTCCAGATGATCTATATTTATGTCCTTTCTTTATTGTAACTTCATTATAATAAATGAATCGACATTTGTCAACACATTTTTGAAAATATTTTTGTATTTTTCCAAAAATGTGTTGATGTCATTTTGTTTTCTGTAATAATTTGTTGTTTTATGGAATTTTCTGTCAATTCTTTTCTTCATACAATATGGGGAAAATATCCTTCTTTACCACATATACATCATGCAAATCATTCGCACTGTAACATAACATATCACCCTTTTCACCATACATATATGTTTCATAATTCCAGCGACTGAAAACTTTTGTATGCTTCTCCATTGGTCGAGCCAAGATACTGGCTCCGGGCTGTGAAGTACATATCTTTATGTAAGGCATCAATTCAAAGGCCTCATTGGTCTCCATATTGATTACAGTAGGTGAATATTCAAACTCCCTTTCAAATTTTCCTTCTGCCATATCATATTTACTTTCAAAAGCACTCTTCTTAATAGGGTAGGTCTCTCCGAAATATCCTACCATTATGTAAATATCCTCGTCGCAATGGATCCGAACATCACCTTCTAAGGTTCTGACTTTGCACTCTGTTCCCGGCTTAAATAAATCCGTCGACTTGACATAGCCATAAAATCCGGCTTTCTTCTGATACATTTTCAGTGAATCTATATCCTCAACTTCGTCATTATAATAAATCACTTCATAATTATCAAAATATTCATCCATCCTGCTATAAAAGAAAGACTCTATGCTCTGACCACTGTGCTCTGTAACGAAACTTTGCTCAGAAATAAATCCTCCCGCTTTGTCAATATGACCGCCGCCGTTTCCGATTCCTGCCGTCAAAAAGCCTGCCAATTCATTCGCAGCCACTTCCAAAGCACAGCTTCTGACAGACAATTTGTATCCTCCGGGATATTCACAGTAAACAATACAAACATCAATACTATCCACCTGCAATGCCAAATCCCCGATCAAACCCAAAATATTAGGATCACATTCTTTGGAATTAATCAACGCAAAACGATTTTTCTCCACATAAGTATGACGGATAATAGCAATTCCGGCAGTTTCAAAATCCGCAATACTCAAATTTGCAAACTTAAGCCTGTTAATCAAAGTTTTATCATACTGCAGAAAATCAATCATATCTCTGTCAAAAGGATGACTGATTTCATTCAACTGATTGCTATCCATGTACAAGCCATAATACAGTGCACTTGCAATATCTTTGTCAGCATTCACATCATATCCTGCTCCTTTTAAAAGAGCATAACAAACCGTCGCACAACTCACTAAATGACTTCTGATTTCTGCCATTTCGTCAGACTCTTTCCCTGTACTGTGGTGATCAATCATAGCTACATTCTGTGCTTCAAACTTCTGTACATTTCCCTGCCCATATTGACAATCCACAGTAATCAATAATTCCGGATTATCCAGGCTCTGCACGTACTCAATGGGAATCTGCAGTTCTTCCACAAGCAAAAGCATGTTACTCTTGCCCATAGCATATCGACCTCCGTAAACCAATCGTACATCCTTTCCCTTTTCCCGGAAATACCTGTAAATAGCATAACCCGAACCTACTGCATCCGCATCGGGATTGTCATGCACCTGTATTACAATCTGATTGTACTTCTCCAAATTTGCCAAAACCATATCTGCATCCTCCTACTTTATCGTTATACACTCTGCCGATAAATCTATGGTCATTGCCGGTCTGACACCATATCCTTCCAAACCCACATTCTCCGTCTGTACTTTGCATCCGCTGTAACTGCTTCCTGCCAAATAAGCCTCACACGACAGCCCATCAGGATTACTGTCTCTAAGCCACCAGCAATAATCTTCTACACCATAGATCGAAACATTCAACTCGTACCAATTAGAATCATCCTGCTGAATGGCTGCTTGTGTAGGAATTGCCAGCAAGGATACGTTTGCATTTTCAAACAGGGCAAGTTCCCCGGAAGATAATAAATATACCTTATCCCGGGTTATGATTCCGTTTGTATTTATCTCTGTAGTTAAAATCGCTTCCCTCTCTTCTTCGGAAAAATAACTTAAGAATCCGGGTTCCATATCATAACCGTTTTTATATTCGGACATACTCATCTGAACCGGTGCCTGATCTTCATAACTTACGGTTTCACTTTCTGCATTTAACCAGGTACGAATATTGGAACACTCCCAAGTATTATTCCCTCTCAACAACCGCAAGAGTTCCGCCTCTTCTGACGCAAGCTCTTCTCCCCAATAATCTTTATTATCATAAAAATTATATTTACCGCTTTCTGCTGCATCAAAAGCTTTCATGGTCAAAATGTTTTTTGCCACAATTACTGCGTTGCTTCCATCCGCTGAAACGCTCAATACGCGCCATTCTATAGGTTCCTCCAAATAATTGCCGAACACAAGGGTATCGCCCGTTTCCACATCCATAAGGACTTTCTGTTCCTCAGTCGCAGGCTCTCCTTTTTCGTCTTCACTATCCTTCACTCCAAAAAACCACAACAATCCCACTACCAAAATCACGGCAACCAATACAATTAAAAGCCCCATACCCACGTATGATTTTTTTCGTGCGTCCTTTTTCGTCTCTATAATTGTACTTGGCGTCTTGGCCTTGGATGTAAAATCTTTCACACACTGCAGCACTTCCTCCGGTGTGGCCCCCGGTTTTGCACTGACCCATTGGTGACTCATGATAAAATATTCCATGGACTTGCTTAATTCCAGCTCTTCCAGCTTATATACGATAATCGGAATATGCTTGCTGACTGCACGCTCCACTTCTCGCAAAACATGAGGAGACTGATTTGCCTTTTCTGACAAAAACAAAAGCATCAACTCCGAAGACTCTATACCATTCATTATTTCTTCTGCATATTCATAGCCCGAACGAATATCTCTTGGAGCCAGAAAACAACGATATCCATTTTCCTCCAAAAGTCCGCAAACCTTCTTTGCTATTTCAAAATCCTCAGAAGAATGAGAAATAAAAATATTCATATTTCCTCCATAAAAATCTAAGTCATACAAATATTATCTTATCATAAATTCTCTCGCTTTTCTACAAAAATCTCTCTCACCTCCTGCCTTCTTTGATTGAATTTGAAAGCATAGCATTTTCGAACCTTTTAGAATATCAGAATTTATTGATAAAAGAAAAACATGCTTCTCTGTAAAAGATAGCATGTTTTTCCATAGAATATAAGTATTGTTTTTTAATTTATTTTTACACCTGAGCCAACACGAAGATATCGTAAATTGCCTTGATAGCGGTCTCGAAATCATCGTTAGCCACGCCGATGATAATATTTAATTCTGAAGAACCCTGGTCAATCATCTTCACGTTTACGTTCTTATGCGCTAACGCAGAGAAAATTCTGCCTGACACACCACGGGTAGACTTCATACCGCGTCCGACAACTGCGATAAGCGCTAAGTCAGACTCGATATCGATGGTATCAGGATTTGCCAGTCTGTGAAGACCTGCAACCACCTTCTGCTCCTTGTGCATAAATTCATCCTGATGCACAAATACGGTCATGGTATCAATACCGGAAGGTACATGCTCAAAGGAAATACCGTTATCTTCAAAAGCCTGTAATACTTTACGGCCAAAACCAATTTCATTGTTCATCTGATCTTTTTCAATATTAATAGAGCAGAAGCCCTTCTTACCTGCGATACCGGTAATCACATACTTAGACTTCTGGCAGGTACTGCCTACAATCCAGGTACCATTATCTTCCGGCGCATTGGTATTGCGGATATTGATAGGAATACCCTCCTGACGAACCGGGAAAATAGCATCTTCATGAAGTACGGATGCACCCATGTAAGAAAGCTCACGAAGTTCTCTGTAAGTAATGGTTTCAATAGCTACAGGATTCTCAATGATACGAGGATCTGCCAAAAGGAAACCGGATACATCGGTCCAGTTCTCGTATACGTCAGCCTTGATGGCTCTTGCCACGATAGAACCGGTAATATCAGAACCTCCTCTGGAGAAGGTCTTTACTTTTCCGCTTGCATATGCACCATAGAAACCGGGCACAACAGCTGCCTCACACTTACTTAATTTAGCAGATAATACCTTATTGGTCTTTTCTGCATCAAACTCGCCGTTATCCTTAAAGAAAATAACGGTAGCTGCGTCTACAAACTCAAATCCCAAATATTTCGCCATGATAATACCGTTTAAGTATTCACCGCGGGAAGCTGCATAATCAGAACCTGCTTTTTCTTTGAAATTCTTCTCAATGGTCTTGAATTCTTCATCCAAGGATAAGTCCAACTTCAATCCATCGATAATTTCCTGATAACGGGCTGCAATTGCCTTAAGCTCCGCCTTAAAATCTTTATCTGCTTCTGCCAATGCATAGCATGCATAGAGCATATCAGTTACCTTAGTATCCTTGGAATCTCTCTTTCCGGGTGCAGAAGGTACTACAAACTTTCTCTCTGCATCTGCATGAATAATATTTCCAACTTTTTCAAACTGTGCTGCACTTGCCAGTGAGCTACCGCCAAATTTTACTACTTTTCTCATAACAATGAGTTCCTCCTAGAATGTCAACTCCATAAAATATATTACAACTGCAATAACTTGTCAATCAGATTGTGACCTATTGCTTCCAAATTGCCGCTTGCCTTTGCTTCTGCCTCATTATAGTTCCATTCATTGTCCTGCTTGGCAGTACTGTCATAGAGCATATAAGGCACATTATCGGAAGTATGGGTTCTCACACGGATGGGGGTGGGATGATCCGGAAGGACCAACATGCGGAAGTCCGCACCTGCCTGTTCCAACTTCTCACACATGGGGCCGATGACCTTTTCATCCAGATATTCAATAGCCTGCACCTTGCGTTCCACACTGCCCTGGTGTCCCATTTCGTCCGGTGCCTCTACATGGATATATACAAAATCATAATCCTCTTCCAAAAGTGCCTTGGCTGCCGCATCTACTTTGCCTGCATAATTGGTATGGAGGCCACCGTTAGCGCCTTCCACTTCCGCAACGCCCATTCCGGCACCTACTGCAATCCCTTTTAATAAATCTACCGCAGATACCATCATACCCTTCTTTCCGGTTTTTTCCTCAAAGGAGGAAAGCATCGGTTTCGTACCTGCGCCCCAGAACCAACAACAGTTGGCAGGGTTTAACCCCTGTTTCTTTCTCTCTATGTTAATGGGATGATTTACCAAAATCTCGTAACTTTTTTTCA
>JAZNQI010000100.1:0-20159 GCA_045590095.1 Acetatifactor sp. | reverse complement strand
TCTCGGAGGATGCATTAGTACTACTTAAGTTACAAGGTTATGTGTTAGGACAAAAATTACAACTGTTTGAGCAAAAGCGAGTTTTGTAATTTTTGTCCTGTTTTTAACAAGAAGCTTGTAACTTTAGAAGTACTTGCGTCCGAGAAACAGCGCAAAGAATACTTGTATCTGCCGACCGCACTTATAAATCCTTTTCTACACCTTCTATATCAACGGTGCAAAAATCTGAATAGCAATTACCGTCAAAATACCGGTTATCACGATGGAAAGACTGCTCATGGCACCTTCAATCTCACCCATCTCCATGGCCTTGGTGGTTCCAAGCGCGTGGGATGCAGTACCGATAGCCAGTCCTTTGGCAACGGGCTCCTTAATACGCAGAAGCTTCAGCCAGTATTCTGCCAAAATCGTACCGGAGATTCCCGTAATACTGATGGCAATTACTGTTAACGTCACCATACCGCCCGTCTTGCCCGTAATACCTATACCAATAGCGGTGGTAATGGACTTAGGCAGAATAGACACGTATTGTTCGTGATTCAGTCCATATGCCAGACTCAGAAGGAAAATACTTACCATTGCTGTGAGCACACCGGAAAGCACTCCTCCGAAAATAGCTAATGGATATTTTTTTAATAGAGTCAGCTGGCGATACAAAGGAATCGCCAGACATACGGTGGCCGGTGTCAGCAAGAAATTAATGGACTGCACACTGGCCTTGTAGGTTTCATAATCAATCCCCAGCCAAACCAGCACTGCGATAATAATAATCGTGGCAATCAGCAAGGGATTGGCAATGGAAAGCTTCACCTTTTTCTTAATCAGCAAACCGATTTCAAAACATATCAGGGTCAGAACTACCCCAAAGTAGACTGAGCCGGTTAACATTTCTTTCATAGTTATTTTTCCTTACTTCCTTTTACTTCGCCGGCGCCCTGTTTCGCTATCTTTCCGGTGCAGATTTCATTCTCTTGCACTCCTATCGGGGTAACTCTGTCGGTTCCAATCTCAGTCGAATCTTGGGCAACTTTTCGATGGTAGTATAGCTGTTATACAAACCGTCTTCGGTAGAAATATCATTTTCACCGGTTGCAGGCGGTGCGAAAATCTTTAAGGTCAAATCACATGGACCGGTTACAGGCTTCTTAAAGAAAGCACTCATCACGTCGATGGTCTTTGCCTTAGGAGACTTATAGAACCATCTGCCATTGATTTCTATCATTAAATTAGAATCATCTTCAAATATCAATTCAAAGAAGTGAGGATTACTTTCTAAATGAATGGGAATGGCAATACCTTCCGCGTCTTCAGCACCGCCCCAACGTAATGTAAGGGGAAGCTTCACTTCTTCGCCAATGGTCATCACCGGCATAAAATACTCATCATGGATGATTTCCTTATAAGTATCCATAATCGGCTGTGCAATTCCCACCTCCGAATTGTTAGGATCCTCTATTTCCAGACCTAAACGACCTCTGTCACGGAACTGATACATGGAGAAGTTGGTAAACCAGGTAGCATTTTCCTCTTTCAGGATATCGCAAAACTCCTTTACCATGGCTGCCTGGTCATAGGGGCCGGCAACATCACCGTCAGCATTCACTTCACTCATCATCATAGGCTTCTTAGCGCCGCCGCAAAGCTCTGAGAAACGCTCATAGCTCTTCTTAGTATACTCATATATTTCACGGATATTCTCTCTCTTATGTGTCGTACCGCCTCGCTCTGCCACATCAAAGGGCCAGCCCCAATGCAGCGCAAAATACTTGTCGATGGACCACATATCAGTACAACGCACCGCTTCCGTGAATTCCTTTTCTTTTTCAATTTGACCGTTTTCTTCCACACCGCCGGTACAAAGAATGGTCTGCACGTTAGGTGCATGCTCTTTGATGATACGATGAGCACGACAATAAAAATCAGCCACTTCCTGATAAGTACAGCGCTTGTTAAAGCTAAACCAATTACCTGTCGCCTCATGATTAATACGAAGTATCAAACGTCCAAAAGGCTTTAAATCCTTGGCAATGGCAATCAAATGCTCATCCGATACATGCGGATCAATCGTCAAAGTAAGTGTTACATCCTGACCATGCTGACGTATTTCTCTCATATAATTGAAGGGTTCGCCATCGGTATTTCCGCCCAAACCGCCCTTGTAGGTAAAGTAATCATCGTAAGGATAGTCCCATGCAAAAGACACATCCGGATTTGCATGTACCACGCTGGCTCTGCCCGGCCATCCCTCATCCAAAGGATAATAACAGTACATCAAAGAAATACTTCTGTGAGGTCTGCCCAAGGTATGTAAAATATAATCCTGACTTACATACTCGCCTCGCTCGGAACCATCTCCCAAATCTACCGCACATTTTGCTTTGCCCATATGAAGAGCATACATTTTGTTTTCACTCACGTTTTTTTCCTCCCTAAGAATAAATCGTTAAAGTCTTCTCCTTTAAAAAGTTCAAAAAAGCTTTCCGTATATACCTATCTGCACATTGCGTGCCTTAACTTTCAACGTTCTGAGATTTCCCCTTGCGGATTATAGCCTGCGTCACCCATCCGGTCACACCCATAATCAAAAGAGTGGTAGAAATACAAATCACCAACAGCGGAATCAGAATCTGCTTAATCTCTTCCACACTGGCCATGATACCCACTGTGGGCGGAATAAACAATATGGCAATATTTCCCGTCAGAAAATCTGCTACATCCTCCACTTCTTTTAAGGGAACAATCTTTGTCATAAGGGCAATCAGCATTAACACCAGCCCGTAAATACTTGCTGCAATGGGTAGCGGAATAAAGTACTCCATCAACTCTGCCAACAAACATATTCCCAAAATAATACAAACTTGTTTGATATACTTTAACATATTAACTCCACATTTACCATAGAATATCCTGTCCACTTTTATCAGTTTTTTGCACTATACTCTGCAATATTTTACATCTGACGTCCTACCATTGCAGATGCTCTAAAGTCTGCCCCGACATCCCTACATCTGATGCCTTACCACTGCGTACTCGTCGTCCGCACTGTAATAGGGGCATTCCCATTGACTGCCGGACAAAAACCGATACATTTCATCTTCATCCAGATTTACCATACAACAATAGCAATCATAATCTTCATCATATACATAATTCGCACAGGAATCACAACTTGTCGCTGCCATAATATCCTCCCCAAATGTTCGTCAATCTATAACAAGGTTATCCGCAGATTTTTCTCCGGTCACCTTTTCACCCATAACTCTACCACCGTTTCATGTTTTTTTCAAACTTTTCCGTATACGCCCGCTTCAATTCCTCGGCAGAAATTCCATAGCACAAAAGCACATCATTGTAATACATCAAGACATCCGCCAATTCTTCCACCAAATCCTTGCGCAGAGTCTCATCCGCAGATGCTTTTGCGCCACCGTTCTGCTTCACAATATCAATCACTTCGCCTACTTCTCCTATCATCCAAAGAAGCTTGTTTTGCCCTATCTCCGGCGAAATCCCTTCCCACTTGTCTTTATATTTCTCCTGCAGTGCTTTCTGCATTTCCTGCATTTCATTGATTCCAAAGTCGTTCATGATGTTCCCCCTATCCACACTCTATTACATTTAATTGCTTACTTATCCAACAACCAATCCGCAATATCCACTATCTTTATTCCTTCATACTGATATTCATCATGTCTTGTTCTTGCAATCAGAATCTTGGGATAAGCATCCTTAATCTGTAGCAGTGGCGATACCTCTCTTTCAAAAGTCTTCTCATCACTGATATTATCCGACACCTGAATGTATATCTTCTCACTACGTTTAATTGCCACAAAATCGATTTCCTTCTTGTATAAAATACCTACATAAACCTCATAGCCCCTTCGCAGCAATTCAATGGCAACAATGTTTTCAAGAACACGTCCATAATCCATGTTTTTTGTTCCAAGTTTGGCATAACGGAAAGTATGGTCACTTAAATAGTACTTATCATTGGTTGATAAATATTTCTTACCTTTAATGTCGTACCTTCTAACCTTATAAAAAGCAAATGCATTACAAAGATACTGCATGTACGAGCCTACCGTTGTATGATGTATTTTTTCATGCATACTCCCTAGCGTATTTGTAATGTTACGTGCTGAGGAAAGATTTGATACATTATCCATAAGAAATTCTACGATTCTGTCCATAAGTTGTGTATTTCTTATTTTATACTTCTTACGAATATCTCTCACTATCAATGTATTAAAAACATCCGCAATATAATCGTACTTGGCTTCCTGATCTTTATAGAGATAGGAGCCTGCCATACCACCTTCAAGTACATATTTATCAAATGCTTCATAACGGTCTTTTAAGTTAAAATATTCCACATATTCATTAAAACCAAACGGATATACTTTAATTTCAAACGTACGGCCGGTAAACAGTGTTGCCAAATCCGAACTTAAAAGAAAGGCATTTGAACCCGTAATATATATATCGTACTTCTCACTTGCATGAAGTCCATTTACTGCTTTTTCAAAATCCTCGCACATCTGCACTTCATCAATAAATACAAAGTTTTCTTTCCCTGCTACATAATGTTCATTGACATAATCATATAACGCACGATAAGTCATCAAATCTTCATACTCCGGTAAATTAAAATTTATCTGTATGATATTGCACTCCGGGTTTTCAGATTCCACATATGCTCTAAATGCTTCCAGCAGTTTAGATTTTCCACTACGCCTCACACCGGTAATCACTTTTATATCCGGTGTGCCTATTGCATTAATTAACTTTTTCAAGTAAAAACTACGTTCAATCAGTTTCATCCAAACCACCCCTTTCATTGATAGTATACATACATTATAGTTTTTCTATTAGCCAAAATCAATATTTTTTGCTTTTTGGCTAATAGAAATCTCTCCGAATTTACCATAATCTACGTATATAATTTATCAATAGAAGATAAAAAATCTAACATCATTGCACTTCCCGTATTGCACAAAACTAAAGCAAGTCCTTGAGTTCATTTAAGTTCCTCACCCTATACTGCTGTCCATACTCAAGCCCCTTGGCCTCCCTATCGATAAGAACCGATACCGCTCCTGCATTATTAGCACAGATAATATCCTTCTCTTCATCCCCGATATACATCACTTCTTGTATCAGTACACCTAATTCTTTCGCTATTATCTGCAATCCTTTTACATTTGGTTTCCTATAACCGACATCATTGGATGTGTATGGCAGATCAATATAATCTATAATACTCGAAATATCTTCTAATGCATATTTATTTTCCAATCCGTAGGCTACATCAGATAATGTAGCAGTCTTCATATTCTTCTCACGTAAGAATGTTAGAAACTCTACAACATCCCCATGTATATAGCAATCATTTCGAAAGAAAGAATAAAAAGCGTCTTTACACCTTTGCAAATCTGAGGTTTCTTTGTTCCAGGAATCCAGTATTCTGCTCCAAATATGGTCTGCTGTAACTTCCTTTTCTCTTGGATTCATGCGTGTATTATATTCGCATAAAATACCAATTGCATCCGCGTAATTTTCTTCCGTCAACTGATAGTTGCATATCTGTGCAACATTTTTTAATGCCGGTTCATATAAACTTCTCCAATTTAGCGGATTTTTGTAATGTACCAAGGTATGTCCGATATCAAATGCCACTGCTTTTATCATCTTCGTCTCCTACACATTTCATATTATCTCCACTCTTTCCTCAAAAGTCGATATTCCAATCGAGTTTTCATTTTTCCGTCATGCCATTCATAATCAATGTGCTCCGCTTCTTTAATCAAACCACTCTTTTTCATCACTCTTTCAGAACCAACATTTTCAGCCAAACATCCTATTGAAACTCTATATACATCGTTTTCCATGAACGCAAATTCTAAAACACGTTTAAAAGCTTCTGTAGTATATCCTTTTCCCCAAAACTTTGGATAAATAAAATATCCGGCGCCCACCACTTTTCCTATAGGAGTATCACTTGTTACTGTATATCCCACACTTCCCACTTGTTCATGCGTGTCTTTTAACTCAATGTGCAAAAAGTAAAGCTTTCTATCAGGCTTTTTCATATCTTCTAAAACCATATGAAAGTCCGCATATGCTTCTTCTTTCGTAAACATTTGTATGTCCTGCAGATAATACATTGTTTCAGGATCCGATTTCAGTCGATAGAATTCGGAAAAATCATCTTCACGATAATCCCTCAAAATCAAACGCTCTGTTTCCAGATATATCATTTTTTCATTATCTTGACTCATAAACAAATCCCCTCCATCAAGTATGCGAGTTTTTTACATATCCTCTGGCATCCACTTGTCCCCGGATAATAACCCCCGCTTTATAAATATTCGATTATCCTCAAACTCTACAATAGCCTATCCAACTCCTCGTTCAGCATCCTTTTCAATTCTTCCAACTCTTCGTCCGCAGGAAGATATTTCTCATGATTCATCTCAGCTCCGCCTAGTTGCCAGACAGGTCCCGGATTGGGCGTATCTCCTGCACGCCTCGGGAAGAAATGCCAGTGCATATGCACACCATTTCCCACCCCAAGCAATTCATAATTCAGTTTGTCAGGCTGAAAGGCCTTGTAAACAGCCTCTGCCACCAGGGACATCTCTTCTAGAAACTTCTTACGGAAATCCTTCTCCAAAAAATGAATCTCCGTAGCATGCTCCTTGCACAGAAACAAACTATATCCCTTAAAACGCTGATGATCTCCTATGACAACATAACCCGTTTCCAGTTCTCTGACAAAATATTTGTTTTTGCCCTGCTTTGTAAATTCAATTCTTTCACAAACGCCACAATTACATGGATTGTTTTCTTTCATGCTGCGTCCTCCTGAATGATCTAGAAAACGTTAAACACCTCTTGATTTCAAATAATTATCTTCATCTTCTCGTGCTTCAATGAATGCCTTCTCCAAATCAATATTGTAGTGCATCGCCAATCTCATAACCTGTGCAATTACATCAGCCATTTCATTCCCCAGTCGTTCATCTACATCCGGTACTTCGTCTGTCAAAGCATAGTACTTTTCCTTTATCATAACCTGCTTTGCCAGTTCTCCTACCTGCTTGGACAACTCAATCATTGCGCCCTCTGCTTTCCATTCCTGCAACTCAATTTTTGAAAATCTTTGTACAATAGCCTCATACATTTCCTGCATTTCTTTAAATGTTTTATTCATATCTTTTTTACTCCTCATGTACCTCTGCAAAGAATTTTAATACACTACTAATTCCAGCCAACGCTTCTGCATCCTCCTTAGCCGGTCGCACATTGGTATTATGGCTGGAGATCAACGGATGAATTTTGTTGCAATTCATATGTTTCAACAAAGTACACGCCGTTTCATAAGCTTTTTCCATATGCCCGTCTCCGCCGCCCACCAAAATCACAGCTCCACGCTTATCCTTTGCAATTGGTATTTCCTTTCGAAAAAAACTGGCGCAAAAATATGTCTGCAAACGACTTCCCACATCCAGCATTTTTCCTGTAAGTTCCGAAAATAAATCGGTGAGGCAATTAGAATGTTATCACATTCTTGGATGTAATCATACACTTCCTGCATTTCATCCTGTATAGCACACCCAGACTCCTTCCAACAAAACCGACAATCCATGCAAGCTGAAATATCACAACAGTACGCATTTACCACCTTATATTCGCCCGCAATACTGTCTCTGACCACCTTCAAAAGACTTGCCGTGTCACCATTTATTCTGGGCGAACCATTAAAAATCAATGTTTTCACGCCAACTCCTCCAACCCATAAATATACTTAAACTCTATCAAATCGGCGGAATCCTGCGCCTGCCCTTCCAGTTCTTCCTTCAAAGCATTATCTTCATCAATGATAAAGTAAATACACTTGCAACCATTCTCTACCGCCTTGGGCATAAAGTATTCCGCCACCCACTTGGTATCTTCCTCAATATTTT
This sequence comes from Acetatifactor sp., assembly GCA_045590095.1. Taxonomy (GTDB): domain Bacteria; phylum Bacillota; class Clostridia; order Lachnospirales; family Lachnospiraceae; genus Acetatifactor. Next base: position 12,192 of record JAZNQI010000100.1, on the reverse strand, counting down.
CAAAACCGTCTCTGGTATCTGCCACATAGTCGCACTTGTACTTATCAATTATCTCCAGTGCGTACTCCAGAGGCTTTCTGTAATCTTCCCGGCAGCAGAATTTTTTCCACTTCACAAATACCACATTGTAATTTTCTTCATATTTCACATCACAAAATTCTGATAAGTACATTTTTTCCTCCTGCCTAATCTCTCTGCCTACTCCGGCTCCGCCTGTAGCCTACTGATTTTATAATTACTAACACTTTCTCGCCACAAAAGTAACCACGTTGGTATTCAACCGGCTGACAAAACCCTCTCGGGGGATATCATACTCCTGCGCGCTCACGTTAGTCTTAAGGACACTCCAACCATCAAACGCCTCTTTTAAATATTCCTGCATTTTTTCAGTGGAAATATTTACTTCAAACTGAGCGTCCACAGTTTCTCCGGTATCCGTATTCTTCTCTCTTACTTCAGAATTGATTACCAGACAGACTACCCCTTCTTTCCGCAGTCCGTCCCGTATTTCTGCAAGTTTCTTCCTAAAAGAGTCCTCCGTATCAATATGCTCCAATGCCGAAATGGCCATGATAAAATCATAGGTCTCAGCATCAATGGAATATTCCTCGATGGATTTCTGAATTCCCTTGATATTTGCTACTACACCATGTTCTTTTGCATTTTGCATGAGTTTCTCGATAGCAATCTCCAGCAAATCTACACAATCCACCATGCAGTCTCTGTCTTTAAAACACTCCGCCACATAAATACTGTTACGTCCCACACCGGAGCCCAAATCCAAAACCCGTAGCTTCCTATAATCCGCAAATAACGGCACTATATCCCGCACCGTCTTTATGGGCTTTTTCAGCCAACTATCTGTGGCATACAACTTTTCATCCGTATATATTTCAATATGCGATTTTCGCTCGCTTTCCCTTATGCGCTTTAATCTTTCGTCCACACTGACTACTCCCTTACCAATCGATACCAAACATCTATTTCCTCTGGCTCAGGTGCTTCCCACATGGACTCAAGCTTCTCCATAAGTCCCTCATCCAAATAATAATCCGAGCCCCCTTCGCCACTTAAAACTCTCTGATTTCGTTCTTCAATATTACGTTTCCAAGTCTCGTCGTCCACATCTATGTAATGCCACTCACAGGGAATACCTTGCTCCCTGTAAAACTCACTCAAGGTTTTTCGATTCTCCCGGCTCCAAAAACCCCAGTCCAGTATTACCGTGCAACCAGCCTTCACCAGTTCCACCGACTTCTTCTTAAAATATCCCCATATCCGCAGGGCCATTTCATCATGCCGCTCTCCCAAATCATTATCAAACAAATCCTTAGTCAACTCATCGCAGGACAGGATAACTGATTTCTCTTTTTCCTTGATTTGCTTGGCATAATAGCTCTTTCCACTGCAGATTTTTCCGCAGATTGTAATTACTTTCGCCATAACTTTCTCTATCCCCAACTCGTTCACTAACTTTTCATATCTCTCCTGCCGGGCTTGATTCACCTCAAACAGGGGATTATACCAAACATGCTGCAATACATCAGCGTCCTTTAATATTTCATCTAATGCATTATGTTTGATTGCTTTATCACTGTGCCGATAAATGGCTGTACAAACATTCTCCACATCTTCTTCAGAAAATATTTCTAAGTTCTCCAATATTTCCCTTGCCATAACAGCCCCTTTGTGGGCATGGTCAGTGGAATCCATTTTCGCGTAAGAGTAGACATCATGTAGCATTCCGGCTATCACCGCCAGCTCCACATTTTCTCCACGCTTCTTTGCAAGCAAGGCACAAGCCTGTGCCACCCCATACAAATGCACATAACCACATCTGCGCTCTTCCTTATCCGACATACCAAGCAATATTTCATCCACCTGTTGCCGTACCGTTTCTATTCTATTCATCTATACTTCCTCTTTTAAAAAGCTCATACAGCTCTTGTATATAAGCCTGAAATTCATCCTTATCCTTGAGTAAGCCTTCTTTCAACTTCTCGCAGGTATTCACCGCTAAGGTATACTGTTCTTCGGTGATTTCCCCTTCTGCCAAAGCACTCTCCAACTCATCACGATCATCTTCCACTACCACACCATCCAGATAAACCACCAAATCCAGATACAAATCATTAAACCAAGGCACACCGTCCTCATCATAGCCTTGCTCTTCTATCATATCGATATAGCAGACCTGTATCTGCTCCTTTTCATTCATCATAACGGTAATGCAGTAAAAATCATCCTCCGGCAAAATAGTAAGCCAACGATAATGATTATCACATACCGTCAAAGGCTTCCCCTGATATTTCCATATCTGCGGCTCAGAGACCTCACCAATCTCCAACAATCCTATATATCCTGTAAACTCCTTTGTCTCAAACCTTTTACCTATTCTGTTTTTAGAAAGCATACACTTCCACTCATCATATGTCAATCTGCATCGATACATTTGACCACCTCCTACTTCGGTATCTCCCTCACGTAAACCTCCGTCCAGGCCGGCACGAATCCTGCCTTCAATCCCACCATTTGGGATAAGGTGTGAGATTCGCTGGTTCCGTAAAAAGGCACCTTGCCTCTGCGTAATATCTCTTCCTTCAATGCTCTGACTAATCTATGGCCGAGGCCTTGTCCTGTATAGTCTGTATCCACATTGATACCGATTTGCCACAGATATTCGCCGTCCCGGCTGGCACCCGCCATGGCACACATATGACTTTGGTCGAAGTCCTTGGCGCCTTCTTGTACATCTTCCCTTATGGCCGCCACCGCCAGCATATCCGGATTTTTCTCCCAAAAGGTGATGGCTTGACTAAATCGGTTACTATTCTTAAATCGCAGGATTTCCTCCTGCTCATACCAAGTAAGTTTAGTCATATCATACGCCTTCTCTGACTCACTTCCTGCCTCCGGCAAAAAGTAAATATGCGTATCATAAATCTCATGGTCATATTCTCTCAGCTTCTCATCCAGCTTCCGCAATCTTCTGTAGTTACAAAACCACTCCGGCTTGCAAGCCTCATACTGCTCCACTACCCAGTCATAAATCCTCTCGTCACAGCAGATAAACAGCTGTCCCAGACAGATGATCGCCCGAAAGAAGGAATTACGCTCCGCATAATTTCTTGCGCCCTCACCTGCCACATCCATGGTACTGGGCACATAAGCGGCCTTCTGAATCAGTACGCTCTTTTCTCTATTCTTTTCATACGCCTCCCATGGCAGCCCTATATCCAGGCAAAACTGCTTTCTGGCTGTTTCCAGACATTTTTTATCAAGATTTAAACTGTTTTTCACACTTTCCACTCCCCTAAAACAACTCATCCAGCAAAATATAGTAATTCAGCTTCTCCCAGTCCGGCTCTATCTCTAACGCTTCAAACAACATGTCAGGATTGAAATCCTCATACACCTTCCCACCGAAGGTACCGTCAAAATTATGCTTTAGGCTTCGGTAGCAAAGGGCAATATCCCGCCATTTATCGCCTACGCCGGCATCGCCCAAATCAATAAATCCGCTCACCTTACCATCTGTAAGCAGTACATTGGGCAGGCAAAAGTCTCCGTGGGAAAAGACATTCTCCGTCTCCGGTCGGTTCTCTTCCAGCCATTCAAGCAAGTGCGCCGGACTTTCAAATCCTCCTTCGCCAAAAGTAGTCGGCTCCGCATTATCTACATCTACCAGACCATTCTCTACCCGATACTTTCCTTCCGCCAGCTCCGCGTCCAAATCTCTGATATTGGGACAATCTGAAATATCCACCGCCCAGCACATTTTCAGTGCATCCGCCAGCGCCTTCAAAAGCACCTGCGGATGCTCCAGATAATACTCCGCACAGGCCACTTCCCCCTGCACACGGCTCATCAACAGAAAACTTTTCTCCTCCTGCAACTCAAAAGCCAGAATCTTTGGTGCCGGCAGTTTTCCTTCCAGCCACCGCATGATTCTGACCTGCTTTTCCACATAATCGAAACGCTTTTCAATTTTTAAAACCATATCCTCAAAAATCAACACCTGATTGCCGGACTTGCCGATTTCATCCACTGTATAAGGCTTGCCCTCAATCAGTTCTCTTATTTTTACAGGTACAATTAATTCCTGCATTCTTATTCCTCCCAAGTACCCCGTTTAAACTTTACGATAATCATTCCGAGAAGTCAGAAACCGTCACCACTTCCGCCTTTCCCTGTTCCGCCTCCACCTGCCCGCGATACACATACTCCGTCATACTAAAAACCGTATGTTTCACTACACAAGTAATCAACAGCATAAACAGCACCAGAAAAACAGCGTATTCCGGGCTCATTCTGCTCTTCTTGTTTTTCTCTATTTCCACATCCTCTTTGTATGTTTCATTGCTCATCTGCTTGCGAAACTGCAGTGCTTGAATTAGCCAATACACATCCGCCAAAATCATCAAAACAAACATGGCTATCGCACTATCTTCCATAAAATGCCAGGTGTAATAATACCAAATATTCACTCCCCACATACAAATCCAAATCCCCACACAAATCAGCGCAAACACCTTGCTTCTGCGATTATATGGAGTCCGCTCCGTTATTCCATTCTCTCGGGGCAGTTTTTCCAACAGACAATCAAAATCTTTTCTTTTGTCCGGTATGGTATAGCCATATTTTTTCAGTCTCCTCAGATATAAATATCCGGCACACCAGTATACACCAAACGTAACAGTCAAAAGCGGCATGGCAAACACCAAAACTCCAAACACCGGATTCACATGTTCTGCCAATATTCCTGCCATTAAAAATGCGGAAAATGACACAATTGTCAATATTCCATGCACTTTAACACATAGCCTGTCGTATTTAATTAATGTACCGGTTGCTATTTTCCCCATTCCCTTATCCTCTGTCCATTAATCCACATGCAAATACTGATAAATCTCCCTTTTACCTACGCCTCTGTCCTTTGCCACCTGCTTCATGGCAGACTTTTCATCCATACCCTGATTCTCGTAATAGGCCATATGCTCCTCGATGCTCATATTCTCCCAGGAAGAAATTTCCTCCTGACGCTTTTCTTCAAGGCTTTTGCCTTCCAATACCAGCACATACTCTCCCCGGGGTTCCTCGATTTTATAGTACTCCAAGGCCTGCTCCAAAGTCGTAGGAAATACTGTCTCAAACTTCTTGGTCAGTTCCCTGCAAAGAGTAATCTTGCGCTCTCCCAAGGCTTCATAAAGTTCCTCCAAGGTACGCACCAAATGATGAGGCGCCTCATACAAAATCATGGTGCGGCTCTCATTCTGCAATTCCTTCAGCACTGCTGCCTTTTCCTTTTTGTCCGCCGGCAAAAATCCCTCGAAGCAAAATCTTCTGGTACTTAATCCGGACAAGGTCAGGGCAGTAATACAAGCCGCCGGACCGGGCAAAGAAGTCACAGTAATACCCTGCTCATGGCACATTTTTACCAGTACTTCACCCGGATCAGAAATAGCCGGTGTACCTGCATCCGTAATCAAGGCAATGTTCTGCCCATTCTGCATCTGACCGATAAGCTGGTATGCCTTTTCCACCTTATTGTACTCATGATAACTGGTCATGGGCGTATGTATATCAAAGTGATTCAGCAGCTTGATACTGTTACGGGTATCCTCCGCCGCGATTACATCCACCATATTCAAAGTCTCCACCACTCTCGGTGTCATGTCCCCCAAATTTCCGATGGGGGTTGCACACAAATACAATTTTCCTGCCATAATTTTCTCCTGTTTCACTATTTAAATGCTCTTACGTCTCCGCCAAGCCAAAGAAATCTCTTTTTTCTATGCCCACCCAAATACCTGGGAGAGTACAATTACCAAAATACACAAAACAAACAATCCGGACAAAATCAAAGCCATGATCTTATTGCGCTTTTTCAAAATCTCCGGATTCTTTCGTCCCATTAAAAAGATTGGAATTCCTACAACCAGCTCCAGCAAGATAAAACACAACATTGTGATGAGTCCTTCAAGCATATTCTGCATGCTCCAATCTTTGGCCAAAAAACATTTCACAACAATAAATGTTAAAGTACAAAGCACCACCGCTCTGATAGCTTTAGGTATACTGACTGCCAGATTTCCTTCACAATCCGCAATACCATAGTACTCCAATATAATAGACTTCTCATAATGCATCATATCCTTGGCAATATCCAGAAACCTGTTACCCTTCTTTTCCTCTTCGGCAATTACATTCCAATACTTTTCTACTTCAAAGGTCTCCATCTCTTCCTTTTCTTCCTGCAGCCTATGGCAGACAAAAAGAGCTCCCTTTAACTCCTCTATCTGTTTCTCCAGATTTGCAATGTTTTCCGCAACTGCTTCCGACAAAGGCTTGGCACCATCCAGCACATCCTCAATATCTGTAAGTCCCATGCCCAACTTACGAAAGACGATAATCTTTCGAAGCCTTTCCACATCCTCCGGGCTATAATCCCTGTAACCGTTTCCGCTTCTGTCAGGACTGATTAGCCCCTCCTTTTCATAAAAGCGCACGGTAGCTCTGGGCACCTCCAAGTACTGCTCAACCTCTTTAATTGTCATAACAAACTCCTCCTGTTTTCAATGATGATGAGCACACTGTAAGGTATAAACAAGGTTTACAGTCAAGTATTATTTCGAAAATCATCTGGAATAATTTCCTGTCAGCACCTCGTTTTGATATCCTGCCAGATTGGGCAGGTCCGGATAACGGTTGGCAGCATCTGCTGCCGCCTGATTATCATAGGGAATGCTTAAAATCTCAAATCGCACTGTGGAAAGTTCCTCACTTCCCAGCTCCCCGTCTATTACCAGCGCATGTACTCTGGGCATACCCAGACTGTTTCCCACACTCCCGGTATTGATGGCATAACCCAAGCTACACTCTCGCACATGGGGCATGTGAGTGTCCGCAGTAATATATCCCTGATATGTCCTGTCAAATACCTTGGACTGAAAGCCTTCTTTAATAGCATCCATATCGTCGTAGGCAAAGTACAGACGGTCCGTAGGACGACCATGCACCAGACGAAACCACTGTCCGCTGATTAATACTTCATCCTCAAAAGGCTGGCTGTCCAACCACTGCAGGCGTTCCTCGCCTAACTGCTTCCAAAAAAACTCCATACCCGGATAGTCTCTTTTCCTTGCCTGCTGGCAGACAAAATCGTCCCAATTGCCTTTCAAGCAGTGCTTACAATTCTTTCTCACCCAGTCCACAGCTTGGTCATTTTCCGGGCCCTTACCTACCACATCTCCCAGAAAATAAACATCATCCGGCTGGATTTTCTCTATTTCCTTTTCCAAAGCCCGCACCGCAGGCATATTTCCGTGAATATCTGCAAGAAATAATATCTTACTCATTCATACTCCTCCTTAAGTTCTGTTTGGGTCATCTGTGCCCCATCACTTACTCTCGTCAGCTAACACCGTTCTATATACCTCATAGCATAATTTTGCTTCCTCTATCGTGAGCTGCTCTTTAGAGTAAGCAGCTTTTCTGACCAATGTAAAGTAGGCATCCCAGCGAGCCTCTTCAATTTGTGGATAGGTTTCCTTCAAAACCTTCAAATACTCTGCATCCGAATATTTCAATTTTCTTTTTCCCTTTTCCACAGTTCTTTCATACATGAGCTTATTTATCCACCGGATAGCATTTCTGTTTTCACCCTGCCGCATATAACCGGCCAATCGCTTCATGCCATGTCCTTTACTTCTTAACAAATAACGATACGTCACTATGCCAAAGGCTGCCACAAACACCAGTACCAAAATCACTATGAGAACCTTGCCGGACGCACCATCTTTCCGGTCGTATTCCCACACATCCTCATCATAATCATCTTCGTCAAAAGAATCTTCATCCTCCCCTTTGGGTTCATCGTCTTCCAGGGGAGCTTCTGTCGATTCCGGTTCCTCTGTCGGGTCAGGTCCTTCCGGTATTGCTGTCGGTTCTTCCTCCGGCGCCGGTGTAAGCTCTATATTGTCTTCCTCCGGCGGTTCCGTGGTCTGAGGCGCTCCATCTGTCCCACTGTATCCCGGCGTCATTTCAACAGGTACCCAGCCATAATTCTCCAAATAAATCTCCGTCCAAGCATGTGCAGCCGAATCCAAAACGGTAGCCTTGTATTCTCCGGCTACCTTGGTCAAATCACTCTGCCATACTACGTATCCGGTGGCATATCTGGCCGGCACACCTAATTCCCTCAAAAGTAGCGTTCCTGCCGAGGCAAAATGCTCACAAAAACCCTCCATATCATTTTCCAGAAAATATTCTACCGCATCTTCCCCTTTGGGCAATTCATCCAGCTCCAGGTTATAGGTTCCCCGTCTCCTTAAATAGTCTGCCACGGCATATGCCACTTGTAATCTATAGTAATTGATAATATCCGGCGTATGATTTCCGGGAGTCAGGAACGGAACATAATCTCCCAGCGATTCGTATTCTCTCAATTCTCTCGCCAAACGCTTGACTTCTTCCTGATCATCTGCAACGGTTAAATAATTCTCATAAACAAAATCACTATACCACTCCTGAAAATGTGAATAATCGTTTGTAACTACCTTATTCCCCTCTAAAAAGCTAAGTTTCTTCCAGCCTGTTACGGATATTTCACCCTCACGTTTTTTTCTTGTGATAACAGAATCCCGGGAGAATTCACATTTTTTCGGCGTCTCTTCCCAGCCTGCTCCATAGGGTAAATATGCATAACTGTCACAATTTTTTGTGTAGCTGATTTCATAAAAAATCGGGGAATTAGACAACTTTTTTTCCTGCTTATATTGATATTGCAATAGCCTTTCCGTAGCCTCATCTTCCTCAACACCATACTCCTTACATGCCTTGGCGAAAGGCTCTTCATCCATTTCCCATGTACTTTCCTCATAGTCCGTACAATAATTTCCACGCAGATAAATGGTTCCTAAAGCTTTCTCTTCCAACACCAGCGTAAGTACCGGTTCGTCATCAAACTCCGGCGCTTTATTATCTATCTCTTTTGTATCTGATGACACTTGAAAGAATTCAAAATTTTTTATTTTCTCACTCAAAGTCTCACCAAACTGATCCCAATACTTAAACCAATCCTCATTCATGGCAAGCATTTGGTCCTTAGCATCCTCTTCGTAACGTCCCGCCACTGTAATCAGAAGCACCAATATTGTTCCCAAAACCACCAGCCTTTTCCACAAAATGCGTACGCTGTTTTCTAAATAAATAATTAGAACACCACATATGCATACCAAAGCTAAATCACGCCATACGGGAACCGCCATTACTAAAAGGCCTGCACAAATCACACCTATGGGTACTGCTAAGATAAGTTTCCGTTTACCAAGTCTCCAGCCAAGTACTTCCACAAGCATAATACATTCCAATAACAAAAACTCTATAACCGGCTGTAACAGGACTGCGCTCCTATACCCCAGTTCATACTTGCGAGCATGCAAATCTAATCGAAACAAATAAGTATCTCGAAGCAATTGCCAGCCGGAGTTCCAATCTTCGCTCCGTCCTCCGTAAAGCAGCCACAACGCCACACCCAAGCCTGTCAAAAGTGCTATCATTCCCAAGAAAGCATATAATTTGCGACTTTTCCCTGTCCTTGTCTTCCCTTGTATTTTGCGTAACTCCCGCCATCCGAACCAAAAACTAAGTCCTACACTTAATAACAACGCAAACAAATAAAACTTCACGCTACCTGTCATTTCGGATATGCCAAAGACATTCCCTGCCAAAGAAAGACTCCCCCATGCAAGCAGTCCCTGCAACACACCCAAAATCAAGGCAGACAGCCACCATTCCCCGGGTTCTCTATTTACTTCCTGTTTCCATTCTACCTGTTTTATTGCCACAACTCTGTCTCTAACCTCTTATCGTTTACAATAATAACTCAAACTCTTCTATAGATTTCTCCACGTTATCCTTTTGAAACCTCGCTATTATAGTATCTTTCTCGGACAAAACCAAATCTTGCCCTAATACAATATAGTGCAAAAGCATTTCCGAACTATATTTCTCTTTGTATTGTTCTAAACAATTGACACTGTTTTCTCTATCAAAATCCTGCAACAAATACAATAAAAATTCATAAAAACTCTCTTCGTCGTCTACACGAATTCGCTTCACATCCCGATAATACCGGCTGTACCATGCCATATAATGGGGACATTCCTTATCCATTACAGAAAAAGACAAGCTGGCAGCCAGTTGAAAGAAAACATCAGAAACATTCTTTTTCCTGCCACGCTTGCCGCCTTTTTCTCCGTCACCTTCCAAAACAAACACAGTAGAGCAGGCCTTGGGAAACCCGTTTTCCCGCACTATCAACTCATCCATTTTAGCGCTGAGTTTCCAATGTACATTTTTTAGCTTGTCACCATCCTGAAACTCCCGTAGTTTGAAAACCTCACTGGCATCATCACCACTGCGCAGAGTATCATAAACCGCTGCTTCTCCCACAAAATTTCTCACATTCTCTGTCAAACGCACTTCCACGGGATAATAGTTCGGCAATGCTAAAAAAGTAACCGTTTCCTTACACTTTTTTGTCACATATAGGAGCCCTGTCAAATCGTAAATACGAAGTTTTTTCAAGCTAATCTCATAATTGCCTGCATCTTTGGGCGTCACTTTAAAATCCCCAACGGCTCCCGCTTTTATCTTTTGACGGAGGGTTTTTTTCTGCTTTAAACTGGTATTCTCCATACGAATCACGAAATCCACTCTACCGTTGTAAGATTTGCCCCTTCGCACTGCTTCCATGCTTACCCGAAGCGCCTTTCCCTGTTGTGTCAGGGTGATGGGCACCTGTAAGCCAGCCTTCATCCCCAAACGGCAAATCAGCATCATTACCGTCGCCAAAACCATATATGCAAGCGCCACTCCGCCAAGCATTGCCAAAGCGCCGCTTCCGTGCACCACCGCAGCATAGAAAAATACGACCACCACAATAAGTCCTTTTAGATAACTAAGCACGATACTCATTCCTCTTCATATAAGATGTGGGCTGTTTCACCTCTTCCAAAATTTGGTCCAAAACAGCAGTTTCCTTTACATGCGCCACGCGCGCCTTGGTATTCAAAACGATTCTGTGTCTTGCAATATCCTTAAAAACATCCGCTACATCTTCCGGAATTACATAATTTCTCCCCTGCAAGAAGGCCTTCGCTTTAGCCATTCTGGTACAGGCAATGGTTCCTCTGGGACTGATTCCCAAATCGATGTACTGATTATTTCTGGTGGCTTCTACCAGCTTCACTATGTATTTATACACATTATCATGAATGTGTGTCTGCTCTACCAAATCCTGCAATTCCTTGAGTTCCTGAGCCTGCAGTACGCAGAAAACCTGTCCGGCATTAAAACGTGTACTCTTTCCCTTGGCAATTTCAATTTCATCCGCCGGTTCCGGATAGCCCATACTCATACTGATCATGAAACGGTCCAGCTGGGATTCCGGCAAAAGCTGGGTTCCCGCACTGCCCTTTGGATTTTGGGTAGCAATCACAATAAAAGGATCCGGCACTCTGCGGCTGACCCCATCCACCGTTACCATGCCCTCTTCCATAACCTCCAATAGGGCAGACTGGGTTTTAGGAGAGGTACGGTTAATCTCATCCGCCAAAAACAGATTACACAATACCGGCCCCGGCTTGTAAGAAAAGGTACCCGTCTCCTTTTGATACACGGAAAAGCCCAGCAAATCAGATGGTTGTACATCCGGTGTAAACTGTACTCTTTGATTTTCCAATGCCATTACCTTGGAAAAAGCTACCGCCAACGTAGTTTTACCCACGCCCGGCACATCCTCAATTAAAATATGACCTCTAGCCAAAATCGCAGAAAATGCCTTCTCCACCTGTGCATCCTTGCCATGCACCACTTTTTTCACTTCTCCCAACACATCCTCTGCCTTCTGATGAGCAAGTTGATAAATTGCAGATTTTTCCATACCTTTCCCTCATTTCTTCATTACTCAAGAAGAATGCAGTGCCTGCATTCTTCCTATACGAAACTTAGAAACTCTTATGTGACGTCTTTGGGCACATTAGAGTTTCTTTTCGTATTAGTAGCCATAAATATCATAAATCTCCGGCATGTACACTCCCGGCTCCTTATATACAATCAATGGTTTTTCCACGGTCATGCGGCTCCTGCCTCCGCGGGTCGCCTCTATAAGCACCATATTTGGCTCTT
>JAZNQI010000099.1:0-11539 GCA_045590095.1 Acetatifactor sp. | reverse complement strand
TGAATGGGGCTGACACCATTCTTAGGATAGAACACAATAATTCTGGTACCTTCTACACTTGCAAAACCTGCCAAAGCAGCCTTGCCGGTATCACCGGATGTAGCAGTCAAAATAACGATTTCATTCTTAATATTGTTCTTCTTTGCAGAAGTAATCAATAAATGAGGTAAAATGGAAAGTGCCATATCTTTGAACGCAATAGTCGAACCATGGAACAATTCCAAGTAGTAGGTTCCCTGCGCTTCTACCAAAGGTGCAATTACTTCTGTATCAAACTTTGCATCATATGCCTTATTAATACAATTCTTTAACTCTTCTTCTGTAAAATCGGTCAGGAAAAGCTTCATAACTTCGTATGCAACTTCCTGATATGTCATCTTGGACAATTCTTCCAATGTTTTATCCAATGCCGGAATATGGTCGGGTACAAACAATCCACCGTCATCTGACAAGCCCTTCAGAATAGCGGTAGAAGCCTTAACCGAATTTCCTTTGCTTCTTGTACTATTATATAAAACTTCCATTTGAATTCCTCCATATGTACATATAAAAATCAATCATTTTTCTTTCGACGCACATTATAACACATCTTTCCACACACTGCAAGACACACCCCGGCAAAATCAAGGGTTCTTAAGTTCCGTCTTAAGATAACCTCATTTTCTCCTCTCTATTGCGCAAAGAATTCATGTCCACCATGTTCAAACAAAAACACCAAGCTCTCGTCAAACCATTGCATATTCTTGCTGTCAGCATATTTTCTTGCTGCAAAATATAATGCTCCTTGAGAATAATCCTCACCCTCCAAAGCTTTATCAACTGCTTGTTTTGTTGCATCACTGATTTTCACCTTATAAAAGCGCCCATCCGAAACCGGTGAAAACTGGGCCACACCATTACTTTTTTGAAAGATTACATCGGATACACTGTCAGGAAAGCTTTCACATTCCACACGATTTAAAACCACATTGGCTACTAATATCTTGCCAACCTCATCCTCTCCCCCGGCTTCTGCTTCTACGATACGCAAAAGATTGTCATAATCCTCTGCCGAAAGAATGATTGTCTCCACTTCCGGCAGTTCTTCTGTTTGTATTTCTACACATTTGTCCATAACCGCATATGTAAGAATCCTCTGACTGGAACTCATAACCTTGCTGATTTCCACCATATACTCTTTTTCATTCGCCAAGAGAACCTGATTTAACTCTACTTCAAACACTGTCCTTTCCAAATATTCCGTATCTTTATTTATTGCCATAATCCCCACAAAAATCACACCGAATATCATTTCCGCCAAAACCAATACTGCAACTGCCTTCTTATACATCATTCCGCTCCTTTAACATTTTGTCCTCATTATTATTCTATACGGCAAGTCCTCAAAATATTTCTAAAATCTGTTATTTTATCTAAAAATATGTTACACTGATTGCAATACTGAAGAAAGCAGGAATGTTTTGGGCATGGATAGTAACAAGCATATGGACGGCGTATATATCAGTACCAAAAAAAATGGAGAAACTTATTATCGTTCCTCCATTACTTTTCGTCGCAAACATATAAGCCTGGGAAGTTACTCCGATCAGAAGTCGGCCCACAATGCATATCTTACTGCATGTGAAATCATTGCGCCCGACTCAAAAATAACCCTCATGGATTATCAGCCTTCCCACATTCTCCCTTTTGAAAAATGGGTAATATTGATTAACTTTCGTGACAATCGTATTTATTTGGGTAAACCCATTTATGTTCGTCCTAAATTTTTTTATTACTACTTAAGCCCCGACCATGTATTAAAATTTGACTCTGATGATTTATTCTATTATTCCTCACACAAAATCATGGTACGCGGCAATCACTATTTTGTCGCAGATTATGGCATGCAGGTAAGCATTCTCTCACGATACGGCATTAAGAATTATGCTGTACCCAGTATTGATTATCGTTTTTTAAATAACGACACCTCTGACTTTCGTCGTGAAAATTTGGAAATCCTTAATGTTTTCCACGGTGTCCGTACCATGTCCCAAAAAGGAAAGGTCAAGTATTATGTCAGAATCCATGTTAACGGATACTATCATGTAGGAACTTACACCGATATGTTTCATGCGGCAATTGCATACAACAAGGCCGTGGATGTTTTACACAAGCACGGCCTTACCAAAAACTTTGCACTAAATTATATTGATTCCATTACTCCTCGTGAATATGCAGAAATCTATTCACAGGTTAAAATCTCCCAAAAGATTATGAACTATCGTCCTACTTCTCCGAAAAGTCAATCAGACTGATATTTAGTGTTGTGCTTCCCGAAATACCATCCACGATAGCGTGGTTGGTATATTGCCACATACTAAAGGAATAAGGATAATCCGGTGTTTTCTCATATTGGGCCAACCAGATGTCAACACCTTCCAACATGGATAAATCCAATTTCTTAATCAACCATTCCTTTTTTCCATAGAGCATGGGGGTATATCCCGCAGTTCTCATGGTATCCAAAAAAGTCTTTGCAATCTCGGTTTTCGATGTTTTAGTCAATTGTTCCACTCTTGCAGTGTCGTTTTCTACGTACTCCATCCAAAATGCCACCGGATATGTGACATCATAATCAGTCAAAGCTTCCAAAACCAAATTTGCTTCTTCCATTACTTCTTCTTGCGTAATTGCCTGCGAGAAAAAGTAAACTCCAATTTCCAATCCTGCATCTTTGGCTCTCTTCATATTCTCCGAAAAACTTTCATCCAAAATCAATTGTCCTGTACCATATCCTCTCGCACCTACGCGTATCATACAAAAATCGATTCCGGCCTTCTTCAGATTATTGAAATCCACATAACCCTGACGTTCTGAAATATCCACTCCCAAAGATGATATTGCCTTATTATCTTTGTAATACTTCATTCTGTCAGACTGAATTACAAAAGCATTTAGGTCGTAAGCATGCTTTTTTAATTGATTGTCAATAAGTACCCACTCTTCCTCACCACTATCATTGATGACCTTTGTATGCTTTCCGTCTTTGGAAGGATCCACTTCAGGTTCTTCCTCAACCACTTGTTCCGGGACTACCGGTACAGGTGTTTTTTCCGGATACATATCCCAAAAATCCAAATCTTCAGGTTTCAGATTACTTCCGCCCAATTCAATCATTTCATCGTCGTTCTGTTCAATATTACTCGAAGACTCCGCGCCCGACTGTTTTTTATTTCCCAGCGAATCCCTGTTCATATACAATACCAATATAACAATGATAATAACAACCAGGCATACTGCTCCGAGAACAGATACTAAAGGCGGCGCAACTCGATCTCTTTCCTCCATATCATTGGATAATCTCATATAACTCTTTCCTTTACTAATGAATCACAATTGCCTTTTTCGGGCATTTTTCCATACATACACCACATGCAGTACATTTCTCATAGTCTGTAATCGCATGGAAATCTTCCACTTTAATCGCTCCTGCCGGACAATTCTTCACGCAAATACCGCATCCGATACAAGCTACCGTACATGCCTTCATTGCAATCGGACCCTTATCTTTAGAACTGCAAGCCACAGCCTGCTTTGCACTCTTAGGAATCATGGAAATAATATTCTTTGGACATACCGCAACACACTTTCCACATGCCTTACACTTGTCTTTATCAACAACTGCCACACCATTTACAATATGTATGGCATCAAAAGGGCATTCTTTCACACAAGTACCGTATCCCAAACAACCACTGTTACAAGTCTTCGGACCTCCGTTTGGAACAAAGGCCATCATTCGACAATCCTTTGCTCCTGTATAATCGTAATCGATCTTTGCCTTTTCACAGTCTCCCTGACAGTGTACATATGCAACCATAGGCTCTGTCCCTTCAGACTCTACTCCCATGATTTCCGCGATTTTCTTGCCGACTTTCTCTCCACCGACAGGACACGCATTTACCGCCGCTTCTCCTTTTGCAATTGCCGCCGCCAGACCGGAACAACCGGCATAACCACAACCGCCACAATTATTCCCCGGAAGCACACCTAACACAGCTTCTTCCTTAGGATCCACTTCTACTTTAAATTTAATTCCTGCAATTCCTAAAAATAAACCGATAAATATTCCAATAGCGCCAACAATCAATGTGGCAATAATAATACCTTTAATCATTTCACGCCTCCCCTATAACAATCCTGAAAATCCGCAAAATGCAATTGCCATGAGTCCTGCCGTAAGCAATACAATAGGCATTCCCTTAAAGGACTCGGGGACATCATTATACTCAATTTTCTCGCGAATACCCGCCAAAATAACAATGGACACGGTGAATCCGACTGCTGTTGCAAAACCATTTACAACACCTGTCAAAATACCATATTCTTTTTGTACATTTGTAAGTGCCACACCAAGTACCGCACAGTTTGTGGTAATCAGAGGAAGATATACTCCTAACGCTTCATACAACGAAGGCATGGCTTTCTTCAAAAACATTTCAACAAACTGCACCAACGCAGCAATGACCAAAATGAAACAGATGGTCTGAAGATATTCAATGTGAAGGGGAACCAAAATATATTTGTACATAATTCCCGCTACTGCACTTGCCAAGGTAATGACAAAAATAACCGCTACACCCATTCCTGCTGCAGTATTTGTCTTCTTGGATACACCGAGAAACGGACACAAGCCTAAAAACTGGCTAAGAACAACATTGCTTACCAACGAGGACCCTATTAAAATCACAAGCAATTCTTTCACTTCACTCATTTATTTGTCCTCCTTTCCCGTTGTTTCATTTCCCGACTTTTCCTTTTCTGACTTTTCCGTCTCCTTGTCAGGCTTCTCTTCCGCTTTCTCTATCTTCTTATCGGGCTCCTGTGCATTTGCATCATAGAAACGTTCTGCACAGCCGCTTTTCCCACAGTTCATGCAATCATGCGAACAACCGGAACCGATTTTTGACATATCCTTACCTTTTTTCTCTCCGCGAATCTTGATGTAATTCTGAATTGCAGTAAGAGCAGCCAATACAAAGAATGCACCGGGTGCCAACACAAAAATACCGATAGGGGTAAAGGAATCCGGCATCACCTGTATATCAAACACTTTACCGGTACCAAGAAGTTCACGTACCGCACCAATACAGGTAAGCGCAAAGGAAAAACCAAGTCCCATACCGATACCATCAAATAATGACGGTAACGGCGGATTAGAATATGCATAACTTTCCGCACGTCCTAAAATGATACAGTTAACTACAATCAAGGGAATGTACACCCCCAACGCCTTATTCAAATCAGGCAAATAAGCCTGTAACAAAAGCTGAACAACGGTTACAAAAGAGGCAATAATAACAATAAATGCCGGAATTCGTACCTTATTGGGTATCACTTTTCTCAAAAGCGAAATAATCAGATTGCTCAGCGCAAGCACTACTGCTGTTGTAAGTCCCATTCCCAAGCCGTTCATAGCAGAAGTGGTAACAGCCAAAGTCGGACACATACCTAACATCAATACAAATGTGGGATTTTCTTTTAGCAAACCATTAAACAGACGTTCACCAAGTACATTTTTCTTTTCTTCCATACTTAGTTACCTCCCTTCAATAAGTCTTCGGTAACTACACGCACGGCACCGTTCACTGCATTCACCACTGCTTCTGTAGTTATGGTTGCGCCACTGATGGCATCTATTTCACTGTCAGTCGTGCTACCTGCTTTTGTATAGGTAAACACATCCGCTTTCACATCTTTAAACTGAGGAATCAACACGCTCTCCGCATTCATACCAAGACCGGGAGTCTCTGCAATCTCCAAAATAGATACTCCGCTTACCGTTCCATCGGTTTTTACACCTACATACAAAACAATATTGCCGCCATATCCTTCTTTAGAAATAGCCTCTACTACATAGCCACATAGCATTCCGCCTTGAGAAACAGCCGCATAAACAGTCTCTCCGATTTCTACACCCATTTGGGCAAACTCGGTCTGCTTTACAGGGTCCGGCACATAATTTTCTTCGTGAAACACAAGTCCTAAATTTGCATCCTCTGCAAACACTGCCTGACACGCTTCCTGTATTGCCTTCTGTTCTTGAAGCGCAATAGGTTCCTTGGTTACCTCATAAACAAATCCAAGCATTAAACCTGCCAATAAGGTAATAGCAAATAAAATACCAGCATCCTTCAACATGCTTCTCACATCTTTATTTTTTGCCATGACGCATACCTCCTTTTCCAAAAGCTGTAGGCATAGTCATTTTTTCAATAAGAGGTACCAGCAGATTTCCTAAAATAATTGCATAGGAAACGCCTTCTGCTCCCGGACCGAATATACGGAAAATACCTGTCATAATTCCCAAGAAAACGCCAAACACGTACTGTCCCTTCACAGTAATCGGTCTGGTCACGTAATCCGTAGCCATGAAAAACGCTCCCAACATCAAGCCGCCTCCGGCCAAATGTGCAGAAATGAAATGATAATCCAAACCTCTTCCGCCAAACAAAACAATAAAGACAACAAAGGAAACTATGTAACTACCGGGAATACGCAAATCAATAATTCCCAGCATAATCAATATACAAGCACCTATTACAATAGCCAACATAGATGTCTCGCCTATGGTACCGGCAGTAGTTCCTACTATCATATCCGTGACATTTACCGACTCTCCTGCTTTCAACGCCGCCAAGGGAGTCGCACCGGTAAAAGTATCATAACTAAAATCAGTCATTAAAGCCGGGAAGGAAATTAACAAGAAGCATCTGGCAGCCAAAGCCGGATTCATAAAGTTCTGTCCCAGACCTCCAAAAAGCATTTTCACGACCAGAATAGCAAATACGCCACCCATTACGCCAACCCACCAGGGTACACTGACCGGCAAGTTCATAGCAAGTAATAAACCCGTTACCACTGCCGACAAATCACTTATAGTTTGCTTTTTACGATACAGACCGTATAAAAACTCAGTTCCCACAGTAGATGCAACTGTCACTAAGATTAAAATCAGTGCCTTAATTCCAAAATTGTATATACCAAAACCTGCAGCCGGAAGAAGGGCAAAAACCACAGCCGCCATAATTCCATTGGTGGTAGCCTTCGAACGAATATGGGGATTGGACGATACATTTAATCGTTCACTCATTTTCTTCTCCTCCTACTTCTTCTTTTTCGCAAGTTGCATCTTACGCATAGACTTTATTTCCTGTGTCAACGGCCTCTTTGCCGGACAGATGAAGCTACAGCAACCACACTCACAACATTCCATACCATTTCCTTTTAAGAAGCCCTCTTCATCAAAATGTTCAGCACAGTCTGCCAACTTACTGGGTACTACTCTGCCCGGACAAACTTCTACGCATCGACCACAGTTGATGCAAGGTCCCGGTTCTGCAGCAGCCACTTCATCATGTGTCAATGCTAATAATGCTGTAGATGTTTTCGTGGCGGGAACGTCCGTGGTTATCATACTAAATCCCATCATAGGACCACCGCATACAATTTTTTCAGGTTCTGTTTTAAATCCCCCTGCCGCTTCAATCAATTCATTATAATTCATACCGATTCGTATACGATAATTCTGCGGATTAGCAATTGCATCTCCGGTCACTGTAACAATACGTTCTATTAAGGGTCTTCCCTCTGTCACTGCACGATAAACCGCCACCACAGTATCTACATTATTTACAACACAGCCTGCATCTGCCGGCAACATGGAGGAATTGATCTTGCGTCCTGTTGTCGCATAAATCAATGTACGTTCTGCCCCCTGTGGATATTTCGTTTTCACTGCCTTTACCGTAATACGCGGTTCCTTCTTTGCATACTCTTTCAGTAATTTAATACAATCCGGCTTATTATCTTCCACCGCCAAAATACCGTGCGCATTTTTAAATAAGCTCAAAATAATCTTCAAACCGCCAATTACTTTTTCGGGCTCTTCCAGCATGCGTCTGTAATCAGAGGTTAAATAGGGTTCACACTCTGCGCAATTAGCAATTACATATTCAATATCGTCCGGATTCTTGGGCTGATACTTAATAAATGTGGGGAATCCGGCACCACCCATACCTACAATACCTGCTTCCTTAACTGTTTGAATAATATCTTCAGAAGTCATTTCTTCCAAGCTTTTAACCGGAAGCATTTCCTCCTTTTCTTCAAACAATCCGTCATTCTCCACAACAATACTCATAACCAGTTCACCGGTAACCACTCTACGCGGTTCCAAAGCCTTTACCGTACCGGACACTGATGCATAAATAGGTGCCGAAACAAAACCTGTTGCTTCAGCGATTTTCTGTCCAACCAGCACTTTGTCACCCTTCTGCACAATCGCAGTCGCAGGTGCTCCAATATGTTGAGCCAACGGATAAACCATCTCTCCCTTCGGCAGGAGTGTTATTATAGGCTTGTCCTTTGACAAATCTTTTCCATCATACGGATGAATTCCACCTAAAAAGGTTAATTTTGCCATATTTTTATCCTTTCTTACTTTTTAACAAAGTATGTACACTCGATTTCATAATAAATATACTATTTTTCTCAATAAAATACTACTGTATTTTCAAAAAATGTGTTAATATTAGTCTAGAGAGTTTTATCCTACAAAAAAGGAGGATTTTATCGGTGAAAGAGACCAATATACAAATCAATAATTTTGACCTGGGATACCCCTTGGACAATATTTGCCCTTTAGAAAAGGCACTGTTTATGGATATAGAAACAACCGGTTTTACCGCCCGTTCTTCATATCTGTATTTAATTGGTTGTGTTTTCTATAAGGATGGTTGCTGGAACATACGTCAATGGTTTGCAGAAAATTATCAGGAAGAAGCTCTTCTTCTTGATTCCTTCTTCGAATTTGCCAAAGACTTTACACATTTAATTCATTTCAACGGCAATAATTTTGATTTACCCTACATTGTTCAAAAAAGCCAACAGTTAGGTCTTTCATACAGCTTTGATGGTTTTGAAGGAGTGGATATTTATCGAAGAATTGCTCCCTATCGCCATTTCTTGAAATTACCCAATTGTAAGCAAAAGACATTGGAACAATTCTTGGGAATTGACCGCGAGGACCCATATAATGGCGGCGAATTAATTGGTATTTATCATGAGTATGTACAGTATCACTCTGAAGACAACGAAAAGTCTCTATTGCTTCACAATGAGGAAGACTTAAAAGGAATGTTGGGGTTACTGCCCATTCTCTCCTACTATGATTTACTCAATTCCGGTTTACGTGCAAAAAAGGCTCAGGCAAGTATTTACAAAGATTTGTCCGGTGCTAAACGTCAGGAATTGCTGTTAACAGTTGCATTACCAGTGACTTTGCCAAAAGAAATCACCGTTTCCGGAAATGATTGCTATTTTAAGGGATTTGAAAAAGAGGGCCAAGTCAGAGTTCCCATTTACGAAGGTGAATTAAAATATTTCTACTCAAATTACAAGGATTATTATTACCTTCCTGCTGAAGATACTGCGTTACACAAATCTGTAGCCAGTTTTGTGGATAAAAATCATCGCGAATCTGCAACTGCAGCAACATGCTACACCAGAAAGATTTCTACTTACCTGCCACAGTGGGACGCATTGGTAACTCCCTTCTTCAAAAAAGAGTATAAAGAAAAGGCAATGTATTTTGAATTAACAGAAGAGATTAAAAAGGATCGTCAGATTTTCTCCGATTATGCAAACCACATTTTAGATGTGATTGCTGCACAAGTTTAATTATACATGAAAAGGCAACTTAGGAAAAACCTAAGTTGCCTTATTTTATTGCACTTTTTGATAAAAGAATGAACTCATTCTGGAAAAACCGATATCACGATAATTCATGATTTGTTCAGTACTTCCGATGAACAATACTCCGTCAGGTTTTAAATGCTTTTGGAATTTAATAAAAACTTCGTTCTTAGCTGTTTCTGTAAAATAAATCAATACATTTCGACATACAATCAAATTGCAATCTGCAATATATGGATCCTTTAACAAATTATGTTCTCTAAATTCCACTCTTGCCTTTATCTCATCAGAAATCTTATAAGAAGGACCTACTTGTGTGAAGTATTTCTTCTTAAACTCTTCCGGGACACCCGCAAGACTCTTCTGTGCATACAAACCAACCTTCGCCTTTGCAATTACCTGCTTATCCAAATCAGTAGCAATGATTTTAATCTGGTTTAAGGGAATATGCTTTGACAATGCCATAACCAACGAATAAGGTTCATCCCCTGTTGAACATGCAGCACTCCAGACTCTCAAATTTTTTCCAAATTTTGAAATCAACTCCGGAATTACTTTCTCATCCAACAATTTCCACTGTTCCGGATTCCGATAAAACTCAGACACATTAATTGTAATGTAGTTCACAAACTCTTCAAACATCTTTCCATCTGTTTTCAAAGCCTGTACATATTTATCGTATCCTTTTATTCCGTGTTTACTGATTAGTGTATCTATACGACGCTTCATTTGAGCTTCTTTATAGGCATTCAAATCAATGGATGTCAACACAAAAATCTGCTCTTTAAAATATTCGTAATCGTATACCATTCAGTTCACCTAATTATTCAGCATCTTCTGCAGCAATAACAGCATCAATATCTACAGCTACTACATCAGCATCTTCTTCTACTGCTTCTTCAACAACAGGTTCAGGAGCAAACATAGCCTTTACGCTTAAAGAAATCTTCTTATCTGCTTCGTTGAAATCTACAACCTTTGCAGTTACTTCATCGCCTACTTTAAGAACATCTGCAGGCTTCTCTACATGTTCCTTTGAAATCTGTGAAACATGAAGTAATGCATCTACACCGGGTTCTAACTCGATAAATGCACCGAAATCAGTCATTCTTGCAACAGTACCGGTCACCTCAGTACCTACTGCATACTTATCTGCTGCATCCTTCCAAGGATTTGCATCATCAAACTTCAAAGAAAGAGCAATCTTGTTACCGTTGATTTCTTTAATCAATACGTTAACCTTATCCCCAATCTTGAATACTTTCTTAGGATGTTCTACTCTACCCCAAGACATTTCTGAAATGTGAAGTAATCCGTCAGCACCGCCCAAATCGATGAATGCACCGAAATCGGTAACATTCTTAACAGTACCCTCTACTACATCACCTTCTTTAATCTTCTCGAACAATTCCTTCTGAAGTTCAGCCTTCTGAGCTACGATGAGCTGCTTACGATCGCCGATGTATCTTCTTCTCTTAGGATTGTACTCGCTGATTACGAATTCAATTTCAGTTCCTGCATACTTGCTCAAGTCTTTTTCATAAGTATCGGAAACTAAGCTTGCAGGGATGAAAATTCTTACTTCTTCCACTACTACGCTCAAACCGCCGTCTAAAACCTGAGCTACAGGTGCTTTTAATACTTCCTTGTTGTTGAAAGCCTCTTCGATCTTCTTGTTTCCTCTGTCTGCTGCAAGACGCTTGTAAGTTAAAGAAACCTGACCTTCTCCGTCATTTACTTTCAAGATCTTAACTTCCATTGTGTCGCCGACTTTTACTACAGTTGTAAGGTCAACGTTAGGTTC
>JAZNQI010000098.1:0-2156 GCA_045590095.1 Acetatifactor sp. | reverse complement strand
TGGTCTTAATCACTGCACACCGAAAACCGCTAGAGTCTGTAGCGGTTTTCCTGTTTTTATACCCAAAAATCTCACACAAATTCCATGGATGCAAAACATCAGCATGAGGGATTCGAACCACCGAAGCCACCTTGCACTGCTACATTATTACCTTGTATACAAATAATTTGAGATACCAATCTAGAACTTGACGGTTTTGAGTCGATATGCTATACTAATTACAAATAATATAGGACGGAGTTGAAAGAATGAACAACATTATCTGCTAATTATTTGGGCAATCTGCAACTTACAACGCGACGGTATCCGCCGCTATGTTTGCTATGCCCTTTGGCAGGAATGTAGTTCTTTCAACCATGAGTGTGTAACTGCGCCCCTACGGGGTCAGTCTGCGTTGCCCATTGGCTGCGGGAGTGCTTTCCTGCAGCCAATTTTTTATTACGGAGGGCAACCATGTCATTAATCCAAGTAACGAATCTAACCTTTGCCTACGATGGCAGCTACGAAAACATTTTTGAGAATGCCAGCTTTCAGATCGATACCAACTGGCGGCTGGGTTTCACAGGACGAAACGGGAGAGGCAAGACCACCTTCTTAAATCTGCTTCTTGGAAAATACGAGTATCAGGGTAGCATTTCTGCATCTGTCTCATTTTCCTATTTCCCTTATCATGTAGCAGATAAGACAATCTTCACCATTGATGTGGTGGAAGAAATCTATCCTGAATACCAATACTGGCAACTTGTACGGGAAATGAATGCTCTACAATTGAACGAAGAGGTTCTATATCGATCTTTCGAAACCCTTTCCAACGGAGAGCAAACCAAACTGATGCTTGCTGTACTATTCCTAAAAGAGAATAACTTCCTTCTCATAGATGAACCCACTAATCATCTGGATATTCAAGGGCGCAAGCTAGTAAGTCGGTACCTTAACAGCAAAAAAGGATATATACTTGTGTCCCATGACCGAGCATTTCTGGATGGCAGCGTAGACCACATCCTATCCATCAATAAGGCCAGTATTGATGTGTGCCGTGGTAATTTTTCGACTTGGTATGAAAACAAACTGCGGCAGGATGCCTTTGAACAAGCTAAAAACGAAAAGCTAAAGCAAGAGGTTCAGCGTTTAGAGGAAACTGCTCGGGAAAAAGCGGTCTGGTCTGACCGCGTGGAAGCTACAAAAATCGGATTCGGTCCATGTGATCGAGGTTACATCGGTCACAAGGCAGCGAAAATGATGGCTCGCTCCAAGGCCATCGAAAAACGGCAGCAGGCAGCAATTGAGGAAAAGTCACAACTACTGAAAAATATCGAACGAATTGATGCTTTAAAAATCTTACAAACACCATTCCATAGCAAACGGTTAGTAACACTGCGAGATGTAACGATTTGTTATGATAAAGAACCCATATGCGAAGGAATCACTTTTGAAATCCAGCAAGGAGATCGTATTGCGCTACAAGGTGCAAACGGAAGTGGCAAGAGTAGTATCATTAAACTGATCTGTGGAGAGGACATACCTTATACCGGAGAGATGCGAATTGGTAACGGACTATCGATTTCCTATGTATCCCAAGACACATCGGAATTGCGAGGTAAGCTAACTGATTTTGCCAGGGATAGTGGAATTGATGAAAGCCTCTTCCTTGCTTTACTGGCGAAGTTGGACGTTCCCAAAAGGCAAATGGAAAAGGACATGTCCTCTTTAAGTGCTGGTCAGAAGAAAAAAGTCCTTCTCGCTCGATCCATCTGTCAACCGACTCATCTGCACATTTGGGATGAACCCATGAACTATATCGATGTGATCTCCAGAATGCAAATTGAGGAACTTCTTCTGCAATTTAAACCCACAATTCTTTTTGTGGAACATGATAAAGTGTTTTGCGATAATATTGCTACAAAAGTAGTACAGCTGTGATTGGAGAAACTATGAATAAAAGAAATACCGAGATGAAGAATGCTGCTGTTTCGGATGATTTGACTCTAGAAATACCAAATGAAACACACCGTCAGGAATACCAGAGAATTATGGAAAGATGGGAACAGTTAGAGGATAACATCCAACCCGAATTAATGCGCAGAGGTAATACCCCCTACGAAAAATGGCTTGAGTATTGTGAAGATGACCGCACAACAGGTTCGATGCTGTCAACG
>JAZNQI010000097.1:0-33081 GCA_045590095.1 Acetatifactor sp. | reverse complement strand
CACTGCACAATCGGTAGCTTTCTTCATACCCTTTCTGAGAACGATGGGATTTGCACCTGCTGCCAGGTTCTTCATACCCTCGTTAATCATAGCCTGTGCCAAAACAGTTGCTGTGGTGGTACCGTCACCAGCCACATCATTGGTCTTGGTTGCCACTTCTTTCACAAGCTGTGCACCCATATTTTCAAATGCATCTTCCAGTTCAATTTCTTTTGCGATAGTCACACCATCGTTTGTAATCAAAGGTGCTCCGTAAGATTTGTCCAGAACCACGTTTCTTCCTTTAGGTCCTAAAGTTACTCTAACAGTGTCTGCCAACTGGTTTACACCGGATTCTAATGCCTTACGTGCCTCTGCACCGTATTTAATTTCCTTTGCCATAATATATCTCCTTTATTTATTTTACTGCTTAGCACCAACCGTCAAATAGCACTCCATGCCTTTTGACTGCACTATTCAATAATCGCCAGGATATCATTCTGCTTTACCACAATGAATTCTTCCTCTTCCAATTTCACTTCGGTACCGGCATACTTGGAATAAATAACCTGGTCTCCCACTTTCACTTCCATCTTCACTTCTTTGCCGTCTACTATACCGCCGGGACCCACTGCAACTACTTCAGCCTGCTGGGGTTTCTCCTTATTCTGACCCGGAAGAACAATTCCGGATTTGGTTGTTTCCTCTGCAACTAATTGTTTCAAAACGACTCTGTCGCCCAAAGGTACTAACTTCATAAACTGCCTCCTGTTACTTTCTGCTTTATCTTTCTTTTTTAGCACTCACAAAGAGAGAGTGCTAACTCACGAAACATATATTACATGATATGCCATGATTTGTAAATACATTCTTCATAAAAAAAGTATAAAAAAATCCCGCTCCGCTCATTGGTACTCCTTTACACATCCATAAAGCAATGTCCGGGTACCAATAAACAAATCGGGACTAAAATAAACTAGCATTTAATTTCCAAATATCCCTGTAACTTACTCATATCATACTCTTCTAAAACACCTAAATTGGAATCGTAGAATTTGCCGTCGTAATGCACCAGATAATGACAGAATCTTCCCATCTTTTCCATTAAAATACAACATTTGGGAAGTACTGCATCTCTGCCTTCTGTATAAATAATAATATCCGTATGGTCAATTCCGTAATAGTTAAGTGCCGAAATCACACGTCCCATGGTAGCCTGCCACTCTCTGCAGTCCATTACGCTGATTACTTCTGCAATGGTAACTCCTGCAAGCATTGCCACACAAGCCTGACCGCACAATCCGTCTTCCGGCTGGATAATTACCTGCATACTGTCAATCTTACGGATAGGATTATCAAAGCTGTACGGGCTGTTCTTGTCCATCTGAATCAAACTTCCGTTAATATGAAGCAGTATTTTATGCGGAACATTCAATTCCACCTTTATAGCATCATCATCATAAATATGAATCTCGTAATTACCTTTTTCCTTTGGTAAAAGTTCACAGGCAATAATAGAATTATCCAAAACAATATCTGCCTGAATCACATCTCTTTGCTTGCATACTTCCCATACATTAAAAGGAATCTGAATCATATATCCTTTTTCTTTCTTTTCTACTTTAGACTCAAAAAAATACCTCATTTATAACCTCCTGCTGTTTATGTCTTACTGATAAGCTTTTCCCCCGAAAATATAAATATATTCTATCAAATTACACCATTCTTGAAAACAGATGCACTAAAAAAAATACAAATCAAATACGAATTTGTGAAGGCGATATACCATAATGTTTCTTGAACTGCTTGCTAAAATGGTACGCATCGTCATATCCGACTTCTGCCGCCACCTCTTTAATACTTCTGCCGGGTGCTTTTTCCAAAATTTCCTTGGCCTTTTCTAAACGAATATTAATCAGGTGACGAATGGGGGTATCTCCCGTTTCGCTCTTAAAAATCTTGGAAATATAAAAGGTACTCAAATACATATTTTCCGCAATACTTTCCAAAGAAATCTTATCACTGTAGTGATCTTCAAAATAATTCACAATCTGTTCCACTACATATTTTTTGTTTACAGACTCAAATGAATAACCGCTCGGAGTCACTTCTACCGGTTTTGAAACGGCTCTGATAATATAAACCAGCCACTGCATCAAAAAAGCTTTCATAACAAAATATCGGCCCCGCTCTCCCAAGGACTTTTCCGTCTCCATAGCAGAACAGATTTTAAAAATTTTCTGGCGAAGTTCTCCGCTGGTATGCAAAATATTACCTTCCGTGGATAGGGGAATGTAATTTTTGTACATTCCCTGCAACTGTACCTCTGTAAAACCCACAAAAAACTCTGTAGTTCCTACATCCTTCCCTTCCGGCAAATAAGCCTGATGCTTCACTCCGGGATTAAAAATCAACAAATCTCCTTCCTTCACATCATACATTTTATCTGCAATAAGATATCGTCCGGTTCCGGCCATAACAAAAGCCATTTCTACATAATCATGGCTGTGATACCACTCTTCATCCTTATGTCTGGTTCCCTTCCAAGTAAACAAAAATGTAGGATTTAAATCTTCTATCGCCAAATTGATTTCTTTCTTTTCCATGTATTTTTCCTGCCTCTTCTCAATTTGCACTACCCTTTTATTTTACTGTTTTTTTCATAAAAAGTAAAATGTTTTTTCTTACGTACACGCTTATATATGCAATATTTTTCACTTGCACGTTAAAATAATTGTTGCTATATTAATTCTCGAATAAAGGAGAATTGTTATGAAAAACTTAACGGTCGGAAAACCCTTAAAATTAATCCTTGCTTTTGCATTACCTTTGTTTATCGGACAACTGTTTCAGTTATTTTACAGTCTGGTGGATACTCGTATTGTGGGTGCCACTCTGGGTGAAGATGCATTGGCCGCAGTTGGTGCAACGTCTACTTTGAGTGACCTTTTGGTAGGACTGTTAAATGGTGTAACGAATGGTTTTGCCATCGTAATTGCCACCAGATTTGGTGCAAACAATACGCAAAGCATGAAAAAATCCATTGGCGGAACTGTGGTGCTTGGTATCTCCTTTGCACTGGTTATCAGTATTTGCAGTTTGATATTTTTAACACCGATTCTTAATTTTTTAAATATATCACCGGAACTTCAGCCCCAGTCCAAATCCTATATAAGTATTATTTTAGCCGGATTGATTGCAGCTACCTGTTACAATATTTGTGCGGCCATTCTGCGTGCCATTGGGGACAGTTTCACACCACTGATTTTTTTGATTATTTCAACGGTTTTAAATATTGTACTGGACTATGCTTTTATTCTGCTGCTCCACATGGGTGTAGGCGGTGCGGCATTGGCAACTGTTATTTCCCAAGCTGTATCTGCCATTCTCTGCTTTATTTACATGCGCAGGAAATACCCCCAGCTGACCCTTTCCCATAGTGACCTGTTGCCCGAAAAGGAAACATATCGTAAACTTCTCTCTACAGGACTTTCCATGGGATTTATGATTTCCTTTGTCTACATGGGAACATTTGCTTTGCAAACCAGTATTAATACGTTTCACAACAATATCATAGTAGCTCATATGGCCGCCCGTAAGGCATCCTCCATATTTATGCTTCCCTGGAGTGTATTAGGTACCACCCTGGCCACCTATTGCGGACAGAATCTGGGGGCCGGCAAGTACTCCCGTATCAAACAGGGCATGCGTGACACCCTGCTACTTACTTGGGCTTGGTGTTTGTTGGTGGTTCTTATGGCTTTTACCATTGCGCCGTTTATTATTCGCACCATTACTGCAAGCTCAGAACCGGAAATTATTGATACCGCATGTTTGTACTTGCGTTTCAATACCTCTTTCTATTTTGTACCGGCAGTTATTTGCCTGTTCCGAAATGCCATGCAAGGATTTGGGGACAGTAAAACACCTGTTTTTTCCAGCTCGTTGGAGCTGTTTGCCAAGATTGTAGCCGCTCTTTTATTTGCACCGGCTTTGGGCTATTGGGGAATTATCATTGCCGAGCCCATTGCCTGGATTATCATGGTAATTCCGCTGATTGTGAATACTGTACGCAATCCGATTTTTAAAAGAACCGACTTAATATAGGTATAGAAAACCCCCGATGTGTTCCATCGGGGGGTTTTTACGTAATAGGAATTTGTCACTGTCGGGCGATATTTTTATACACTGATACCCATTATCATCACTGCTATTCTGAAATATACTACCAAAGACAGCGCATCCACAATAGTTGTAATAAACGGACTCGCCATAACTGCAGGGTCCAAGCCTATTCTCTTTGCAAGCACAGGCAACAGGCATCCTAACAGCATAGCCATAAGCACTACCATGATTAAGGTAAGGCTGACTACCATTGCCACAGGCATACCCACCTGGTCAAATACCATAAGCTTTCCAAAATTTGCAAGTGCCAAACTCAAGCCGCATAGAATCGCCACTCGAATCTCTTTCCACATAACACCGGGCACATCGCGATATTCTATTTCTCCCATGGAAAGACCTCGAATAACCGTTACACTGGCCTGACCGCCTGCATTACCGCCTGTACCCATTAACATGGGAATAAAGGCAATCAGGGCTGAATTTACACTTAATGCATCTTCAAAGGAACTGATGATAGCTCCCGTAAAAGCCGCAGAAACCATGAGTAACAGGAGCCACGGAATTCGCTTTTTAAAGTTCTCCCACACACTGGTACGCATATATGGTTTATCACCGGGCAAAATCGCCGCCATCTTTTCCATATCTTCCGTCGCTTCTTCAACCATGATATCCACAACGTCATCGACCGTAATGATGCCCACCAATCGATTTTCGTTATCCACGACAGGCATGGAAGTAAAGTCGTACTTTTTAAACTGCGCTGCAACTTCTTCCTGGTCCATCAAAGTATTAATGGAAATAATATTTTCGTGCATGATATCGCCAATGATATCATCCTCTTTACTTAACAGCAAATACCGTAGCGCTACCGTACCAATCAACTTACGCTGTGCATCCAAAACGTAACATATATTAATTGTTTCGCTATCTACACCTACTTTTCGGATTCGTTCAATCGCCTGCGCAACCGTAAGATTTTCTTTTAAATCCACAAATTCCACAGTCATTATACTTCCTGCAGAATCTTCCGGATAACGAAGCAAATGATTAATATCACGTCTCACATCAGGTGCCGCATTGGCAAGCAATTTCTTAACAACACTGGCCGGCATTTCTTCCATTAAGTCCGCCGCATCATCAGCCATCAGATTGTTGATAATATTTGCTGCTTCCTTATCGCTTAAGGAGGTAATAATCATTTGCTGATTCTCTACTTCCAAATAAGAAAATACGTCTGCCGCCAGATCTTTAGGCAAAATACGAAACACCTTCAACATCTCCGTATCATCCAACTCTTCCATGCATACGGCTATATCTGCATCGTTCATTTCTGCCAGGAACTGACGAAGATTGGTATACTGTTTGGTTTCAAGCAGTTCCCTTACTACTTCAAAATCTTTTAATTCTTCCATAGCATTTCTCCTTTATGATGGTTTTATTTAATTCTCCGTATAGGCTCCGCCCCGAGGGAAGAGGGTTGTCACTATTTTTTATAGGACTTGACATAAAACCACCACCTTTCAAAATGCATTCAGATGTACAAAAAGCACACCAACATTAATATTTTAAACTTCTTATTTTTCCTTGTCAACAAAATAAGTTTCGTTTTCCTTCTCCCAATTCACTTTTCCGTTGGTAACCTCAATCAATTCTTTTTGAAGTCGTTCTGACAATTCTGCGGGAATGCGAATTTTCAGCATGACATCCACTCCGTACTCACTTTCGTAAGCTTCTATACCATACTGTCCCAGAGTGTATAACACTTTGCCGATGCCGTTGTAATCTGTACCGATACAAACTTCATGACCATACACCATAGCTCCTATGGTACACTCTTCCAACCCGGCTTTTACAGCCTGTGTATATGCACGGACAAGACCGCCGGTACCCAAAAGTACACCACCGAAATATCGGGTAACTACAACAGCAATATTCCGGATTCCTTCTCCCAACAATACCTCCAGCATAGGTCTGCCTGCCGTACCACTGGGTTCTCCGTCATCACTGCATCTGGTCAATTCTGCTCTGCTGCCAATCACGAATGCGCTACAGTTATGCCGTGCATCCCAATATTTTTTCTTCATTTCTTCTATAAATCGAATAGCCTCTTCTTCCGTTTCCACTTTGCGAATGGTGGCAATAAAACGTGACTTTTTTTCTACAATCTCGCCTTCGCCCCCCACAAGCAATACCCGATAGGACTGCAAATTATTTTTCTCCATTGTATATTCTCGTCCTTCCATTATACTGTTTCACAAAAAACTCATACATTATAGTATATACGATTTTTGAAAAGTTTCAAAGAAAATCGTGTATATTTCTAAAGATTTGGTGAACAATTCTTAATAATAAAAATTTAACCTTTATTTACATACTTTTTTTTGCTATAATGTACATTGAAATAAAAGGCAAAATATGTAAAGGTTTTCTTTTACTATTGTTTATAGAAAGGAAATGTATTATGAATTTTTCGCAAAAGGGTGTCATTGCCAAGCAAAAGGCATTGAATGCTAAATCCGGTAAATTCGGACGAAAGCTTATAATAACATTAGTTATATTTATTATAGTGGGGGTAGTCGGCATCGGAATCATGGGTCTTTCCGCTGCATTTGGTATGTATAACGGTATTTTAGCCTCTACGCCCATTATCAATAGTAATATGGTAGCTCCGGTAGGTGCTGCTACTTTTGTATACGATTCAGAAGGCAAAAAGATTGACGAATTGGTTGCCACCAATTCCAATAGAATCCCTATTACCATGGACAAGATTCCTAAACATATGGCAGATGCTGTTGTTGCCATTGAAGACGAACGTTTTTATGAACACAACGGTGTTGACTTTTTGGGTATTCTTCGTGCAGGTTTCCAGTTCGCCATTACCGGTGGTGAAGAACAACAGGGTGCAAGTACCATTACCCAGCAGTTACTGAAAAATACCATCTTCACCGAATGGATGGAAGAAGACGGTAATATGATTAAATCTGTCAAGCGTAAGCTTCAGGAACAGTATCTTGCTATCGAGCTTACCAAAATCTTATCCAAAGACGAAATTTTGGAACGATACATGAACACCATTAACTTAGGTCAAAATACCTTAGGTGTGGAAGCCGCTGCTCAACGATACTTTGGTAAATCAGTCAGCGATCTGACCATTTCCGAAAGTGCCACTATTGCGGTTATTACACAGAACCCTTCCAAATACAATCCTATCAGTCATCCTGAAGAAAATGCCCGCAGACGTAAGGACTGCTTGGACAAAATGTTGGAACTTGAGTTTATTACTCAGGCAGAATATGACACAGCAATTCTTGACGACGTTTATGAACGTATTGAACGTCATAATATTACTTACTTGGAAAACAATACCACAAGTTCCTATTTTGTGGATGCTTTAACTTATGATGTACGTAACGACTTGATTAACATTGCCGGTTTCAATGAAACTCAGGCAGATTACGCATTATATTCAGGCGGTCTTCGTATTCATTCCACCATGGACTCTTCTATCCAGAAGATTGTGGATGAACAGGTGGCTAACCCTGCTAATTATCCGGAAGGAACACCTTATCTGTTAAATTATGCCCTGTCTGTAACCGACTCAGAAGGCAATACACAGCATTACAGTAAGGAAATGATGGTTAAATATTTCCGCGAAAATGTACAGAAAGATTTTGATTTAATCTTCCCCACTCCGGACGATGCCATGGCAACCATCGAGCAGTACAAAGCTGCTATCATGCAAGAGGGTGATGAATTTTCAGAATCCATTACCATTACACCCCAGCCCCAGGTATCGGTTGTGATTATGGACCAATATACCGGTCATATCGTAGCCATGTCAGGCGGACGCGGCGAAAAAGAAGGACGCTTAACCTATAACCGTGCTACCGATGCATATCGTCAGCCCGGCTCCACCTTCAAAGTCTTGGCAGCTTACGCGCCTGCTTTGGACACCTACGGTTTATCTCTTGCTTCCGTATATAATGATGCTCCTTTTTATTATGATACCGGAAAACCCGTTAGCAACTGGTACTCTGAAAATGCCTACAAAGGACTTTGTACCATTCGTTACGGTATTGAACAATCCTTGAATATTGTTGCAGTAAAGACTATTACACAAATCACACCTCAATTAGGTTATGATTATTTGGAAAATTTCGGTTTCCAAAAGTTGGCAAACGGTTTGGAAAAGAACGGCGAAGTATTCTACGATATGAGACAGCCCCTTGCTTTGGGCGGTATTACCGTAGGTGTATCCAACAAAGAACTGACTGCCGCTTACGCTACCATCGCTAACAGCGGTATTTATACCAAACCTAAATTATACACTGTAGTTTATGATTCTGACGGAAATATTATTTTGGACAATAGAGGAAAAGAAACCCATCAGGTATTAAAATCCTCCACTGCCTTCTTATTAACAGATGCAATGGAAGATGTTGTTACCAAGGGAACCGGTACTGCTACCCGCTTTGACCGCAATATGGGTATTGCCGGAAAAACCGGTACAACCTCTAACAATGTTGACGTATGGTTCGCAGGCTTCACCCCTTACTATACCTGCTCTACTTGGGCCGGTTATGATGACAACACAAAAATGAGCGACAAGAAAGCTTACAAAGAAACCAATATCGCAAAGAACCTGTGGTCCGCTATTATGAAGGAAGTTCACGCTGAGTTACCGGCTCAACAATTTACAACACCGAGTGATGTTGTACAAATGACAATATGTCACCGTTCCGGTAAGCTCCCCATTGAAGGACTGTGTGATGCACATTTAACCACCGAGTACTTTGATATTGATGCACTTCCTACGGAAATGTGTGACTTACATTACATGGGCCCTATTTGCTCTTATGAAGTAAACAGTATTGCAGCACCCGAGTGTCCGTTCCAATATGTAGGTATTTGTGAATTACCTATTGTAGAACACGAATCCTTATTCCAGGGATCCACTATCCCGGTGGAACAGCCGGATGGTACAATCTTGTATATCACACCCAGAACATCCCATATCTGCCAGCATGATGCCACCTTCTTCCTCGACCCTAACTATCCTATCATCCTGGCAGCACAACAGGCCGAAATCGAAGAACGAATCAGACAGGCTCAATTACTTGCTGAGCAACAAGGATTAGAACAATTAGAATAAACAAAAACTCCAATCACCCGATGCGTATCACATAAGGATACTCCACATAGGTGATTGGAGTTTTTTATTCTGTCATAAACCGGAAATATTCTTTACAATCCTGCAAACCTTCCGGCAATCCCTGCTCTTCCATGAAATATAACTCATGTAACGCTCTGGTACAGGCCAAATACATTCCGGCAGCCAAATGAGCTGTTTCATCTATTTGATCAGCCTGATTCTTTTTCTGATAACCTTTTAGGAAATCACAGACCAGTACAGCATCAAACTCAAGACCTTTACTCAGAATCAAAGGCATTACGATTATACGTGCAGTCATTTCATCATTCGGTTTACTTATCAGTTGAACAGGTTCATCGAACTCCTGCAACCATTGGTAAACCCGATTGGCTGACACTTCATCTCTCGTGAGGATTCCCACCATATTATATTGCTTCAACTCACTTAACTTGCTCAAAATGCTTGCTTTTACATTTCCGCTTACAATATAGCCCGGCTTTTTTCCTTCCCGCATAAAATACGAATAATTACGAGCATATTCCTTTTGAAACTTTTCCATTAAATGAAATGCCAAAGCATTGATACTTCCTGAAGAACGATAACTTTTCAACAAAGGCAGTTTTTCTAAATCCTCACCAAATACTGTAGCAAACTCCTCATAATTTCCAATGGTCGTTTCCGGACTGATTGCTTGGCAAATATCTGCCAATAGAGTAAATGAACTTTGGGGATAAAGTCGTTTTAAAATAGCCAACTGCAACAACGAATAATCCTGCGCCTCATCAATCAGCACGTGCAGTGCATTCCCGAAATCCGGAACTTCCCCCATGTATATGCGCACAAAAAAATACAGCAACGCATCTTCATACCATAGATGACCGCGTGTCAAATCCTGCTCTAACCGTTCACACATTTCCTGCATAGAGTTATCCCATGTACCATATCTTTTTACAAACATCTCTACCACGCGTAAAACCTGCGTTTTAGCATCCAGTCTGTTCTTTTGACGTAAATTGTCCAACGCCTCTTGCACAACCTGCCTTTTGTTTTTAATAAATAGAATCTCCAACTCCTGTGCAGAAACATATTCCTTTACTCTGGCCTCTAAGTCTTCGCAAACTGCGTCTTTATTTTCTGTAAAATAATCCTCAAAAATCTTCTTTATGGTATCTGTAACACCTTGCAAACTGCTTTCATAACTATGATATATATTGCGCTTAACTTTACCCGCAAGTTCTTGCGCTGTTATAATAATATTTCCGCGATATCTCAAATCAGAAAGTTCAAACTCATAATTCGTGAAATATTTTTCAATAAAATGAAGCAATTCTGCAGAATATTTTACCCTCAACCACCGCACACGCTTTTCCGTACTGCGTTTTTGTTGCAATACATTGTACTGGGTATAATAGTTTTCTATCACCATCTCTTTCGGCAAAAATTTCCGTAACAAATCATGAAAAATCGTATGGGAAACTTCGTCCTCGCACAGTGCCGGCAGTATACCGGATACATAAGAATGATAAATGCTGTTATTTGACAGAATAACAATATCCTCTGCACGAATCCTGTCCCTTTGATGATACAAAATATATGCCAAACGATGCAGTCCTACACTTGTCTTTCCGCTACCCGCCGGACCATATATTAAAACTGCTCTCTTGTCGATTTTCCGAATAGCAGTATTTTGCTCTTTTTGAATACTGCTGACAATCACCTTCAATTTATTTGCTGTATTCTCTGACAGAATGGAACCCAATATTGCATCATGCATGGAAGAATCAGTGTCATAAATATTCTCCAATCTTCCGTTTGCAATCTGAATTTGACGCTTCCGTGTCATTTCCACATAAATACGCCTTCCATCCACTTCATACCATGCGTTTCCCACATCAAATCCGTAAAACAACGCACTGATGGGAGCTCTCCAATCACACACATACATATCATACGTTTTATTATCTTTAAGCCCAACGGCTCCTACATAAAAGCGTTCTGCCTGGAAAAAACCGTCCTCCACCACATCAATGGCCGCAAAATAAGGATTTGCCTTCATTCGCCGCAGTCGTTCCAACTCCTTAAGATTCTCTGCATATTGCTTCTCATCTGCCACAATACCTTCACTACGCTGATAAATATCAACCACATCGTCGAAATCATTGACTCCGTGACGTCCTTCTTCCCACATATGCTTTCTGCCTGCACTGATTTCCTGACGCAGTTCTTCTCTCTTTTCCTCTAATACAGAGATTCTTTTGTCTATATACTGTTCTACCCGCTCCAGATAAGCCTGTTCTTCCCTAAACTCTTTATTTTCCATGAAATGCCCCTTTTATGCTAACAGTCTTATTGCGCTCCGCACTTTGCCGGTGCAGACTCACACAACGATTCACAAAAGTAACAAATTCAGTATAAGCACTTTCCCTGTGTTTTTCCAGTCTTGTAAAATGTATTGATTTGTGGTATGATATCTACAACGATAAAGAGTGCGTGGACAATCCCCGTACTCTTTTTTCATGTGATAGGAAATTGTTGCCGCTTCGCCGGTCAATTTACGGACTCCCTTCCCTGTTTTCATCAAATCTCTCTTCTGCTATCCCTTAGACAACATTTTCTTTCGGTAAACTCTCCTCCAAGCACAGTTTTCCAAAGCCCTTTAATGTCAAGTTATTGCTAAGAACTTTTTTAACTTTTTTAAAGAAATTCTCTCTACCCCGCATATCTTTGTTGGGGTAATGGTAAATGTCTGTTAAGTTCAGTAAAAATTGATGGGAAGTTAATGTTAAGTAAAAAAGCCAAGGAACCGCTCCTTGACTTTTCAACATCATTAAAGATTGTTATAATTCAAACTATCTACCATAATAAATAGCAATCGGGTGTATAACACATAAATTATTTTCGCTCGTCGGTAGTAATTTTCTCAACACTTCATTTGCTGTAAACTGCACTGTAGCAAAAATGTTATTTTCATCATTAGGATTTGTGTCTTCTCCTATTATGTTTGTAATCATTCCAACACATGTAATTTCTCCACCATACTTAAATCCTAAGTCTAAAGGATCCACTCGGAAATACTTTGTGTTTAACGGCACCAGATATCCATCACTAGAAATCAACATTCGATTGTATGGTATTAAACCTCGCATAGCTTTTATGATTACCGCAATATCATCATATTGTTTATTATTTGCATCAATCGCCTTTTTTATTTCCTGCTTAAAATTTATGCCTGCTTTACGCAATTGTTCTCTATTGTGTCCTTCTTTAACTTTTTCTGCTTCTGCTTCAATTTGTTCTGCTGAAGTTTTCTTAATAAATTCAATTATACCGTCTTTTTCAAAAAGTTTCTCAAGATAATCCAAATCAACAAAATCAAATACTCTTGTTAATTCAACATAATTACCTGTCTCATCATTACTTTGACTTTGTAACTCAATTTCAGATGGACTAATGTATGCATATGCAATATCAAAAGCCGCATCATGTAGTGTTTTACTAATAATCTGTCGTGAAGTCGATGATAAACTTCCCCCTTCAATACTCTCTAAGCTTCCAGAAAGATTTGCTTCTGCTTTAGCCAATTTTACTATCGAGCCACCAATCGTTCCTGTACCTTTTATAGACGCATTTAAACTGTCTGTTTCCGTTTCAGTAGAAACTTCCTCATCAGACAAACTTTGTACAAGACCTTTCTCTGTTTGAGCAATAATTGAATTAATAATATCTGTATCAAGATACAAAAATTGTTTCACTTGCTGATCACCTCTTTTTATTTAGCTATACAATACTGTATTTTATCGTAACAAATCCCATATCGTCATCTCATCAGCTCTGACCTTTGAAACTCTCCGATATTCATGTAATGCATTCAATAAAACCTGCATATCCGAAAAATATTCTGTTACAAAATCATAACTTTTTACATTATTAAACTTTAATATTGACTTACAATAAATGCTAGGCTTTAATCTTGGATTTTTTCTTGCTTCTCTTTCGTAATCTTTATACTTTTTCTCATTGCAAATAATTAGTTTCTCGATTTCCGGAGCCGTTATGACATTTTTCACATCTACTTTTTGCATGTATGCTTTACTCAAATTGAATCTCTCACTACGCGAATCCAAAATACGATAAATGGTAATTTTATCTGTAAATCCTTTTCTTAAGTATCTTTCCTCAAATTCCTTACCACTTCTGCACCTTAAGACTTCTTCCTCTATCAACTCTTTGCGTTCGAAGATCAATTTGTGATTATCAAGTAGCAAATCTAATATTGCTCTTTCTGCACCACCTTCACAAATACAGGCAACATATCTTCCCATACTACAGCCCCCTTACTTTACACTAATTAGTACTTTTTTCAGAGCCATATATGCTTCATATGCCGGCACAGTGCCTCCAAGATAATCACTATCATATACTTCACTTTTTTTAATATCATTTCTTTTCAAGATATTAGACAAATTTTCTACTCCAATTCCCTCTTTGTTTCTAACAACATAAATGCTATCATTTCTATCGAATTCGTCTAATAATTCTGAATAATGCGTTGAAAATAGAATTGTTGCTCCATTTTTATTCACTTTTTTATCCATGAAAAACCGAATTAATGTAGCTACAATTTCTCTATTAAAATGATTCTCGATTTCATCAATAATAAGATATCCTCCTTCAATAAAAGCGAATGTCGCGCTCATAAAGACCCCTAAACCTTTTATCGTTCCTGATGAAAGATAATTTTCCAAAATTCTTGGACTATTAATAACTATTTCTTCTTTTCCGTAAAACTTCAATCGAATATCAACTTTCTTTTCCTTCAAACTACATGCAAGATATTCTATACTAGGATCCAGAAAAGTTAAAAGTTCTTTAGGAAATCTCCCCAGAACATTTAAAATATTATGATCTGTCCACTCCAACATATCGCAGATAAAAATACTCATATTTTTTTTCTTATTCTCTGCAACAATAATACTAACATCATCCATTAAATATTGCTCATCACTATCCCTTTTTTCCTTTAAATCAGAGTCAGCAAAATCAAACATATTCTTCTTTGTTTTTATTTTACCAATTTCTTTTGACCATAATTTTTCATCTCGTATAATCAGCTTTTCACTACCATCTAAGACATTTACTTCTTTTTCAATGAAAGACTCTAACTTATTTATATATGTCCCATCAAAGAAAAAGGATGTGATAATAACTTGCTGTTTATCATCAAGGTCATCCATAATTGTTTTTGCTTGAATATTGTTTATTGACTCATTATTCAACATTTTCATAACAAATGAGATAGCTTTCAATATTGTTGTTTTTCCAGATGCATTAATACCAATAAATGAAATCGCTTTATTTACATATATATTGGAAAACACATTGCACAGCCGCTCTTTGTCATCATCATCAACTCTTTGCTGTGCTACAAAATCAATATCCAAAACATCCTTAAAATGTGGCAGACCATTTACTGTTATTTTTAAAAGTTTCATAACGACCTCCGTTTTTATTTACAAATAATACGTTTTTATTTTATATTATACCAACACTTCGAAATATATTCAATATTTTTTTACAGCTTTTCCGTTTTTATTTTATATATGTATCTCCGCAAGATGTCTCAAATACTCTTCCATCTTATCATCAATACTTGGACCTTCCTCCTGAAACCTTACTTTCACTACATAATCACCAATTCTATGAATATACAAATTATTTGTCTGCTCTGCGAATAATCGCACTTTCTCTTCTACTGGTAATTTTGTATCAATTTGTATATCTCTCAAATCTGTTAATTCTTCAATATTTACCGTTCGTACATCAACCTCCTGCATTCTTTTTAAATCCTCTAATGTTAATTCTTCATATTTCATAAATAAACTCCCTTTCTACTCTTTTGGACAAACCAGCAAAACCTCTTATCTTTATAGGCTCACTAACCATTTACATTCTAAAATATTATGTAAAAAAAGCAATGGGCAAGAAATCACATTGAACTTCTTACCCTTTACTAAAAAGTAGAAGAAAACATATTGTATCTTATAAAAGAACAGAATTTCCCCTTGGTTATCATAAAAAAGGGCAGACTACCCCCTTGGTATACTATCCGCCACACACAGCGCTCCCCATCCCACGCGTTCATTGGGATAAATGTTTTCTCCCCGTAAGGGCCGGGCACCGCTTCTTAAATAAGCCTTTATCTTTTCTCCGTACAAATAAGGGTCATTTCTTCTTACAATTCCCCATTCCATCATAAGTGCCGCACTTCCGCTGACTATGGGAGTTGCAAACGACGTACCTGTCACTCCCATATAATCTCCTAATACATCCGGGGCCAAAATATTCACACCGGGTGCCACCAAATCCGGCTTTATAAGGCTTGAAACTATCACATTTTCCTCTCTGCTTATCTGAGACGCACCTCTTCCCGAAAAATCCGCATATTTGTCAAAAACCGTATCATATGCACCCACTGTCACAATTTTAGAGGAAGTTGACGGTATCGTCAGTGTCGTTTCCGGTGTGGGACGCGCAATCCCGGTTCTTGCATTTCGCGCCTCCGCGGAAGGTAAATACACATCATACTGCCCCGTCACAACACCATTTGCCTCTACAATCAGTTGCCAAACGCCACTGTTAATATAATTCCCATCTCCCAAGGGACTTAAATCAAAATATGTTTCCTGTAAAACAGAATAAGGCTTCGGTTCTCCCTTATAGACCAATACCAGAGTTTGTTCTGTTGCAAACTCTCCCTTCCCGGCCTTGACTGCATCAGTTAATTGCACTTCACTTCCTCCCGGAGAACGTAAACTTATCCGAAAAACATCACTGTAACGGTTCCAGAACTGAATACTCAGCGCTCTTTCATATTCTCCTACCGTTATCTCCACTACAGGATCTGATTGTGCATTTCCTGCAAAATGACCGTT
Organism: Acetatifactor sp.; assembly: GCA_045590095.1. Lineage (GTDB taxonomy): Bacteria > Bacillota > Clostridia > Lachnospirales > Lachnospiraceae > Acetatifactor. Next base: position 16,893 of record JAZNQI010000097.1, on the reverse strand, counting down.
AGAAGCACCTTCATTTCCTGCTCCTACACAAATTACCGTTCTCCCAATCTCCGCCGCATTGTCTAGAAAGCGTTCCAATAAAGACGTACCATCATGTGAGCCGTAAGTATTCCCGAAACTCAAGTTAATCACCAAAGGTTGTTTCCGCTCAATCCCCTTCTTGACTGCATAGGTCACAGCCCTCATGATTTCAGTCGTTTTAGGAAAACCGCTTCCGGACGCATCCCCTAATTTCACAATTAACAAATCACTTTCCGGCGCCACACCTTGATAAAACCCATTCCCACCACTCGCTGCAGCAATTCCTGCCACAGCCGTTCCGTGTCCGCTCACATCTCTGCTGGGTACGATTTGAAAACCTTCTCCGCCGCCCATTCTTATAGCTTCGTTAATTTGTGTCTCTGTAAATTCTACTCCTACCGCAAATCCTTGCGGCGGCCTTCTTAAATGTCCCGTTCTCTCTTCGTCTAAAACATCTTCCTGCACGCTGTCTTCTTCCTCTGTGCCCATCACTCCCCCAGGCATCAATGTCTGATCCCACAAAGCTACTATCCGCGTACTTCCGTCCTCTTTTCGAAAATCTTCCCGTTCATAATCAATCCCCGAGTCAATAATTGCCACCAGCACCCCTTCACCGGTAAGTCCATCATTTCCCAATGTTACCGGATAGATACATGAATTATCATTTGGTAGCTCTGCTCCAAAAAAATATCTCTTCGGTTTCTCCACGTATTCAATTTGCTCTACCTGTACAAGAAGATCTATCAACTCTTCCGGCACAGTCAATATCGCATAACCGGCGATAAGTTCTTCTACTAATATCCCATAGTCAACCAGAAAACCAATGGAGTCATGGTACTTTACAACCACCTCCCAAGTACGCCCCAAAGCCTCATATCCTACATTTAGATTCCCCGTACGCATTCGTACTGTCTCCGGTGTTTCCAACGCCAAATTCAACAGATTTTCAAATTTCTGACTCATACATCCCCACTCATACACGCATCTTACTTTATAAATACGCAAAAAACGGTGGTCATAAAACCACCGTTTCCTTCTATTCACAACTTATTCTGCAAAAAAAACTCCAAATACTTTTACTGCATCCGCTGTATCTTTGCATCCCGCCGTTTCCACTGCAGAGTGCATCGCCAACTGAGGCAGTCCCACATCCACAGAAGATAAGGATACATGAGAAGTAGAAATATTACCCAAAGTCGATCCACCGGCCACATCGGAACGATTGGTATATGTCTGGTACTTCACCTTAGCTTTATCACATAAAAGCTTCATCTTAGCAGCGGATACAGCATCCGTGGTATACCTCTGACTTCCATGATATTTAATCACAATACCACCGCCTATATAAGGTCGATTTGTGGGGTCAGCCTTTTCCGGATGATTGGGATGTACCGCGTGAGCATTGTCCGCTGAAATCAAAAAGCTCTCTGCCACCATCTGACAGTACTGACTATGAGAATAACCCATGCTTTCCCCAATTCGCTTCATTACATCCTGCAAGAAGGTGGAGTCTGCGCCCTGTGCCGTTGCGCTGCCCACCTCTTCATTATCAAATACAGCCAGAACATTAATATACTTCTGGGGACTTTTTTGCACAAACGCCTGCAAAGAAGTATATACGCACTGTAAATCATCCAATTTCGGACTTAAAATAAACTCACCGTCTGCGCCTACAAGTCGTCCCGTTTCTCTTACATACAAAAACAGATCATGAGCAAGAATATCCTTTTCTTTTACTCCTGCTGCCTTTGCAAGCTCTTTTTTCAGCAAATCCTTGCTGTCTCCTTTGCTCCCCAAAGCTGCCAGGGGCAACATATCCACCTGCGGATTATATTCAAATCCCTTATTCATATCTCTGTTCATATGAATGGCAACATTAGGAATCACCAACAAATCCTTGTCCACATTAACCAATTTTACAATCGGTGTACCATCGGCACCCTTTACCACCAAACGTCCTGCCACGGATAAAGTTCTGTCCAACCAGGTAGATAAAATCATACCGCCGTACTTCTCTGTGTTGAACTTGATATATTTATCCTCCACTACCATTTCTGTAGTTTCTTTAACCTTAAATGTAGGCGAATCACTGTGAGTAGCAATCACATGGAAACCCTTTGCAGACTCCTGCGGCATACGAAATGCAATGACGGAAGAATCGTTTCTAACCACAAAATATCCCTGACCTTCCGCAACCTGCCAGCTCTCATTTTCTTTTAATTCTATAAATCCTTGCTCCGTCAAAGAACTTTTAATATTATCAACCACATGATACACACTGGGGCTCTTTTGAATAAATGTCAAAAGTTCCCGTGCCGTTTTACTTCCTTTGCTCATCTTATTTCTCTCCTAAATTCTTTTGCATATGCTCATTCCACCATAACACTCGATTAACACTATTTCGTGTAAATAATAGACTCCGCTTTTTGCTTTGCTTCGTCTTTTCCGCAGAGTGCGGCAATAATCTCAAGCGCAAAATCAATCGCACATCCCATACCTCTGGAAGTAATTACATGTCCGTCACGTACCACGCTGTCAAACACCACATTTGCCCCATTTAAGTCATTTTCAAAACCGGGGTATGAACATGCGTTTTTGCCGTTTAAAATGCCTCTATGACCCAAAATACTAGGCGCAGCACAGATTGCTGCTACATACTTCTCTGCTTTATGAAAAGCATCCACTTGTTCCATCAGTCCTGCATGTGCTTCCAGATTCAGAGTACCGGGCATACCACCGGGTAAAACAATCATATCCAATTCACTAAAATCAATTTCATCATACATCTTATCCATGGCAACTGAAATACCGTGAGAACCGGTCACAGAAGGCGCTTCCGTCACAGATACCATCTGAGTATCAATTCCCGCTCTTCTACACAAATCCACCACCGTAAGTGCCTCGATTTCTTCATAACCATTTCCAAAAAATACTGCAATTTTTTTCATATTATACCTCTCCAATCCATTGAATTTCCTATGGTAATTCCACTATCTTTAAGTATAATCAATTTCTTTCCGAATGTCACTTATTTTACTTCATTTTTTTATTATTTTGATGTATAATATACTTAGATGTTTCAGTAGCATCATATGTGACCTTCGGCACATTGCATACACTGCCCCCGATGGCAGGATGCGGAAAGGCTTAGAAAAGTACAAATGGAAATAGAACGTAAATTTACCTTAAAGCACGTCCCGGAAAATCTGGAAAAGTATCGCTTTAGATTAATCGAACAGGCTTATCTTTGTATTGACCCTGTTGTTCGTGTTCGTCGTGAAGATGATGAATTCTATCTTACCTACAAAGGAAGCGGCATGATGGCCCGTCAGGAATACAATTTCCCCATCAGCGAAGAGGCTTACTACCATCTTCGCGCTAAAGCAGACGGCAATATTATTTCAAAGAAACGTTATTTAATTCCGTTACATAACCCCGGATTCAAGGAAGGTTTCCCGGCCCCTCCGGCAGACTACAAGCTTATGATTGAGTTAGATGTCTTCGACCCTCCCTTTGCTCCGCTGATTATGGCAGAGGTAGAATTCGGAAGCAAGGATGCTGCAAATGCATTTGTTCCTCCGGAATGGTTCGATGAAGAAGTGACTTATAACAAAGAATATCACAACTCATATATGTCAAAGATTAAGTTTGATTAATATAATGAAGTTGTAATCGGATATTCCCAAACAAATCAAAAGTGCTAACGCCTTTCACGGCATTAGCACTTTTCTTTATCTTCCGTATAACTTTGTCAATTTATAAATCTTTTCAGCCAATTCCTTGGTACAAGCATCTTCTTTCATTCGCCATTCCCAATTCCCGCCCAACGTAGAAGGCGTATTAATTCTGGCTTCATTTCCAAGTCCCAGATAATCCTGCATTGGGATAACGGCCGTATCCGCCACACTGGATAATGCCACTCTGATAAATGTCCAATTCACCTTTGTTTCATCAGTAATGTCAAAATAATCCTTTACATGCTTTCTGGTACGCTCATCCAAGTTCCAATACCATCCAACAGTAGTTTCATTATCATGGGTACCTGTATATACAATACTGTTTTTCTTGTGATTATGAGGCAAATATGCATTGTCCGCACCGCCTCCAAAGGCAAATTGTAACACTTTCATGCCGGGGAACCCTGTATTTTCCACCAACTCTAAAACACTCTCTGTCAAGAAACCCAAGTCCTCTGCAATGACTTTTTTCTCACCCAAAGCATCTTTCATGGCCTCAAATAACGTAATGCCCGGTCCGGGTAACCATTTGCCGTTTTGCGCCGTTTCATCGCCATAGGGAACAAACCAATACTCATCAAAACCTCGGAAATGATCGATACGTACAATATCATACATTTCATAGCAATGAGCAATTCGCTTCATCCACCATGCAAAATCAGTTTCTTTATGATACTCCCACTTATACAACGGATTGCCCCATAACTGACCGGTTTCGCTGAATGCATCCGGCGGACATCCCGCCACACCTACGGGCAGATTCTCTTCATCCAACTGGAAAAGCTCCGGATTTGCCCATGTATCTGCACTGTCAAATGCTACGTAGATGGGAATATCCCCCACAATCTCAATGCCCTTATCATTTGCATATTTTTTAAGCTCTTTCCACTGAATCCGAAACATATACTGCTGAAAATAATAGAAGCCTATTTCGTATGTATATTTCTCCGTATACGCCTTCACCGCTTCCGGTTTACGCAAGCGTATATCTTCATCCCAATCGGTCCAGCATACATTGTCAAAAGACGCTTTTACTGCCATATAGAGTGCATAATCTGTAATCCAGTATGCATTCTCCTCCATAAAGCTTTTGTATTCAGCCTCCTGATGCAAGCCTTTCGCAAGGGCCGCATCATAGGCCTTCCTTAAAATAGGATAACGATTGGCATACATCTGACCATAATCCACATATTCCGGATTCGTGCCAAAATTTACACCCTCACAATCTTTCTTTGATATATATCCCAATTCCATTAATTGCTCTAAGTCTATGAAATAGGGATTTCCTGCAAAAGTAGAAAAAGACTGATAAGGAGAATCCCCGTAGCTTGTAGGTCCCAGCGGCAGTATCTGCCATAGTTTTTGTCCTGCCTCCACCAAAAAATCCACAAATTCATATGCCTGTTTTGAAAAGGTTCCCACTCCGTATTTCGCAGGTATACTGGAAATCGGAAGTAATATACCGCTCTTTCTCATGTTGTTCCTCACACAAAAATCATTTTTTATTCTCTATTGAATCAAGTATACGAAATATCCTCCGTAACAAGCCAACATAAGAACACCTGCCGCTCTGCCCAGTCGTTTTTGGGGCAACACACATAACCAAAGCAATACCATCGTTGCTATTGCAATATAAGAATCTATTTTGAAATTTACCTGATATGCAACCGGTGTAATCAATGCTGTCGTACCTACCACAAACAGAATATTAAAGATATTACTGCCCACAATATTTCCTACTGCAATATCAGATTTGCCCCTAATAGCCGCAGTAACGCTGGTCACCAATTCCGGCAAAGAAGTGCCTAATGCAACAATGGTCAGGCCAATCAGTCTCTCCTCCATTCCCCAAATGGTAGCGAGAGCCGTAGCTGCATTAACTGTCACATTACTGCCCCACACAATTAATACCACGCCTACTACAACTAAAATAAGCAGCAACCACATAGGGTCTTTTTTATCATTTGCAGAATCCTGCTGTTTCTCTTCTACTCCTGCTTTTGCCATCTTCAGCAAGTACAACAGATATACAATAAACAGCGCCCAAATAATCACACCTTCTAAGCGGCTGATTACACCATCCGAAAGTCCTAAGACTGTCATCACTCCGGAAATAATTACCGTAAACGGTATTTCATATACAATCGTGGATTTTTGCACTGCAATCGCTCGTACCACCGCAGTCAAACCTAAGATAATCAGTACATTCAAAATATTACTGCCGATCACATTACCTATGGTAATATCAGCACTTCCCTTTAATGCGGAGGTAATACTAACAGCCGCCTCCGGTGCACTTGTCCCCATTGCCACTATAGTCAAACCAATAACAAGCTGCGGAATACCGAATCGGTCTGCGATTTTGGATGCACCTTCTACAAACCAATCCGCCCCCTTAATCAACATTGTAAATCCTAATACCAGGAAAAAAAACTGTGTTATAATCTCTAACATTTCTGCCTCCATACCGCTAGCACAATTCTAGCCACCCATTTATAAGCCCTGATAGCGGTCACATTTATTACTTCATAAATACAAATTGCTTTAACTCAAATAACTGTCTTTGTTTGAACCATTCTCCCTGCCATCCGTGATAGTTCGTGGTTACCTTGAAGAAAATTGCATGTCTTCCGGTTACCGCCTTCACGATGGTATGCAGAACACCGCCACCAAGTCCCACATGCACACAACCAATTTCTTCACCATCTTCACTATCTAAAAGAATATGCACATCACAATCACATCCGCAACCATTCACCTGCATTGCAAACTCCATGGTCTTGCTGGAATAGTCTTCCCCGAAATCATAGTATTTATATCCTATTACACAACCTTCACGAATTTCTGCGATAACACGTTCAAACACGTTTTTCTCCGTAACAAGTGCTCCGCCCTTTAATACACAAGCAATCTCTGCCGGAGTGATTTCATAAGGGTTTAGTGCATCCTGAAATCCTAATGATGTCATTTCTACGGTAGGAATGGTTCCATCCGGTAATATTTCAATTTTTTCCACACAGGCTCTTCTGGACATAATGGTACCGTTAGTCATTCTATGATAAAAAATATACCACTGCCCATTAATACACATAATAGAACCATGATCATTACCAGCCGGATAATCCTGACCATTATCTACAATATATCCGCGATATTTAAACGGTCCTGTCGGCTTATCTGAAGTAGCATATGCCAAACGACTACCCTGTTTCGGAGAATAAATCATATAATAAGTATCTCCGACCTTACGTGGCGAACATGCTTCAAAAAACCAGGTTTCTCTACCCACATAACCATCTTCCGGGCGGTCTTCAATAGGAATAAAATGTTCAATACAGGTTCCGTCCAAAACCTCATACATATTGTCCCCATTGATTTCTGCCAGAAAAGATCTTTCAAAACCACAATAAATATATACTCTTCCGTCGTCATCTACCAATACGCCCGGATCAATAAACCAACCATTACAGGTAATCTCTTCGGAAATATTATATTTATATTTGGATAATAATTTAAACGGTCCTTCCGGTTTGTCGCTGACGCCCACACATCCTCGGCCATTCATAATATACGCATAAAGATAGTATTTTCCATCTTTCTCAACTACGTCCGGCGCATACAAATCATTAATTTCCGTAGTCCAGTCCGTATCCGATTTGTGGTCCCTATCATCCGCCACATGAAAAATGTCTCCATGGCAAACCCAGTTGTTCAAATCATCAATGGGTGCACTCCAGCACTTCAAAACCTTGTCACAAAAAGTATCGGAACCCGCCTTATCATGAGAACCATAAATGTATACTCTGTCTCCAAACACTCGCGGTTCACCATCCGGTATGTATTCCCAATTTGGTAAATATGGATTTGCCATCACAAAATACTCCTTTAAATCAAACTAATCAGACATTATTTTTTCTCGCTACTAATCTCCAACAATCTTTCCTTCAACTGATTTTCCATATTCTGCAAATCAATTTCAGCCTGACGACGCTTCTCACGACCTTCTGTCTGAATACGCATTACTTCATCTAATGTAGAAATCAAACTTTCATTGGTATTCTTCAAAGTTTCCATATCCACAATACCGCGCTCTGCTTCTTTTGCTGTTTCAATTGTCGCAACTTTAAGTGCCGCTGCATTTTTCTTTAATAATTCATTTGTCATATCGGACACCTGACGCTGAGCTTCTGATGCATCGGTTGCATGCTGAATACCGATTGCAATTGCCATTTGATTTTTCCACAAAGGAATGGTATTTACCAGAGTTGATTGAATCTTATCCACCATTACAGTGTCAGAATTCTGAATTAAACGAATCTGAGGCGCAGTCTGTAACGCAATCATTCTGCTAAGTTCAAGGTCATTAATCTTCTTTTCAAAGCGTTCACACATATTCTCATAATCTTTTACGAGTTGTGCATCTTCCGGAAGTCCTGATGCCAATGCTTTACTCTTTAATTCTGCAAGCTCGGTGTCTCTTACCTGATTCAGCTTTTCCTTACCGGCTAAAATATACATGGAGATTTCTTTGAAATATGTCAGGTTCAAATCATACATCTTATCAAGGAATTCCACATCCTTTAATAACTGAATCTGGTGACCCTCCAATGCATCTGAAATACGATTTACATTTACTTCAGCCTTATCATATTTTGCTTTTAACGCTGTCACTTCATTAGCACGTCTCTTAAAGAATGCCATGAATCCTCTTTCTTCTTCCTGAACGTCAAAACATTTCAATTCTGATACTAAATCAGTAATCATTCCGCCGATTTCACCCATGTCTTTGGTTTTAATATTCTCCAAAGCCTTACCGGAGAAATCTGCCATTTTCTTCTGAGTCGCTGCACCATACTGTAAAACAGCATTGGTATTGCTCAAGTCAATCTTGTCCACAAATTCCATCACCATCTGCTTTTCTGCAGGTGTCAACTGTGCTTCTGCCAACTCAGTAGTCTTTTTAACTTCCTCTTCTTCAACTCTTACTTCGGCAGCTTCTACTTCCTCTACCACGTCAAAAGAAAGTGTAGGAATACTCTCTTCAGTAAACTCTTTAAATTCATTTTCCATAATCATTATCCTCCAATATATTTATTTCTTGTCTATTACAAAATCACGTCCGCCGGTAAGCCCTTCTTTGGCTAAGAGTGTCTTCATGGTCGATATTTCAGTAGAAATATCCCATGCGGCATCTTGGAACATATCGTCAAATATTTTTCCAAAGGCTTCGTTAATCACGTCCATGGTTCCTTCGATTTCCAATTTGGTATTTGCAATATTCTGCTCACCATAAGATGGTTTCCCGTCTAATTCCATATAAGCATCAATTAACTTTGCAGTAGTCGGCAGGTAATATTTCATTAATTTCTGCAAATCGTCCACGCTGGTTGGATCTTTCTTTAACTGTTCAAAGATACGTTTCATAATATCTTCCAACACATCCAATTTCTGTGACATTACCTCACCCGGAATAGCATCATTTGCAACTCTGATTTTTTCGATATATCGTTCGCCCTCTTCCAAAACCTTTCGGACTTCTTCCGGATACTCCTCGTACTTAATCTCTCGAATCTCAATTAATTCATTTTCTTTTAATTCTCTATGTTGACGCGCTGTTTCCGCATCCAGATAGTTTTGGTAAACCTCGTCACTGGTAATCAAGGTATTTCCTTCATTATCCAGATGTCCTTGCAGGAAATAACCTTTGTTAATCATTTTTCTTAAGTCCTGCAAAACATTCTTTTTCTTTCTTCCGGTCACAAAGGCCAACTGCTCTATGTCGCAATACTGCCTGTTCCCGATTTGTCTCACATAATTTTTAAAGCGTGCAATCAACCCATTGGTTTTAACGCCGTGTACCAGAGTCGCAATACTTCCGCCCAATGCTGTTGTTGATAAAAAGTCGGCAAACCATATCCATGGGCTACCTGTTGCCAAACCAACCAATGTTAATACTAAAGACCCCAAACCAAAAGCAGACGTTCCCACCGTCCCCAATGCTGTACATGCCGGTCCTGAATAAGTACCGGCCGGTTTTTGTGCATAATATTGCGGATACAGATTGGTAATCTCTGTACTTTTCTCCTGCCTGCGGGCTTTTTGGGCATTTACCCACTCTGTTGTTCTATTCGGGGCTTTCGTGCCGGTCTTTGCAGTATTCAGATTTGTAGTATTCAAATTGGCATTAATCTTCTGACTTACATCATCCAGCTTAATTTGAATTTTATTTACAACCTTGTCCTCAATCTCTTTGCTCAGGCCTGCATAATTATGATTTTCTACTGCCGAAAATACCGAGCGGAATATTTCTTCCGCAGTATCAACCCAATTCTTCTCCTGCATTTTTCATCACCTACCGTTCCGGTATGTTCTCCTAAAACTATAATTTCACAATTATAATTATTTTATCATATTATCCCTGTGATTACCACCGCTTTTTTTGCCACGATATAATATTTTAACGTGCAAAAAGCACTGATTTTCTTTTATGAAAAATCAGTGCTTCTTTCAGCAAGTGCGGGCGAAGGGACTTGAACCCCCACGGTCTCCCACCAGAACCTAAATCTGGCGCGTCTGCCAATTCCGCCACGCCCGCGTATGTGGCTGTAAATCAGCCACGCTTAGTATTATATACAATTTTTAAATATCTTGTCAAGTCAGATTACTAGTAATCGATAATACCGAATTGTGCCAATGTATAGAACACCAAAATCACAACTAACATAATCGGTGCAATATAACGAACCATCACGCGGAATATTTTCACTCTACCGAACTTTTCTCCGTTTTTGGTCACTTCATCTTCAATAACTTTCGTTCCTAAAATCCATCCGATTAAAATACATGTTCCCAATGCCAAAATCGGCATCATAACGCTGTTGGACAAGAAATCAAAGAACGTAAGGAAATCCATTCCTAAAATCTTCATATGGCTCCATGCACCATTGCCAAGCGAAGATGCTGCTCCCAACACCAAGCTGATACATATTACAATGATTACAGCTTTGATTCGAGACAATTTAAAACGGTCTATCAGATTTGATACAATTGCTTCCATTACTGAAATAGAACTGGTTACCGCCGCAAAGAACACCAATATAAAAAACGCAGCACCTATCACTCCACCCATAGGCATTCTCTCAAACACCTGCGGCAAGGTCTTAAACATCAACCCCGGTCCACCGGTTGCCAAGCCTTCCTCTCCGCTAAATACATAAACTGCCGGAACAATCATAAAACCTGCCAACAAAGCAATGGATGTATCAAAAATCTCAATATGATTTACTGACTTACTCATATTAACATCATCACGCACATAGGAACCATACGAAATCAAAATACCCATTGCAATGCTCATGGAAAAGAACAACTGTCCCATAGCTGCACAAACCGTTTTTATGGAAAACTTAGAAAAATCAGGTAATAAATAGTACTTTATTCCTTCCATTGCATTGGGAATCGTGAAAATATAAACGGAAACTCCCAAGGAAATAATCACCAATATAGGCATCAACCACTTACTGACTCTTTCAACACCTTTTTCTACTCCCAGTGCCACAACAAGAGAGGTTACTGCCAGAAAAATCAAGAAAGTAATCAATGGTGAAACGGATGCTCCTACAAAACCATCAAAATACGCACTGTCTGCTGCAGCCTTACCCTGTCCCGTCAGAAAGGTAAGCATATACTTAATTACCCATCCTCCGATAACACAGTAATACGGCAAAATAATCATGGGGACCAGCATTGCCATAAATCCCAATATACCCGCCTTTTTGTGTAACATGGTGAATGCTTTAATGGAACTCATCTTGGTTTTTCGCCCGATAGCAATCTCCATAAGTACCAATGAAAACCCAAATGTTAAAACTAATACTAAATACACCAAGATAAATATTCCGCCACCATACTGGGCCGCCAAGTACGGAAATCTCCACAAATTTCCTAATCCTACCGCACTTGCTGCCGCTGCAAGCACAAATCCTAATCCACCACTAAAACTACTTCTTTTTTCCTGCATAATACTTTCACTTACAAATCCTACTATTTATTGGCCAATTGGCAGAGTTCTTCCAGCATCTTAGGAAGCTCTGTATCCATTTTTTCATTACTGAACTGGCAGGTGCCCACAGCCTTATGACCACCACCATTGTATTTTAACATCAGACTTCCGACATTTACATCAGAAGTTCTGTTCAAAATGCTATAACCTACTGCAGCAGAACATCCCTGTCCGCCACGTCCGCTTACAATCCATGCTGAAATATTCTGCTCCGGATACATACTGTAAATCATGAAACGATTTCCTGTATAAATAGGGTCCACACCACGCAGGTCAGAAATAATTACATTCCCTTCCACACGGGTATATTTCTCTACCATTTCTTTGAATTTTTCTGTCTGTTCATTGTAAATTTCAATACGTTCCTGAACATCACTCAAATTCAATATTTCTTCTGTCGTCATAGTACGGCAGGCATCAATCAATTTCTCCATCAGCTGATAATTGGAAATAGTAAACTGTCTCCAGCGACCCAAACCGGTTCTGGGGTCCATCAAAAATCCAATCAGAATCCAGCCTGTGGGATTCATAACCTCATCAATAGTCAACTGACCGGAGTCCACCTTGTCAACCGCTTCCATCATATCGTCAAACTGAGGAAATCTTTCTTTGCCACCATAATAGTCATAAATAATTCTTGCGCAGGAGGGCGCAATTCTGCTTTCCCCTTTATATTTTCCTGCAAGTTCGTTACGTTCGTGCTCGCTGGAATGGTGGTCAAACCACAAACCACATCCGGGAACATAGGGAACATTCGCCAGACAGTCATTTTCGTCCACTTCTACCAGACCATCCTGCAAATCCTTCGGATGAGCAAACTTCCAACTGTCAATAACCCCTGCCTCTTTCAAAAGTGCACCACATGCCAAACCGTCAAAATCAGAACGTGTAACTAACCTCATAAGCTTTCTCCCTTCTATAATACACATTTTTACTTATTATATTATAAATGGGATACCTTTTCAAGAAAAAAAGGGACACATCTATGTCCCTTTCACATGAGCGTGCCGGGGTTCGAACCCGGGACAACTTGATTAAAAGTCAAGTGCTCTACCTACTGAGCTACACACCCGCAATAATATAATTAAAAACAGGGCTAGCTGGATTCGAACCAGCGAATGCAGCAGTCAAAGTGCTGTGCCTTACCGCTTGGCGATAGCCCTATAATGACACCAAGCGTGTCATACCGACACATCCTGTAACAGGGTGGGTAATGGGACTCGAACCCACGGCCTTCAGAGCCACAATCTGACGCGCTAACCAACTGCGCTATACCCACCATAGGGAACTTAAGTCCCAGAGGTTTCCCTCTTAATGTGCCCAAAGGGATTCGAACCCCCGACCCACGGCTTAGAAGGCCGTTGCTCTATCCAGCTGAGCTATGGACACATAGTCAACATATTCTGTTGCTAAGCGGGTGATGGGAATCGAACCCACGTATCCAGCTTGGAAGGCTGGTGTTCTACCATTGAACTACACCCGCATGTATTCTTAATCGGGGTGACAGGATTCGAACCTGCGACCCCCTGCTCCCAAAGCAGGTGCTCTAGCCAAGCTGAGCCACACCCCGATGTTCGCATTGCGCCAAACGCAAAACCTATTATATATGCTAGGTAACGTTATGTCAAGCGATTTCTTTTGAATTTTATTAATTTTTGCTTTTTTCTGAATATTTATTACAAATAAGCTATTGTATAGTGAGCTTCGCCCCCTTTGTCAATCTCCATAAGTGCATAAGAAGGCTTGCGTCCCTCCTGTCTCGGATAGGAAAGACTACCCGGATTTAACGTTACCAAATCATTTTCGATTTGTAAAAAAGGTTTATGGGTATGACCAAACATCACAATATCCACTTCTCTGGAACGTGCTTCTTCCTGTAATGTTTCAGGCCCCATATACACATAATAGTTATGTCCATGAACCAATAATACCTTATATTTTCCTATATTAAACTCTAACTCTTTTGGCAAACTATTGAAATAATCATTATTGCCCGCCACCATCATAACCGGGCAATCCACTGCACGAGTCATGGCATATTCACTCCCCTCCACATCGCCGCAATGAATAATCATATCCAGTGGTTTAAGTCTTTCTAAGAGTTCAAAATAGTTTTTATTCTCTCTGTGAGTATCACTAACAATCAGGATCCGCATATTTCTTTAATTCCTCTTTCATGAGTTTCAAGGCATTACCACGGTGACTCACCTGATTCTTTTCCTCTTCCGTAAGTTCTGCCGTCGTGCGACAAAATCTCGGCACATAGAAAATAGGGTCGTATCCAAAACCATTGCTTCCTTTTTCCTCGTAACCAATGATTCCTTCAATAATGCCTCTGGTCGTTATCTCCTCTCCATCCGGTAAAACAGCAGCAATGGCACACACAAATCGTGCAGTACGCTTTTCATCCGGTACTCCGTCAAGACGTTCTATCAAGTTGGCATTCTTTATCCGGTATGAAGTATCTTCGCCCAAATATCTGGCAGAATAAATTCCCGGTTCGTTATTTAAATACTCAACTTCCAATCCCGAGTCATCTGCCATAACAATGCATTTTTCTTTCTTTGCAACCGGATGTGCAGCAACTGCTCTGCTCTTAATCAATGCATTCTCTTCATAAGTCTTCCCATTTTCCTCAATATCAATCTCAATTCCGGCTTCTTTCATAGTGATGACTTCCACACCTAAATCAGCCAGAATCATTTGAATTTCCTTAATTTTCCCTTTATTTCCCGTAGCAAATATGATTTTTTTATATTTCATGCGCATTTCTTCCTTCGTCTTACTCTTTCATCATTTTACCGTATCGCGTTTAGGCGGTTTGGGTCCCATAAACTGATAAAAATATGTCTTCATCATACCATTATATATCTTTCGGTTCCTGTCTGCTTTACGTCCCATATCATTCTCTGCATTTTCATATGCAGTAATCATATAAAGACTCCAACTATCCAAAGCACGATACCGTTCGCCAATCACCTTATACAAAGCCGGCAATGCCGATTTCTCTTCCAAACGTTCACCATAAGGCGGGTTCGTAATAATAAAACCGTACTTCTTGGGGTGACTTAACTGTGCCACCTCTCTCTTTTGGAAGTGAATCAATTTGTCAACACCTGCTAATTTCGCATTTTCTCTGGCAATGGCCACCATCTTTTCATCAATATCATATCCCTGAATATCTGTTTCCACTGATAAATCAACCATTTCCTGTGCTTCATCGATGCAATCATACCAATTCTGCTTGCCGATGATATGTCCCCAGCCTTCTGCCGTAAAGCTTCTGTTCATACCGGGAGCCATATTTGCCGCCATCATAGCTGCTTCGATAGGAAATGTACCACTTCCGCAAAAAGGATCAACCAGTATTCTGTCTCCGCGCCAAGGTGTCAGCATAATTAATGCCGCTGCTAAATTCTCTGCAATGGGTGCTTTCGCAGTCAACTTACGATACCCTCTCTTATGCAGGGAATCACCCGTACTATCCAGTCCTACAGTGACCTCATCCTTCATAATAAATACTCTGATAGGATAACTCTCTGCATTTTCTTCAAACCAATTAATTTTATACTTTTCTTTTAAGCGTTCTACCATAGCCTTCTTCATAATACTTTGAATATCAGAAGGGCTGAACAGCTTACTCTTGACACTGGCTGCTTTTGCCACCCAAAACTTGCCATTCTTGGGAATATAATCCTCCCAAGGTAAATTTTTCGTTCCCTGAAACAATTCTTCATACGTCTCTGCACGAAATCTGTCTATTTTGATCAAAATTCTTTCTGCAGAGCGCAGAAATATATTGGCACGACACAATGCCTCCTCATCACCCCAGAACGTAATACGTCCATCTGCAACTTCCGTTATATCATATCCCAAATCGATTATTTCTTTTTTCAATACTGCTTCCATGCCAAAATGACAGGGGGCAATCAATTCAAATTTTCTCATCTTCTTATCCTTTTGAATCCATTTTCATTTCTCTAACAGTATACACAAATATTTCCATTATGTAAATAAGGATACCGCTTTGGGTATCCTTATTTTGACAAACTTACTGCTTGTCTTTCATGTTGTCCTTCATATTGTTCTGGGACTTATTCTGACTGCTGTTCTGGTTGCTGTTCTTTTCATAAGAATTCTTAGAATCTCTGCAGTTGTTAGAATTGTTTGCATTGTTGTACTTGTCGTTCATATTGTTATGCTGACTATTCTTTGACATAATTTTTCCCTCCTGTCGTTTACGGTTACGGAAACAGTATGTGAAAAAAAATATTAACTTATTCTCTTATTCGCCAAAAGACATTTTTTACCATAATTTGAATCATGAAAAAAAGAACTCTCATGAGAGTTCTTTTCAATTCAACCAATCTCTAAATAATTTAATCAAAAAATAAATAAATAATACAGGAATCACAATTGGAATAAGCACTTTTATAATAGTTATTACCAGGAAAAAGATGATAAATACTATAAGACCAAAAATCAGCCATGCCACCCATTTAGGTACTTTAACGAGCCTTAACTCATTATTGTACTGCCCATAAGCCTCATTCTCCGAATAAGCTCTTCCGTCTTGGTACGCATCATTCCGGGTTGAATTATGACTATTTGCCATTATAATACTCTTTGCCAAAAATCTGGGTTCGCCAAGGCTTTCTATGACATTTGCTTCCGGATATCCCAATCTGATTTGAGAATTAATATAGTCTTCATAATACTTGACATTTTCCTCAACAAGAGGGCCGGAAATATTGCCGGTCAAAGCGCCCCTCAAACGGTCAATAAACTCTCTCTTATCCATTGTATAGTACTGCCTTTCAGCTAATCTCTCACTAACTAAACATAGTATAGCATGCCATATTAGTTCCGTAAATATACTCTTTCATAAAGATTTATAAACTTTTTGTGAAAAGAAAAAGGGTACATCCGAAGACATACCCTTAAAATCTTATTAACCCTTAACACCACCAAGTGCAACACCTTGAACGATGAACTTAGAAAGCAATAAGTATACAATAATTACCGGGAAGATAGAGAAGGCAATTGAGAAGTATACATGACCCATATCAAACT
>JAZNQI010000096.1:0-2427 GCA_045590095.1 Acetatifactor sp. | reverse complement strand
CCTCCGTTACTCGTTCCCTCACTTCTCCTGTTACTTTGACAGCCAGCTCCGCTTCTTTCTCTTCCACGATTTCTTCTGCCAAAATCTGCGCATACTCTTTCAATAGTCTCCTGAATTCCGGATTTTCCATCGGTCTCTCTCCTTTATTTTGCATCTTCAAGTAATTAACACGTGCAGATATAGCCGGGAACTCCGGACATACCCCTTCAGTCTTCCTCATATATTCTCCTAATTTTGCCGCAAGAGTTCCGTCGCTGGCATGAATATTAAAATAGATTTCGTGAGAACCGTTATCTACAATCACCGCACTTTCACGAATCATATGGTCCATATGATAAAGGGCACATCCCCTTCGAAACAGATCAAAATTTGTAATATAAACCATACAAACATCCGGTACTTGTCCGAATTCAACACCCTTCTCTGTCATAAGGGTGTCTATATTCGAGGCCTCATAGCGCACTCTCTTTAAATGATGATCCCTATCACTCTTCTGCATCTCTATTCCAAATATTCTGCCGTCTGTAGCAGTACACAGCACATCTATGCATACGGATCGGCTTCCGCAATTTCGAATGAATTTCTGAGGTTCCACAGTCTTCAGTTGCAAACCTTCTTCTTCCGTAATGGCACGCAACATTTCCTCGCATGCATCCTTCTCCTCTGCAACCTTACCGAAAAAGATATCATCCGTAAGGTTCAGTTCCTTTATTACGCGACTTAATTGTCCCCGTACATCATTCTTTCTATTCATTTTTCCTTCCCGCAGGAAGCCTCACTCCCTGCTAAAACATGATATCAGCAAGGGAATCTATGACGGGCGGATGCCCATGAATTATGAATGTTAGACAAAATAGAATTCTTGCTATTAGTATAATAACATTTTTGCAATTATCTGTCAACAAAATATTTAATAAGTATATCTGCGAATTAAAAAGAAGATGCCGCCTGACAAATATCAACGCAGCATCATCCTCTACAACTTATTTTTTCTTTCTGAATACCAGCAACTTACTCAGTATATAATTGCCGATAATAACCAGTACTGCGGCTACAATCGTGGTCACGTATACATTAATACCAAACCAGCCGAATACCTGACGCACCACGATTTCCAATACATAGGTGGAAATACGGGAAACCACAAACTTACTGCATTCCCTCAAAATATTAGAATCCTTGCTCTTGAACACCCAGATTCTGTTCATGGGGTATGCCGCTGCCACACCGGCGGACCAGTTTACGGTACTGAGTACCAGATTTTGCGTCGCTGTGGGATGCAAGGGATTTCCGAATGCCAGATAACTGACCAAAAACATGGCAGTCCAGGAAATCACCGTCGTGATACCGCCCACTATCAAATAAACAATAATCTCTTCGTACTTCTTCCAAAGTTCTTTTATTTTTTCAATCATGACTCATCCTCTTATCGTCGGGAAAATCGGTCGACCCCTTTGCTTTTCTATGGAACGATTCCCTACTCACTACTAATTTACCCACAAAGTCGTATTCTGTCAAGGATTCACTACATTCATGGGACTACCTGCCAAAAATGCCTGTATATTCTTGTATACACCCTCCACACATCGTGTACGAGCTTCTACACTGGCCCATGCCAAATGAGGTGTGATAATCAGCTGATTGCTATCCTTAAGTTGACTTAAGGGATTGCTTAACTCCAAAGGCTCACCCTCAATCACATCCAAGCCTGCCGCCTGAATTTCCCCTACTTCCAAAGCCTGTGCCAAATCTGCATTATTTACTACCGGGCCTCTCGCCACATTAATCAATATGGCTGTCTTTTTCATCTTTCTCAAGGCATCTGCGTCAATAAAGCCTCTGGACAAATCGCTCAAAGGACAATGCAGTGACAGAAAATCACTTTCTGCAAGAAGAGTATCCTTATCTACCTGCGGATAATCCGTGCAAGTACTTTTGCCGGTCACAGAGTGAAAAATCACCTTACAGCCAAAGGCTGTAGCAATTTTGGCCACCTTTTTGCCGATATTACCCATGCCCACAATACCCCAGGTCTTGCCCTCCAATTCATAAAAAGGCAAATCAAAATTAGAAAAACGGTCCTGTGCACTGTACGCTCCCGATTTCACATAATCATCATAGTGAAAAAGCTTCTGACTTAAGGCAAGCGCCAGAGTCATAGTATGCTGAGCCACCATACCGGTACAGTAGTCCCGCACATTACAAACAGTAATACCGCGTCTCTTACAATAGGCCAAATCCACATTATCATATCCCGTAGCCAGCTCGCAAATAAGCTTCACATTCGGTGCATCCTTCAGTGTTTCTTCCCTCAAAGGAGACTTGTTGGCAATAATAATATCCGCCTCTTTTACTCTCTCGCGGACCTCTTCCACAGTAACCGTATTACGATAATAGGTAACCTCTCCAAAATCCTGAAAGCAGTCC
>JAZNQI010000095.1:0-2005 GCA_045590095.1 Acetatifactor sp. | reverse complement strand
GTGCGAAATGAAGGACAAATTTAAGGAAAACTTCTTTATTGTATTGCCCGCAGCGATTTTAACGTGTATTCTTTTCTTCTTGATTACCATGAATGGTAATTTTGAGATGACAGAGGAACTTACTTACAATTTTTGGAAGGTAGTGCCCTATTTGTTGGTATTGGTGGGAGCACTTATCGGTGTCAATGTGTTCGTTGTATTAATCGGCGGAACGGTAATTTCTTTAATTGTAGGAGTAGCAACAGAAGCCATTGCTGTTGATCAGATGTTTGTCGTGGTAGGAAACGGCGTGACCGGTATGTATGACATTACCGTAATTTCCATCGTCGTAGCATGTATTGTATCCTTAGTGAAGGAGCATGGCGGTATTCAGTTTGTGCTGAATTTGATTCGTAAAAACATCAAGAGCGAGAAGGGCGCAGAAATGGGTATCGCAGGTTTATCGCTGGTAGTGGATGCCTGTACTGCAAACAATACGGTGGCAATCGTTATGGCAGGTCCCATTGCAAAGGAAATCAGCGATGAATTCGGTGTGGATGCCAAGCGTTCCGCTTCTTTATTGGATATATTCAGTTCGGTGGGGCAGGGATTGATACCCTGGGGAGCACAACTTTTGTCTGCTGCATCGTTGACAGGACTTACTCCCTACGATATTATACCTTATTGTTTTTATCCTATTTTGATGGCAGTGAGTGCTGTGCTATTCATTTTATTTAGAAAAAGAAAAGTTGCTTAAGAAAATAATTGACTTATGATAATGCATTGATTACAATATTTTTGTTATTGAGAAATCAATAGATTAGTAAAGGTAGTAATTTTGGTTTTGAATATTATTTTCCAGGAGGAGACATTATGAATTCAAACGTAAGACCCGCTGATATGGTGCGTATTACCACACCTGAATTGGCAGAGAAGTTTATCGAAGAACAGGTAGCAGCTGTTCGCGAGCAGGTAGGCGACAAGAAGGTATTGCTGGCATTGTCCGGCGGTGTAGACAGTTCTGTGGTGGCAGCGCTTTTAATCAAGGCTATTGGCAAGCAGCTGGTTTGCGTACATGTAAATCACGGCTTAATGCGTAAGAATGAATCAGAAAGCGTTATCAAAACATTCAGAGAGGGTTTGGATGCAAACTTGATTTATGTGGATGCAACCGATCATTTCTTGAATCTTTTGGCAGGCGTAGCTGATCCGGAGCGCAAGCGTAAAATCATTGGCGCGGAATTTATCACAGTTTTTGCTGAAGAAGCAAGAAAACTTGAGGATATTACATTCCTGGCTCAGGGAACTATTTATCCTGATATTCTGGAATCTGTTAAGGCTGCAGAAGGAAAGAAGGCAGTTAAGTCACATCATAATGTAGGCGGTCTTCCTGAGGATTTGAAATTTGAATTGGTAGAACCGATTAAGCTTTTATTTAAGGATGAAGTACGTGTTGTAGGTGAGGCACTTGGCCTTCCTCATGGCATGGTATACCGTCAGCCGTTCCCGGGTCCCGGTCTGGGCGTTCGTTGTCTGGGTGCAATCACCCGCGACCGTTTGGAAGCTCTGCGTGAGGCAGATGCTATCCTGCGTGAAGAATTTGATAAGAATGGCCTGAACGAAAAAGTATGGCAGTATTTCATTGCTGTACCGGACATCAAGAGTGTTGGTGTGAAGGACGAGAGCCGCTACGAAGGCTGGCCCGCAATCATCCGTGCAGTCAACACCAAGGATGCTATGTCTGCAACGGTTGAGGAGATTCCTTATCCTATTTTACACCAGATCACCTATCGTATTACCCATGAAGTACCCGGCATCAACCGTGTTCTCATGGATTTGACTCCGAAGCCGATTGGAACTATTGAGTGGGAGTAAAGTGAACACATGGACTGAGAGCAGTCAAAAGATAAAAGAGGCACCAACTGCAAGCTTGCTTGTAAGTTGGTGCTTATTTTGTCTTTTGGCTATTTGAAGGCATGGCACGCTACTTATGGAGGAGCAACGCGAGTCCATAAGGACGTGGCAG
>JAZNQI010000094.1:0-4719 GCA_045590095.1 Acetatifactor sp. | reverse complement strand
GAAATATCGGTTAATTCCCTGCAAAGATACATAACAACCTGTCTTGGAAGCACAAATTCAGCATTACGCTTCTTTGAAGTGATATCCTGGGCATTGACGCCGTAATGCTCAGCAACAACCTGTATAATAATAGTAGGAGTAATGAGCTTTGGCTTGTCCGGATAAATCATATCTTTTAATGCTTCTTCCGCAAGTTCCATTGTAATAGGTTTATTATTAATTTTTGCGAAAGCAATTAATTTATTGAAAGCACCTTCCAGTTCACGGATATTTGATTTGATATTTGTTGCAATGTATTCAATTATTTCATTACTGATGGAACCGGTATGGTTGTAGGGCTCCGCAATTTTAAGAAGGATAGCTACTCTGGTTTCATAATTGGGAGGCTGGATATCTGCGGGAAGACCCATCTGGAATCTGGAAGAGAAACGTTCATCCAGTGTTTCCATCTGTTTGGGATGTTTATCCGAAGATATGATAATAGCCTTACCGTTGTTATATAAAGTATTAAAAGTATGGAAAAATTCTTCCTGTGTACTTTCTTTACCGATAATGAACTGAATATCATCAATTAATAAAACGTCAACAGTACGGTATTTATCACGTAACCGGTTCATGGAAGAGGAATTACCGCTACGGATGGATTCAATTACTTCATTGGTAAATGTTTCACTGTTAACATAGAGTACCTTCATATCGGGATTGTGATCGAGTATATAATGACCGATTGAATGCATCAGGTGTGTTTTACCGAGTCCCGATCCGCCGTAGATAAAAAGAGGATTAAATACCTCACCCGGAGATTCCGCTACCGCAAGACATGCCGACTGGGCAAAATTATTGTTGCTTCCGACGACAAAATTATCAAAAGTATATTTTGTGGCAAGATTGGCATTTCTGTAGAGATCATCATTGTTTGAGATATTATCTTTAACAGGTTCTTTCTCTTCTGCCTCTTCTTCCACGTTCTCCAGAATAAATTTAACATCATAGGTATCATTCATGAGCTCACAGATGGTTACCTGGAAGAAATCTTTATACTTTTTAATAATGTAATCGAGAATATGTGACTGATTAGAAGGAATGGCAATAACAACAGTGTTGCCTTCCACACTGTGAAATTTAAGATTCTTAATCCATGTAGTATAAGCAACATTGGATAATTCATATTCTCTTTTGATGGTTTCTTTGATTAATTCCCAATTAGACTGTATTTCGTGCATGATACCTTTTCCTTATTATAGAAAATAAATTTAAAATACCCATAAAATATCAATATAATTTTACATGATAAATTAAAAAATATCAAATAATAATTCGTTAATTTCTTATGTAAACTCTATAAAAAGATAAATTAAGATAAATAAAAAGTTATCAACAAATATGTGTATAACTTTGTAGAAAAAATAAACAGGAAAAAAGTCGATAAACTTCGAAAATAAGTAGTTTTTTGTCGAATTATGTACATGATAATCAATATTTATCCACAAGTAATACACAAAATGTGGATTAATTTATGTAAAGTATTTATTTGTAACCAGATTTCTTGTGGATTTCAATATTTAGTGTGTATTATATATAGAAGAAACTATATGTAGATTTATAAAAAAAATAAAAATTTTTTTAAAATTTGCAAGTTTTTTATAACCTTTCAAAAAAATGAAAATTTCCTTGACGTAGGCTTTTTCTTCCTATATAATTGCAATGATGTTTTCGACATGAGTAAAGGAGGTGTTAGCATATGAAAATGACATTTCAGCCGAAAAAGAGACAGAGATCTAAAGTTCACGGATTCAGAGCAAGAATGAGTACTCCGGGCGGAAGAAAAGTATTAGCTGCCAGAAGAGCAAAAGGAAGAAAGCAGTTATCAGCATAGGCCGCAGTTTTGTGGCCTTTTTTTCATTGCATAGGAAATTCTTATGCAATAAAAAACGCTCCGCTAATAATGCACACTCGCGCTCGGCGCGAGAGTCCGCTTGAGGACTCTTTATTTTTAATAAGTAAGGTGATGAAATGGTCTTTACGGATTCCTTAAAGAAGAATCATGAATTTCAGTCTGTTTTTAAGAGTGGCAGATCCTATGCCAATAAGTTATTTGTAATGTATGTGTCGAAGAATCAACTCGATAGAAACAGAATCGGAATTTCAGTCAGTAAGAAAGTCGGTAACAGCGTAGTCAGACATCATGTGAAACGGCTTGTTAAAGAAAGTTACAGACTACACGAAGAAATGTTTAATAGTGGTTTAGACATTGTAGTCATAGGAAGAAACAGTGCCGCGTCTGCCACATTCCGGGAGACGGAAAGAGCACTACTGCATCTAATGAAACTTCATGGTGTCCTGAAGTAATACAGAGGTATACCTTTATATGAAGTAAGATGGTAATCAAAAATGAAAAAGATTTTAATTGCTATTATAAAATTTTATCAGATTTATATTTCTCCGATGAAAACAACCAAGTGTCCTTATTATCCCTGTTGTTCCCAATACGGTCTGGAAGCAATCCGGAAACATGGGGCAATCAAGGGTTCATTGCTTGCAGCATGGAGAATTATAAGATGTAATCCTTTTTCTAAAGGAGGATATGATCCTGTTCCTTAAGAAAAAGTGTTTAATGGAGGTTTTAAATTGTACGATTTATTATTAACACAGAATTCATCATTTATCATAGGACCTGTTTCCAAAATACTCGGATATGTGATGGAAGGTATTTTCTGGGTACTTGATAAGATAGGCATTCCTAATATCGGTATTGCAATCATTATTTTTACGATTGTTATTTATCTTATTCTTTTACCTCTGACTTATAAACAGCAGAAATTTTCTAAATTATCGGCAAAGATGAATCCTGAAATTCAGGCAATTCAGGCAAAGTACAGAAACAGAAAAGACCCTGAATCAATGCAGGCAATGAACGAGGAAACACAGGCCGTTTATGCCAAATACGGTGTTAATCCCATGGGTAGTTGCTTACAGTTATTGATTCAGATGCCGATTCTTTTCGCATTGTACCGTGTAATTTATGCAATTCCCGCATATGTAACCAAAGTGAAAGAGGCTTATGTGCCTCTTGTGACGCAATTGGTTTCACAGGCAGGAAGTAATGAATTTATTCAGACACTTACTTCTGCAGTAGGATTTAAGAAACAGTTTAAGAATGATCTTTTTATTAACGGTGATCCTACATATGTAGAGAATACTTTTATTGACGTATTGAACAGAGCAAGTAAGGCAGACTGGGATTTACTTACGGAAACTTACCCTCAGTTGGATACAACCATTCAGTCTACTTTGGATGTACTTGACAGATATAACAATTTTCTTTTTATCAACATTTCTTATTCTCCCTGGGAGACGATTAAAATGGAATGGGTTTCTGATGAAAGAAGTTTTCTTGTTATTATCTGTGCATTGATGATTCCTTTAATGGCAGCTTTGACACAGTGGATCGGTTTTAAACTGATGCCGAATGCAGCTGCAACGAATAACGGTTCGGAAGACAATCCTATGATGTCATCCATGAAGACAATGAATAATCTTATGCCGCTTATGTCAGCGTTTTTCTGTTTTACGCTTCCTGCAGGTATGGGACTTTACTGGATTGCCGGTGCAGTTATCCGTGCGATTCAGCAGATTGCAATCAATAAATATATCGATCATCTGGATATGGATGCCCTGATTGAGAAGAATAATGCCAAGTATAAAGAGAAGATGGCGAAAAGAGGTGCTTTAATCCAGGGTATTAATGAGAAGGCAAACAACAATACAAAGAAAATCAATGCACAGTACAGACCTGTTCCTACGGCACAGCCTAAGACACAGGAAGAGATTGATGCACAGGTTAAGAAATCTACCGAATATTACAGCAAGAATGCTGCAAAACCGGGTAGTATTGCTTCCAAAGCGAATATGGTAAAACAATATAACGAAAAGAACAATAAGTAATGTAACAATTGAGGAGGTTAAATATGGAATATATGGAATTCAGCGCAAAAACCGTAAACGATGCAATTACAAATGCCTGTCAGCATTTTACGGTTGCAAGCGATAAACTTGATTATGAAGTTGTAGAAGAAGGTTCTTCAGGTTTTCTCGGTATCAATGCCAAAAAAGCAGTAATCAAAGCACGTGTGAAAGAAGAGAAAGTAAGTATTGAAGATAAGGCGAAATCTTTCTTAAACGATGTACTTGGGGCAATGGATATTACTGCAGTAATTGATACGAAATATATTGAAGAAGAGAGTACACTTGAAATCGTTTTGAACGGCGAAGATATGGGTATTTTAATCGGTAAAAGAGGACAGACTCTTGATTCCTTACAATATCTTGTGTCAATGGTTGTAAACAAAGAATCAGAAGAATACATTCGTGTAAAAGTTGATACGGAGAATTACCGGGAAAGAAGAAAACTTACTCTTGAGAATCTTGCAAAGAATATTGCTTTCAAAGTAAAAAGAACCAAGAGAAGCGTTTCTTTGGAGCCTATGAATCCGTACGAAAGAAGAATTATTCATTCTGCATTACAGAATGACAGATATGTTACAACACACAGTGAAGGAGAAGAACCTTTCAGAAAAGTTGTTGTTACATTAAAAAAATACTAAATACATAACATCAATAGGGCTACTGAATTATTAGTGGCCCTTTTTTTCAATCATAGGAATTAAGGAAGACAAGGAGAATCCTTATGAAAACAGATACGATTGCAGCAATAGCAAC
>JAZNQI010000093.1:0-17053 GCA_045590095.1 Acetatifactor sp. | reverse complement strand
CTTCCCATAGCTGCCATAACAGCCTTGCTTACCCAGTTTTCAGAAGCAATCAACTCAATATGACTGTTCTGTCTGTTCTGTTCGTCTACAATCGCCTGTGCGACTTCGGCGTCTACCTTCATTACTTCATCTAATGAATACATGATAATCCTCCTTGTGTAGCTTTAACGCATTAAATTCGTTATTATTATAACATAGTTTAGGAGGATTGCAAGCTATTGTTTTTCTTAATGTTATTTGCTATGATAATCTCAACACATAGGAAAAGGAAATTATTATGTACCATATTATCATCAATCCGGCATCTCGCTCCGGCAAAGGCAGGTCACTTTGGAAAAGTGTTGTAAAACCTTACTTAGTATCACATAAAATTAAATACCACGCTTATTTTTCCAAGCAACCCGGAGATGTGAGCAAATTGGCAGAAAAAGTATCTTCTCAGGGTACTCCGGATACCCCTGTACAACTGGTAGTACTGGGTGGTGACGGAACCTTTAATGAAATCCTACAGGGTATTCAGGATTTTTCCAACGTTATTTTAGGATATGTTCCTACCGGCTCCAGCAATGATTTTGCCAGAGATTTAAAGCTTCCAAAGAATCCTGCAAAAGCCGTGGAAATTGCTTTTCGCACAGGTAGTTTGCATCAAATGGACATCGGTTGTGCCACCTTCCCCGATGCAAGCAAGCGATATTTTGCAGTCAGCTGCGGCATGGGCTTCGATGCTGCCGTATGCGAAGAAACCAATCGTTCTGCCTTTAAAAAAACGTTGAATCGTATCGGTCTGGGTAAGCTTGCATACCTCGCCATAGCGGTCAAACAACTTCTGTTGGCAAAGACCGTTTCCTGTGAAATCAGCATAGACGGTGCCAAACCTTTTACCATTCCCAAATATTTGCTTCTGGCATGTATGAACCACCGCTATGAAGGTGGGGGATTTAAATTCTGCCCGGATGCAGTAGATGATGACGGTATACTGGATATCTGCTCCGCGGCCAAAATTCTCCCCAAGTGGGTAATTTTGCTGGTGCTGCCTTCTGCATTTTTCGGAAAACATTTCCTCTTCCCGGGCATTATCCCTTACAAAGCAAAAACACTTGAGCTTCGCTTTTCTGCTCCCGTGTGGATTCATACCGACGGAGAAGTGCTACGGAAGGATGACCATGTCAGCATCACCTGCCTGCATAAGGTTCTGAATATAAGATATTAACAATATAAAAGCGGTATTTTGAAAGTTCATATGACTTCCAAATACCGCTTCTTATTTTCCACTAATTAAACTTAAACAACTTCTGCGCGATACGATATCCGCCGACAGAAACCTTTCTGCCAACCTTTCCCGGCAAATTCATTCCTATGCCGAAGAATCCCCTACGCATCCATTTGTATAACTCCTCATTTTTCTTTTCCAAATACTTCCATAATCTTGCCTTTTTGCGCAAATTCTCTTCTGTGCCGGAGCGGATTAACAAAATAGAAGATACCGTGGTTACAATCTCCAAATGATTCTTCATGTACTGATCTAAGCGTTTCACCGCCTTTATCTTATCTTGATTCGCAGTATAGTATGCAATCATCAACTTATTTACCTTAATCTGCTGGTCAATTCTGGAAATCATAATTGCCTCATTTACAGACTGATCCTCACGTCCAATGTAATATCTGTAAAAATCCTCATCCAAATAGTACATATTCTCCACATAGGGAAGGGGATTGAAAACAAAAATATTATCAACATAAAATGTTTTTTCCGGTAATTTTAAATTGCAATCTTTTAAGAGCTGCGTACGGTAAATCACAGAATGCATTAACATATAATGTCCCTTTTGAAAACGCTTGCAATCATTCCACGTAAACATTTGATTTACCGGAAGTATGTGGCGATAATGCATTACCTTGTTATTCTTCTCTCCCACTTTTTCATATACGTAATTACAAATCAGCATATCCAATTTGATAGAACCTTTGCTTAACTTTTTCAAGGTCTCTAACACTTTTCGATAAGACGATTCGTTTACCCAATCATCACTGTCTACCACTTTGAAAAATTGTCCGGTAGCAACAGCAAGTCCCGCATTTACTGCAGAACCATGTCCGCCGTTTTCTTTATGAACTGCCTTTACAATGGTGGGATATTTCGTAGCATACTCGTCTGCAATTTCTGCAGTACGGTCTTTTGTAGAACCATCGTTTACCACAATGATTTCTACATCCTCACCACCGATTAGTAATGACTCAATACATTTTCCCATATACGCTTCCGAATTATAACACGGAATTGCAACTGATAAGATTTTCATTTCCTTCTCCTTAAATAAAATTATCTTTTCCTAACTTAATATTCAGATACGGAACATATGCTGCAAATGCAGAAGGAATCGGGTATTCTTCCTGCGTCCTTGCCGGTTCCACAAATATCCAATCCGATATGGCAGATTCCTCAGGTTTTGGTGCCAACTCATCCACCCTGATTGCAAACCCCTTCATATGCCATTCCTTATGGGTAAACACGTGCTTACTGTCTTGCAATTTTTTGATATGTAAAGGTTGTAAACCATTTTCCGAAAGATACTCTAAAACCTGTTCTTTGGAACAATATCCTTCCATAACCGGAAATTCATACATACCTGCCAGCAAACCTTTGTCCGCTCGCTTTCGCAACGCCGCTCTGTCTGCGTCCTGTACAATCAGTACCGTTTTCTTTTCGATATTTCTTTTCTTTTTAGCTTCTTTCTTCGGATACTCTGTCACGCAATTATGATCATATGCTTTGCATCCATCTTTTAAGGGACATACCTCGCAATGAGGCATTCCGTTTGGCAAACATACCATAGCCCCCAGTTCCATCATTGCCTGATTAAAATCACCCGGACGTTCTGTAGGAATCACCTTAGCCAGTTTCTGCTCCGTTTCCTGTTTCACTTTAGGGTCATTAATCTTGCCTGCATCCATTTCATATCGCGAAATCACCCGCAACACATTTCCGTCCACGGCCGGCACCGCCTGCCCAAATGCAATAGATGCAATTGCCCCTGCGGTATAATTTCCGATTCCCTTTAATGTCAGCAATTCTTCGTAAGTACCCGGCATTAATCCGGCATATTCTTCCACAACCTGACGCGCCGCTTTTTGCATATTGCGCACTCTATTATAATAACCCAAACCTTCCCATAATTTCAACAACAATTGTTCCGGCGCCATTGCCAAACTCCTGATATCGGGCAAGTTCTCTATAAACCGCTTATAATAGGGTTTTACTGCTTCCACTCTTGTTTGCTGTAACATAATCTCTGACACCCACACATGATATGGTGTCGGTTCCTGTCGCCAAGGTAAACTGCGCTTACATTCATCATACCACCTTAACAAGGGTTTGCCTATAAAAGAAAGTTCCCCTTTTCTTAAGTTTTGCTTAAGATTTTCTAAGGATAAAGAAACTTCAACCGGTTCGGCAATCTCTATGGTTTGCGTTGTCACATGACAATCATAGGCTAGTATCTCCACTCCCGTTTCTGCCGCACGGTACAAAACTTTTCCAAATTCGGGATGCGTATCAAAATTAGGTGTAAAATACTTCACATCTTTCATCTGTATCAAGAATAGCACACATGTCCTGTAACCCGCTCTCCGTGCTTCTATCAATTCCTCCACATGTTTGACTGCACGTTCGGACGGTGCATCCGGAAAACGTACCACTCCACCCTCCTCCAAGGTAACACCCTTCACTTCCAAAAAAATCTTTTCTGAAGCAGTCTCTATATAAAAATCAAATCTGGACTTTCCGTATTTAGTTTCCGGACGTACAAAAACAAGATCATGAAATAGTTGCTTTTTATAAAGCCACTCTTCCACCACCTTGTTCGGAATTTGTGAATCCATATTTATTAATCGTTCCCCTTTTTGTACCATGACCAAATCATAGGCTGTCTTTCTGTCCGGGTTCGTACTCTTTTGCAAATATACCACTGCTCCGGGTTGTAATAATTCTTTACAACGTCCGGTATTTTTCACATGCACGGTTTCTTTTACCCCATCCACTTCCACATAAGCGATAAAACGATTAGGTCGTTCCAAAAAAATCCCCTGCACGATATTATCATATATCATATCTTTATTCCTTCCGACATTCCATCGGTTCTGATTTTCTATTTTCTAACGTACTCGTTCAATCTCATACCGTTCCAACGTACGCAGACAATTTTTCAACTCGCTGTACCTGGTTTCCAAATCACCGTCTTCAACCTCTATATCACTGGCAATTGCCATGGTCGTAATCATGCTGTCTGTAATCCGATGATGCAACGACGATAAAATATCCAGTTTTTGCGTATAAGTATCTGCATCCAAAAACTCCAAAAGAAGAGGATCCAGTTCCGTGATTTCTTCCTGTACATCCGCATCACTCGTATTCTCCTGCAGTTTCTGTTTTGTCTGCGGAATCTGCTGTTCATCTTCCTGCGCACCTTTGCCTTCTTCCTGCGCACTCTTCACTTCCGCCTGTTGCCGGAGTAAGCACTCCTTCTCTATTTTCTCAAATCGATATTCCTGTGTAGCATTGGGATACTTCTGCTTATCCACTTTCTCTAAAAACATAGAGAGCGGGCGTGCATATATCTTAAACTCTCCGTACATAGCCTGATAAATAACCAATTGTTCTTCCGTTTCCGTATGCTCGGCTATGGTCACAATCTGGTATACATTTCCTTTAAAATGTCTGTATATATCCTGTGCTTTTGGAGTATACATCATACACACACCTCCGATTTCCGATAATATATAATTATACTCTGTTTTCTCACAAATGTCATTGAGAAATTATAACAAAAGTCCTACCTCAAATTCGCATCCTACCACTTGAAATGCCATGTCCTTGATTGCATCAAACAACTCACCTTTTTGTGTTTCTGTTAATCCTGCAATCTTTCTGTGATACAGTTCCATATAGTAATTTCTGTTTCCTTCTGCATCCGCAACCATGGTCAAATTTACACCACTGTTTTCATATCCCTGTTCTGCCAGAAAACTGCGAACTTCCCGTACATATTCTCTTTCTAAGACCTGATAGTATTCTTCATCCACGGTAACTTTGTCATCTGACTGACTTACCACGGTTCCATCTATAAAAAAGGCGATGCATAAAACCAATATCAATGTAAACAGGACAAACATTATTTCCTTCATTATTTTGGTTCTATAATTAATTCTTTCTGTTTTTCTGCTCATATCATATCCTCCATTTATCTTTCTGCAAGGTAGTCATCGGTGCACTGAATCTCAGCGCAGTCTTACCTGTTGATAAAGAAAGGATATCACTATACAAGTCCCAAAAAACGGTCTTAATCTTCCTGCCCTGACTCTTCTTCAAAAACACTCATAATCAGGATTTCAACACTCATCACATCATTCAATTTTCCGCTTTTTACAGCATGGTCTGCTTCCACACACTTACGTACCGCACTTTTCAAAGTAGCCGTCTTAAATTTACCTGCCTGTGCAGTGTATTTTCCTACCGCAAACGCAGGCACACCTAAGGTTGCCGCCATATCCTTATTATTGTACCCCTTGTTTCTCATAGCCTTGGTTTGCAATAACAGATTACACTGTCTGGCAATCAGTGCTAAAATTCTCATAGGAGGTTCTTTCAAAGCCAGCAAATCATAATATAATTGCAATGCTCTTGCCTGCTTTTTGTCTGCAATGGCATCCACCATATCAAAAACATGATTGGTAATCCGAGTCGTGCAAATGATTTCCACATCTTCAGCCGAAATGATTTCTCTGTCCATACAATAACAGATTAACTTTTCCAGCTCTCCGTGAATATTTTCCATGTCAGTACCTGTTTTACTTAAGAACAAATTCACGGTGCTTTCCGTGATTTTCTTTCCTTCACGGCTCAAAATACCCGCAATCCACCGTTTCAAAGTGTTTTCATCCTGTTGCGCAAATTCAACGGCACATCCCTTTGCCTGTATGGCTTTAAACAATTTACTGCGCTTATCCACTTCCGTTTCTGCAAAAACCAGTACTGTAGTTTCATTCTGCTCTGCGATATATTCGGCCAATTGCTCCCCGGAAGACTTCAAAAAACCGCTATTCTCCAAAAAAATCACTTTCCGGTCCGCGAAAAAGGGCATAGTTTCAGCCAAATCGATAATCTCTCCCGCCGAAATACCTTTCCCTTCATAGAAATGACTGTTCATGGTATCGTCCGGTGCACACAACGCATTTTTCAATTTATCTTTGTATTGCTTAATCAAATAGCGTTCTTCCCCGTACAGCAAATATACGGGCTGAAAATTTCCGCTTTTAATGTCATTATTAATTCGTTGCATTTATTTCTCTTCCTATTCACTGCAATATCTGTCATATTGTTCAAAGAGCTTTTGCTGATATATAACAATATCCTCCGGCATACCTTCTCTTGTCATCTTTTCCATCTCATAGGCCAGGTCCCCCAATGCCATGGCACCTACAGAATAAGCGTTGTTTTTAAAGCCGTGAATCGCTATGCAATAGTTCTTGTAATCCTGATTTTTCAAATAACCTTCCAACCGGCTCTTAATGTCCAATTGTATGAAGTCATTAAAAATCTCCAAATAAAACTCTTCTTCCCCACCACAATTGGCAACTCCTTTTTCAAAATCCAATTCCGGAAATCTTTCACGCAATCTTTCCATTTCACTTACCTCCCTTTTACCTATCCTCTGCAACCTTCTTCATAGGAAGTCGGCGTTTCATTTATCCATATTTCTATTTTAGGTGTTTCTGTAAACAATAGCAACAGTTTTTTACTTGGCCCCATCTTTTTGTCGTATCCGATTTATCCAATACGAAAGCGAAATTCCTTCATCCAAAGCTACTTCTATCGTGATTGCTCCGCACTCCGGTGTGGTTACAACTAAACTTCCCACCCCTGCAAGTCGCTCCAATGTCTCCCGGTGCGGATGTCCGTACCGATTGTTTCTTCCGCACGAAATAATGGAAAGTTTGGGGTTTACCCTCTTTACGAAATCTTCTGAAGTAGCATTTTTAGAACCATGATGTGCCACCTTCAAAATATCCACATTGCTGATACCCCGGGCTTCCAATTCCTCAAGTAAAGCAATCTCACCTTCTCCCTCTACATCTCCCGTCAAAAGAATAGAAGTATGATTCAGTTCCAAGTAATAACAGGCAGAATACGAATTATCCTCTCCGGCAAATCCTTTTTCAGGATGTACGCAAAGAATCTTTAAATCCGGCAAATCTAAATGCATTCCCGCAGACACATATTGAATATCAGTCTTTCCCGCATATTGAAGTACTTCTTCAAACTCTTTTTCCCGTGCTTCCACATCCGGCAAAAAAAGCGTTTTTATGCAAATATTTTCCTCTTGTAGTAATTGTAAAATTCCGTTCACATGATCCGTATCCGGATGTGACAAAAAAATGCCGTCTATAGTGCGGATTCCCTCATATCTCAAATATGGAAGAATGATTCTTTCTCCCACTGCCGCCTTGTTACCACTGCCTCCGTCAAACAAAAAGCAGCGTCCGTCTTTTGTCTGTACACAAATGCAATCCCCCTGTCCCACATCCAAAAAAGTAATTCCTGCATCTTGTTTCAACGTAACCGTCAAGAGCAAACAGACCACTATCCAAATTCCCAATACGCCTTTCTTTCCCAAACGCTTAACCAGAAATATTCCTGTTAAAAGCCCCGCATAATATATAATAATCTTGAAAAAAGCCGGACGTCCGACTAACAAAATATGCCCCGGCAATTTTTCAAAAAACTGACAACAGACTTCAAACCAATTGAAAATTATGTGCTCTATTGGAGTTAAAAAAGAAAAGAACGGAAATATCAGTACCAATAAACCAATCACCATGGCAACTCCCACAAAAGGAATCACCAACAAATTTAAAAATACTGAATAGACAGGCGTTTGATAAAAAAAGAATAATTGCAGAGGTAACGTAAAAATGGTGACTGCCAGACTGACCAAAAGACCCGAGCGTATTCCCTCCAGCCTGTTTTTCGTCCACTTACAGACAAATGAATCATACGGTCTAGACAACCGTCCACTCTTCCCGCTCAACAAAACCGGACCTAACAGGCCGACACCGCATACCGATGCAAAAGATAACAAAAAGCCACTATGGTAGACCAGACCGGGATTACTTATCAGCAACCCTACCAACAGTACTCCCATGGCAGTAAGCATATCGTATGTTTTTCCCCATATCTCTCCCAACATATGTATCAAATACATTCCTATTGCTCTGCATGCCGATACACTAAAACCGGTTAACATACCATACAACACAATAAATAATCCTCCAAGCACCACTGCCGTACCTAAGGGCATTCGGATTTTTCTGAGCAAAGAATAAAAACCCATTCCCAGCAGACTGATATGAAGTCCGGAAATACTTAAAATATGCACAATTCCGTTCTCCTGATATAATTCTCTTATTTCCGGATTCAATCCGCTACCGTCGCCCAACAGCATCTTTGCCAAAATAGCGGCTTCCCTCTCGTCAAAAACTGTATACAGTCTTTTTACCAGACTTTGCCGCAACTCACATAAGCCTTCCCGTAAGGCCCACGGCACTCCGCTTTTGCTCAATACTCTTACATTTGTAACTTTTCCTGCAATCCCCTCTATGGCATAATAATTTGCCTGGTCAAATTCTCCCGGATTTGAAGCTTTTGTAAAATTTCTCCATTCCCCCAAAACCTCTATGTGTTCTCCAAGACATGGCAAATACACCCTATCCTTTTTCAGATAAGGCAAATCACTTATATACAATTCACACATAACCTTTGCACCGGAATTATGAATAGATACTTTTTCATGAATAATACTTTGACAGGAGTCCTCTGACTCCCTTGAAATAAGAACGTCTCGTAAATAGATAACTATAATTTCCCGACCATCTTTCAGGTCATACTCTTTATTGTACACCTGCCCGCTGATATACACCTCATCACCGGTCGCCACAGAACATGTATGCTTCCATGGCGGCGGTGAAAATACCTGCATATAAAAAGCAATCAGTACAAAAAGACAAACACATATTAACAATAAAGGTCTGCGCATTTATCTCCTTTCTCGGTTATTTAATTGTGGTAATAATATCCAGATTCCTCTCGAAATAGGTGGAAAGATCATACTTTTCCCTATAGACAATCGAAGTCTCACCATTAAGTAATATCTGCACCTTATATACATTAGAAAGACCCGTCAATGAGTTTACTATGGAGTAAATTGTTACTTCCGGTGACACCTGATATATTTGATTCAGAAAAGTTTCATCGAGGTTTACATAACAAATATTGTCCTTTACCGTTACATTTGCCACCTTAGTTTCCGGATTTATGGTTGGGTATATTCCCGTTCCGTTTGGTCCCTTTATTAATTCCTCAACAATCAACTTCTCTAAAGAAATATTTGTATTATACTCTTTTGTTCTGGTAGTCTCAATCAAACCGGTTCCGGCCTCATTGGCAAAATAGAGCTTTAACTGCACCTCTTCGTAGGTATTAATCTCGTTCCCTTCATTTTCCACGAACTGGTCAGCATTCATCCAACCCACCATTTTACCGACAGCATCATAAAGTGGTTCTCCGTTAATACGAAAAGCCACAAAATTGACATCCGGTAATTGCGTCAAGGTACGCACGATAGATGCTCTTACCA
Source organism: Acetatifactor sp. (assembly GCA_045590095.1). Taxonomy (GTDB): domain Bacteria; phylum Bacillota; class Clostridia; order Lachnospirales; family Lachnospiraceae; genus Acetatifactor. The sequence goes on along the minus strand of JAZNQI010000093.1, from coordinate 7,364 downwards.
ATACTTCCTGTGTAACAGATAAGTCTCTATATTTTTCATCCATATGAATCATTAACTTTCCATCATTTAATTCATAACCGGTAATACAAAATCCATACGTAAGCGGAGCCTTATACTCCTTCTTTAAGGACACGGTACTCAACATTTGAAAGAGTTCTTCCATCTGCGCCTCTACCTCAGTAGCCTGCAAATCATAGGGATGTTTTTCAATTTTTGTTTCTGAATTGCTTACATAATAAACGGAAAATGTCGCTTGCTCACTCTCTTCTTTTTTGCATCCGACAACTAACAGCGCACACAATAGAAGGCATAAAAAACAAAAACCTTTTTTCATGTTATCCTCCAAATCTATCCTGATTTGCTTGCAGTTTTTACAAGCAAACACGCTACTGCCCAATATGACTCAAGGGCATTTTGACCTTAAAACAGGTTCCCTCTCCCTCCGTACTGGTAAGGGTAATAAAACCTCTATGGGCCAATACAGCATCTTTGGTAATGGCCAAGCCTAATCCGGTTCCTCCTATTTCTCTGGAATGAGACTTGTCCACGCGATAAAATCTTTCATAAATACGTGTAAGGGATTCTTCCGGAATTCCAATACCGGAATCACTTACTTCAAAGGTAAAATACTGGTGGTCCGCATCGACCACAACTTTTACCCATCCATGTTCTTTATTATACTTAATTGCATTTTCTACCAAATTGGACATAATCAATGTCATTTTCACTTCGTCCACTTCTGCAATTACCGGTCTTGCGGTTTCAAAGACAAGTTCAATATCCTGTTTTCTGGCAATGGGTCGTAATCGCTTCAGAATAAGCTCTGTTAAGGCATTGATGTCCACTTGTGAAATATTTAATTCCATGGCCTTTTTATCCATCTTTACCAAAGCCAAGAGATCTGTAATAATCTGATTCTCACGGTCTATCTCAGATACAATATCTCCCATAAATTCTTTGTACAGTTCTACCGGTACATTGTCCTGCATCAGCAAGGCATCCGCCAACACTTTCATAGATGTCAGAGGTGTTTTCAATTCATGAGACACATTGGATACAAATTCCTGTCTGGAATCGTCCAAAACCTTCATTCGCTCCAACAATTGGTTAAACGCTTCTACAATCAACTCCGTTTCTGCCAAGTCGGAAACAGAAATCGGTTCATTACTGTATCCGGCCTGCACCTCATTGATAGCCTTGGTAACTCTTCCGAATGGTCTCGTCAATACTATGGAAAAAATAAATGCCAATCCGATCACAATCGTAATCATGATTGCTTCCATAATCATTGCTTTTCTACTCAATATATCCATTGTGGATGTAATATAATCCGTGGACACGCTGGTTAACATAACGCCCTTTATTTTCTTATTGGCATCTGATGAAGCATTTGAAGACTCCGCCTCTTCCCCCTCTGTAGTAATGGTATCTACAATCGGAGTTGTTATTTCTATATATCCATTCTCCGCATCATACTTGGCAATGCTCTGCCCTTGAAAACTCTGGATAATTTCCTCCGAAATAATGGTCTTTCTCTCAATCAGACCATATGTATCTTTTAACACATTGAAATTACCGGTAATAATCAAAACTCGACCATCGTAAAGATTGGACAACATTTCCAGTTCCGCATTGATTACCTTAGAAGAAGGAGTATTCAAATAGTCTTCAATAATCAGGTGATTCGCCAAAATCTTTAGTTGATTCTGTACATTCTGAGTCCGATACTCTACTGCTCGTTCCTCGTAATTTCGCACGATTCCGTATCGTAATACCATACTCGGAACAATTCCTACAAACAGAATTAAAATAAAAATTCTGGCTCTCAGACTACGCAAACTAAAAGCACGACTTATGAATTTTTTAACTCGCTTTGGCGTGTTCTCCATAACCACATGCAATTCCTTCCTTACTCGTTACAAAAATAATATCCGACACCCCACTTAGTGTGCACATACTTCGGCTCCGCCGGACGACTTTCCACCTTTTCTCTAAGTCTTCGAATATGCACATCCACAGTACGCACATCTCCGGGATAATCTTCACCCCACACCATCTTCAACAGTTCATCCCTGCTATATACCTGATTGGGATTCATCATCAAAAATTCCAATACTTCAAACTCTTTTGCCGTTAATCCGATTTCTTTTTCATTAATGAAGCATCTTCTGCCCGAACAATCCAGACGCACCTCTCCGCTGACAATCTCTTTTTTGGTATCCTTCGTACTTTTTCTGGGTTCCGTACGACGCATAATAGCCTTGATTCTGGCCTTTACCTCCAATATATTAAAAGGTTTTGTAATATAATCATCCGCACCGTATTCCAATCCCAGAATCTTGTCCATATCATCGCCCTTTGCAGTTAACATAATAATGGGAACATTGGAGAATTCACGTATTTGCTGACATACTTCAAATCCGGTAAGTTTCGGCAACATCACATCCAAAAGCACCATATCATATTTATTGTTTTGCACATACTGCAGTGCTTCTTCGCCATCATAGGCACAATCCACTTCCATACCGTCCTGCTCCAGACTGAATCGAATACCTTTCACAATCAATTTCTCATCATCTACTACCAAAACTCTTTTCTCTGCCATGCCTTTTACCTTTCCTTATTTTACCTCTATTAAATCTTTAATTTTCTGAAATAAACTATCTTTAATACCGGGGACCTTCATAATATCCTCAATACACTCAAACTCCCCGTTTTCCTTACGATATGCAATAATATCCATTGCCTTACTCTCGCCGATACCGGGTAGTGTACACAGCTGTAACTCATCCGCAGTATTGAGATTTATTAATTCGGATTCTCCTTGCTCCAGTTCCCACTGAGACACCTCTTCCGTAGTTGGAACATACACTTTTTCGCCATCACAAAGCAGGGCGGCAAGATTTAAATAATCCTCATCCGCATCTGCAGTCATACCTCCCGCCAAAGCAACTGCATCAATCACTCTGGCACCGGCCTGCAGTGTAATCACTCCCGGCTCATGTACTGCCCCGCACACATGCACCAGAATAAGTTCCGTTTCATCTTGTCCACCTTCTGCTTGAGCAGATTCCACATATGTATCCTGAGATGCTTCAGCGGTTTCAAATACTACTTCCTCTCTTTCACATCCCAGAAGGCAAATCGTGCAACTAGCTATTATCAATATACTCTTTATTTTTTGATTCATCATAGTTCCTTTCCCTTTCGGTAATCGGAATGCCTCTCTATGTTGATATTTCTATTGTAAAATACATATCCTTAATCCGCAAGTCACTTTTTTAAGAACGCCATTTGAAAATAATGATTCCGACTACAGCAAGCAGCATTCCTAATGCTTTTCGCCACTCCCATGGTTGCTTTTCCACTCCAAACAAACCAAATAACTCAATCAGATATGCAACTGCAAGTTGTGCCACTACAATCAAAAGTACTGCCTTGGCAGGTCCCAATGACTCCATACTTTTAATGACCGTATAGGTTATAAATGCTCCTATGGCGCCGCCCAAAAGCATGTACTTTGGCTCTGTTTTAATCGGTGCAAGCAGGGAACTTCTGTCCGTAATCAGCCATGCCCCCAAGCACACACACAATGCAGTGAATTGTACGAATACATTCGCTGCCCATACTGTGGACGACTTGGTCACCTCCGTATTAAAAACTCCCTGAATGCTCATTAATGCCCCGGAAAGAAGCGCTATCAAAAAACCAACCATAGGTATCTCCTTATTACAAAATGTTAATAATAGAATATCCCATTGATTGGTTTTTTATGTGTTACTTATTGAATTATTTGTGACTCAATTTGTTGTTCCAGTGCATCTAACAACGTTTTTTCATCTTCACCATTCCACACTTTTGAGAACAAAATTTCTAACTGCAACCAGAAATTACTGGTATCAATCATTTTATTTAGCGAAATGCTGCTTGCGTATTCCTGCTGGAAAACATACATCATATCATTGGAAATAATATTCTTGTTGGCGGCTGCTTTACCCGCTCTTGTGTACAATTCTCCTGCATACTCAGTAGTAAGAAAAGAAGCGAACCGATTCGCCAGCTCCTGATGTTCGGAATAACCATTCACTGCCACCACAGAAGTTACTGAAAGAGAACGTCCTTTCAATTCATTGCTGGGATCCGGCATAATAGCAACACCATACTCGTAAGGAAATTTTCCCTCCGCCACTGCCTGTTCCAACACCTTTACTACGTCAGTAGTTGCAATGGTAAATACCAGTTTTCCGTCCAAGAAGTCTTGAATTACCGAATCATAAGACACCATGTCCGATTCAATATAAAAGAACTGATTTAAAGCCTTATAAATTTCCAGACAGGCAATAACCTGTTCGTTATTTATGACAATATTGTTTTTGTCATCACCGCAATCTCCGCCTACTATCATGTAATTACCTACAAAGTGGTAATTATACAGGATATCGGATACATCCCACCGAAAAATAGCATCCACTGTTTCCGGTGCATCAAAGGTATCACTCACCGTCAACAAATGGGAAATGGTTTTGGGAACTGCTGACAACATCATTTCATCTCTCTTTTGTAAAAAAGTGGCTTCATCATAATTTACGCCGTCTTCTTCCGCCTTCGCCTTAACCTGCTGCAATGCCCATTCCTGCAAAAAGGTTTCATTGTACAATAATACTGTGGTCTCGTAGGTGACCGGGTAGGCAATCAACTTTCCCTTGTAGGTTACTGCGTCCCTTGCAGCCTGAGAGAAGTTTTCCTCGTTCATTATTTTGTTTACATCATTAATCTCCGTTGCCAGTCCCGCCAGGTAAGCCTTCTCTAAAGAATCGTTGGTAAGCAAATAGGCATCCGGCACCGGTCCTTCATGTACTGTTGCGTGATTAATGGCCTCTAAATACTCACTTCCGGATACTTGCTGCGGTATTACTCTCACGCCGTACTTCTCACCGAATACTACCGCTGCACTGTTAATATAATCTGCCATGGTTTCATCTGCAAACCAAAAATATATTGTATCCTTCTCTTCCACTAAATTAACTGTTTCTTCAATTTCTTCTTCCGGATTCACTGTGCTTTTCAAACTGCATACAAACAATCCGGTCATGGCCAGTGCAAGAAACAACACTGTGCATAACTTAGTTCTTAAATGCATTTTTTACCTTCTCATTCTATTCTTCAATACAAGTTTCTAAAATAGCAATCATCTCATCCACATTTGCCTTGGTAATTACCAACGCAGGAACAAAACGAATAATATTGGTTCCGGCATTGATTAAAATCAATCCCTTCTCCATTGCCTTTGCAATAATAGGACCCACCGCTTTGTTAAATACCAGGCCCTGCATAAATCCAACGCCACGTCTGGTTTCAATACATTCGAATTTGTCCGCCAATTCATCCAGTTTAGCTTCCAAATAAGGCGCTACTTCCTTTACATTTTCAAGTACCTGCAGCTCCTCGTATAAATCAAATACCTTGGATGCCGCAACCGTTGCCAAGGGATTTCCTCCATAAGTAGTACCATGGTCTCCGGCACATAAAGACTGCTGTGCTACCTTCTCGGTTAACAAAAATGCGCCGCCCGGTACACCACAGGTCAATGCCTTTGCGCTGGTCATAATATCCGGCTTAACACCATAGTTTTGCCATGCAAACATGGTACCTGTTCTGCCCATACCACACTGGATTTCATCCAAAATAAGCAGAATATCTTTTTCATCGCACAGCGCGCGTACCTTTTCCAAAAATTCCTTCTCTGCAGGATAGATACCGCCTTCCCCCTGTACAGTCTCCATAATAATGGCACAGGTCTTATCATTTACCAATGCTTCCACGCTTGCGAAATCATTGAACTGCGCAAATTTCACAATACCTGCCAAAGGTTCAAAGGGCTCTCTGTACTTTACATTACCGGTTACCGATAAGGCTCCTAATGTTCTGCCGTGGAAAGAATGCTCCATTGCAATGATTTCATGGTCATGAGCTCCGTCCTTTAAATACGCATACTTCATAGCTGCTTTCAAAGCACCTTCCACTGCTTCTGCACCGGAATTGGTAAAGAATACTCTTTCCATGTCTGCTGCCTTGGTCAGTTTCTTGGCAGCTTCAATAGCGGGTACATTATAAAAATAATTAGAGGTATGAATAATTTTATCAATTTGGTCTTTCAAGGCATCGTTATACGCCCGGTTATTATAACCTAACGCAAATACCGCAATACCTGCCATGAAGTCCAGATATTTCTTACCTTCTGTATCATAGAGATACACACCGTCTCCCTTATCCAGTACCACCTGATAACGGTTATAGGTATGTAACAGAGCCGCTTCGGCCTCTTCAATATATTCTTTCATGTTCATTGTTACGTCCATAACATCCTCTCAATCTGTCGCTTATGCGACGTTATGCCACTAATGCTGTGCGCCATCTTCGTCCTTAATAATCGCAGTTCCCACACCATGATTTGTGAAAATTTCCAAAAGCAGGCAATGAGGAATACGACCATCCAGAATATGCACACGGCTTACTCCGTTCTGTACTGCTGATGTACAGTTACCCAACTTCGGCAACATACCGCCGCCGATAATACCGCTGTTAATAAGTTCCTCTGCTTCAGTTGCAGTCAGTCTGGAAATAAAGGTAGACTTGTCTTCAAAGTCACGATACAGGCCTTCCACGTCAGTAAGGAATACAAGCTTATCTGCGCCAACGGCTTTTGCAATGGCACATGCGGCATCGTCCGCATTAATATTGTAAGTTTCAAAATTATCATCCATACCGATAGGTGCCACGATAGGAAGGAAATCATTCTCCAATAAATCATACAGAATCTTTGCATCCACTTCTTTAATGTCACCTACGAAGCCGATATCCTGACCATTAGAGTACTTTTTATCAACTTTTAAAAGTCCGCCGTCTTTACCGCTGATACCAACCGCTTTTACTCCAAGCTCCTGTACCATGGATACCAGACTCTTATTTACTCTGCCCAAAACCATTTCAGCGATTTCCATGGTTTCCGCATCAGTAACACGCAAACCGTTTACAAATTGAGCCTCTTTACCCACTTTGTTTACCCAGCTGCTGATTGCTTTTCCGCCACCATGTACAATAATGGGCTTAAAACCTACCAGCTTAAGAAGGGTTACATCTTTGATAACGTTCTTTTGCAATTCTTCGTTGCTCATGGCACTGCCGCCGTATTTTATCACAATGATCTTGCGGTTAAAATGCTGTATGTAAGGAAGCGCCTCAATGAGCACCTCCGCTTTCTGCAATACTTTTTCCATATCCTTTTCCATGGCTGTATCCCTTCTATTCTCTTACTTTTCTTTGGTTATCCTATACTTCTCTGGCCAGGAAAGCCTTATCACTTC
>JAZNQI010000092.1:0-18643 GCA_045590095.1 Acetatifactor sp. | reverse complement strand
GACCGCTTGGCCTCCGACTTCGTTATTCAACCAATGGCGCACAATGTTCATTAACAGAGTATAGATATGATTTTGCAGCATGAGATCATAGCCATACTCTTTGTCGCGGATTTCGGATAAACAACTGTCAAAGAGCACGGGAATATTAAGTTGACCGGTTTGGTCAGCGCTGAAAAATTTGTTCATTTGTTGTTGCTCTGCCTGCTTAAAAATAGTACGAAGTTTTGGAGCGTAGGGAGAAGAGATATTAAATTTGTTGATATCAAATTTGAGTACAGCATATTTTAGAGAACCGGCGTCAGCTGCAGAAATTGAGTGAACGGTTCTTGGGTGGAAAAGAATCATATCCTTTTCTTTTAATATAAAAGAAGCATCATTATATTGCATGTGGGCGCTACCCTCTAAAATATAAATGACCTCGCAAAAATAGTGCCAATGAGGACGCACGGGAAAGACTTCCCGGGAAGCGTCAAATATGAAACATTCAATAGGGGTATTTAGAGAATTACTCTTTTCAAATAAAAAACTCATAGTTTTACCTCGGAAGAGATTTTTACAATTTTTTTATGTAATCATTATAGCAAAGATTTTACGCAAATGATATAGTATTAATAAATTTTTGGGAAGAAAGGGGAATGGCATGAAAGCATTATTCATTGGAGGAACCGGAACAATCAGTATGGCAATTACCAAGCAATTAGCTGAGAATCCGGATTGGGAACTTTATTTATTAAACAGAGGTAACAGAAACGAAGGCGTACCTGAAAATGTAAAGGTACTGTCCGTAGATATTAATGACGAAGCGGCTGTTTTGGAGATCTTGGGAGATTTGCAGTTTGATACGGTTTGCGATTTTATTGGTTTTGTACCTGCGCAATTAGAAAGAGATTATCGTTTATTTAAGGATAAAACCAAGCAGTTTATGTATATCAGTTCAGCCTCTGCTTATCAGAAACCCTTGGGGGATTATCGTATTACAGAGAGTACTCCTCTTGCCAATCCTTACTGGGAATACTCACGTAATAAAATCGCCTGTGAAGAGTACTTAATGAAAATGTATCGTGAGAACGGATTCCCTATTACTATTGTGCGACCCAGTCATACTTACGATGAAAGAAGTATTCCTATGGGAGTTCACGGCAATAACGGAAGCTGGCAGGTGGCAAAGCGTATGTTAGAGGGGAAGCCGGTTATTATTCACGGAGACGGTACTTCTATTTGGACCATGACCCATAACAGCGATTTTGCAAAGGGATTTATTGGTTTGATGGGCAATATTCATGCAATTGGAGAGTCCTATCATATTACTACAGACGAAGGATTAACATGGAATCAAATCTACAAGATAGTAGCGGATGCATTAGGCGTAGAATTTAAGCCTTATTATGTACCTTCAGATTTCCTTCAGGCTGTCAGCAACTATGATTTTGAAGGTGGATTGATTGGTGATAAGGCAAATACGGTAGTGTTTGATAACAGCAAGTTAAAGAGAGCAGTTCCGGGATTCTGCGCAACGGTACGTATGGACCAAGGAATCAAGAAAACGGTAGAATATGTGCTGGCACATGAGGAATATCAGATAGCGGACGATGAGTTTGATACATGGTGCGACCGTGTTATTGCAGCTTTGGAAAAGGCAAAGAAAGAAATCTAGAATGACGTGAGAGTGCATGCAATAGCATGCTGGGAGGAAAGTATGGTAAATGTAAAAGGAAGATGGGCATTTATTACCGGTGCAGCAAGAGGTATTGGTTATCTTACCGCCAAGTTTATGGCAGAGCAAGGATGCAATTTAATATTACATAGTCGTGATTTGGCGCACACACAGAAGGTCGTAGATGAGGTTAAGGCTTTAGGTGTGGAAGCACATGCAGTTCAGGCGGAACTATCTGATTTGGATAGTGTGAAAACTATGTTGGAAGAAATTGACAAGTTAGGGGTGCGGGTTGATATTGTATTGAATAATGCAGGTATGCAAATAGCATATCGAACAGAATATTTTGAAACGCCGGTATCTGACTATACGGAAAGTTTCAAGATTAATACCATTGCACCCGCAATGATTTGTTATCATTTTATGCCCAAGATGATAGAAGCAGGTTTTGGGCGTATTGTAAACACTACAAGCGGTATTCGATTAGAACCGCAGCAGGCAGGATATTCAGCCAGTAAGGCTGCATTGGATAAAATCACTATTGATTTGGGGTCTACAGTGGAGGGCTCGGATGTAATGATTAATCTCACAGATCCGGGATGGTGCAGAACCGATTTGGGCGGTCCTCACGCACCAAATGCGCCGGAAAGTGCAATACCGGGTATTGCAGTGGGAGCATTCGTTGACGATAAGAAATCCGGCAGGTATTTGAATGCACCGTTCTTTGCAGGTCTTTCGCTGGAAGAGGCGGTAAAGAAAGCAGAAACGGAGTTTGATAGTCCTTACGGGAAGTAGCTATATTATGAGAAGGTTTATATAGATAAGGGAGTGGCAGAAAGTGAGAAGTTTATAAAAATTTCACACTTTTTGCCTTTCTTTTTGCCCCTTAAATGCTTGTAAAATTGTAAGTGTGTGATAAAATATTTTTTAGGCATTTTATATCTTTTGCAAGGGGGAAACTTGTTATGATAAAAATAGTTGCAGATAGTACATGTGATTTGTCAAAGGATTTGATTGAAAAATATGATATTACTATTTTGCCTTTACACATTATTTTAGGCGAGGAAGAGTTTTTGGATGGTGTAACCATTACACCGGAGAAGATATATAAATGGTCTGATGCGAATAATACAACACCTAAAACTTCAGCTGCGGGAATAGATGACACACTGAATGTGTTGAAACCTATTTTGGATGCAGGTGATGAGGTAATTATGTTCAGCATCGCCAGTGGCATGTCGACGACTATTAACGTATTTCGTATGGCAGTACAGGAATTAGATGCAGAAGACAGAGTACGTGTGATTGATTCGGCAAATCTTTCTACAGGTATCGGTTTGCAGGTGATTGAAGCGGCTTGCATGGCAAAGGAAGGGAAATCTTTAGATGAAATTGCCACTGCAATTGAAGAGATAAAGACACGCGTGAGAGCAAGTTTTGTGGTTGATATTTTGACATATTTACATCGAGGCGGCAGATGCAGCGGATTGGCAGCATTGGCAGGCGGTATGTTGAAATTGCATCCGAAGATTGTTGTAAAAAATGGTGTTATGGGAGCCGATAAGAAGTATCGCGGAAAAATTAACAGTGCAATTATGAATTATGCACAGGATATGGAAGCGTCATTGTTGAAGGCGAAGAAAGACAGAGTGTTTATCACACATTCCGGTTGTGATAAGGAAGTCATTGACAGTGTCAGAGCATATTTGGAAAGTCTGAATGTGTTTAATGAAGTTTTGGAGACCAGAGCCGGTGGTGTAATTTCCAGCCATTGCGGTCCGGGTACATTAGGTGTTTTATTTATTGAGAATTAATAGAAGCCTGCAAATTCATATAAGTGAGTTTGCAGGTTTTTGCTTTGTGAAGATAGTTCCTTTTACTTGTGAAAAAGGGTGAAACATGGTAAACTAAACTAGTATTATTGTGCGTAAATATCAGTATTTTGCAGAGGGTAAGTATGAGCAAAAAGCAGGTTTCTTTTTTTCAATTGATGTCTGAGGCGGGAGAAGAGTTACAAAATAAGGAAAATGTGTGGACCAAGCATCCCAGACCGCAATTCTGTAGAGAAGAATGGTATAGTCTGAATGGTATGTGGGAATTAGATGGTCATCCTATCAGAGTTCCGTTTGTGCCGGAATCACGATTATCCGGTTATCAGGGAAATATAAAAGAAAGTATGACTTATCGAAAGCGCTTTCAGAAACCGGATTTTCAAAAGTACGGAAGAGTTCTTTTGCATTTTCAGGCAGTGGACCAAATTGCAAAAGTTTTCTTAAATGATATCTGTTTGGGAGAACATGAAGGTGGATATGCCCCTTTTTCTTTTGATATAACAGATGTTTTGGCGGAAGGCGATAATTACCTTGAAGTAAAAGTGATTGATGAGCTGGATTACGAGTATCCTTATGGAAAGCAATGTAAGAAACGTGGTGGTATGTGGTATACACCTACCAGTGGAATTTGGCAGAGTGTATGGTTGGAGCATGTGCCGGATGTATATGTGAATGATTTGAAATTGACGCCGGATATGCAGGGAGTAAGGATTCAATGTAACAGGAATATTCCCGAGGCGGCAGATGAAAGTCTGTTGGCAGATATTTTTTTGCATACAGGGGAAGTTCACCGTTGTGAGTTGAATTTTTGTGAGGATTATCTTGATTTGAGCAAGATTGTTACTCAGACAGGTGAAACATATATTCCAAAATTATGGAACCCTGACGCCCCCTTCCTTTACCAAATGGTTCTGCATGCGGGAGAAGATATTATAAAAACGTATTTTGCACTTCGGACTGTAGAAATAAGGGAAATAGACACGGTTCCCAGAGTCTGCTTGAATGGTAAGCCTATTTTTATGCATGGGGTATTGGATCAGGGTTACTTTTGTGATGGAATTGTGACACCGGCAGAGGAAGAGGAGTATGAACGAGATATTCTCAGAATGAAGGAACTGGGAATAAATATGCTCAGAAAGCATATTAAAATCGAACCGGAGTGGTTTTATTATTACTGTGATAAGCATGGTATGCTGGTCATGCAGGATATGGTTAGTAGCGGAAAGTATTCATTTATACGGGATACTGCATTGCCGACCATCGGTTTGCAACGACGCAAAGATCGTGGAAAAAGGATGAGCATACGCCAGAAGATGTTATTTGAAAAACATATGATCGAAACTTTGGAACTTTTATATAATCATCCCTGTATTATTGCATATACCATTTTTAATGAAGGATGGGGACAGTTTGAAAGTGACAGACTGTATGCTTTGGCAAAAGAAACAGACCCAACCAGACTGTACGATGCCACATCGGGATGGTTTGCACAAAAAGACAGTGACTTTGATAGTGTTCACATATATTTTGGCGCAAAAAGACCGAAAATAAAGGAACGACCGGTGTTTTTATCTGAGTTTGGAGGGTATTCCTATTTGGTAGAAGACCATGTTTATACCAACAAAAGTTATGGATACGGTACTTGCAAAAACACCAAAGAACTTATGACACGTTTGGTTGCCAGATATGAAGAGTTGGTTTTGCCATATATTAAAGCAGGATTATGCGGAAGTATATACACACAGATAAGTGATGTGGAAGATGAAATAAATGGCCTATATACTTATGACCGCAGAATTTGTAAAGTGGATAAAGATGCTATGTTACATTTGGCAGGGCGCATTCGCCGGGAGATAGAAGCAGATGGCGTTGGGAGATGACGTAAAATGAAAAATAATAGAGTAAAACAGATAAAAAAGCAAACGGACAATAAATATTTAAATTTATATGAATTTCAGGCAGAGAGACGAAACGGAGATGTTGCACCATATTTCGTGGCATCCAGAAGCCGGAATATTGAGAGTTTAAAAGCATTGACCCATGATTCGCATTCGGACGGAGTAATTATTTATGCGATCTATGGTGAGAAGAAAGACAAAGTGGTGTTGGTAAGACAGTTTAGATATCCCATAAATGATTATATATATGAATTTCCTGCCGGTTTAGTGGAAGAAGGAGAAGATATGTTTGACGCAGGTATTCGGGAAATTTACGAAGAAACAGGCTTGAGATTTGTTCCTAAGAAGGCGGATAATGCGTACACAAAGCCTTTTTATACCACAGTAGGTATGACGGATGAGTGTTGCGGAACCGTGTATGGGTATTGTGACGGAATCCCCAGTAATTGCGGCCAGGAAGAGTCGGAAGATATTGAAATTGTGCTGGCGGATAGGGAAGAATGCAAACGTATTTTGAGAAAAGAAAACGTGGCAATTATGTGTGCCTATATGTTAATGCATTTTATCCATAGCAACGAAGAAGATCCGCTTTCTTTTTTAGATGAAATGTAAGCTTTGGGAAGGAATTGTGTATGACAGAGAAAAAAATGAGTGCGGCTTTGAGTCATGTGAAGGACTACGCGGTTCATAAAGACTGGTATAAACTGGATTTGTCTGCAATTGTATATCCGACATTGCAACGAAAAGATTTTTCGCCGGTATACCGTTTGTCATTATTGCTCAAAGAAGATATTAAACCGGAGGTATTGCAGGAAGCAATCGATAAAGCATTGCCGCGTTTCCCAACCTATAAAGTAGCAATGCGTCGGGGACTTTTTTGGAGGTATTTGGAACCTAATCACCGGCCGGGTCCCTTTGTTCAGGCAGATGTTAGGAATCCTTGTCAACCAATGTATTATAAGGAGAATAACCGGTATTTGCTGAGATTTTATTACTATCAAAACCGTGTATCCATGGAAGCACACCATAGTTTGGGAGACGGAAGTGGCGGTATGACGGTGTTCCTCACAGTTATAGCAACGTATCTGACTTTACTTGGGCATGAGATTACTCCGGGGGGAATGGTATTTGATATTCATGAAAAACCTGATCCGGCGGAATTAGAGGATTCTTACATGAAGTATGCCAATGCTAAGGTTTGTCCGCCCAGACCCGCGGAAAAGACATTTCGTGTGAAGGGGACCAAAGAGCCGTTTTATACGCTAAATATTATTGAAGGTATTATGTCTACACCGGAGGTAATTAAAGTTGCAAAAAAATACAATGCGACAATTACAGAGTATTTAAATGCAGTCCTGCTATATGCACTTATGCAAAAACAGGAAAATAGTCCGCGGCCGTCCCTAAAACCCATACGAATTGCGATGCCGGTAAATTTGCGTAGAATTTTTCCGTCAAAGACCGTGCGCAATTTTATTACTATGATTTATCCCGGAATTGATCCGAGGCTGGGAGAGTATACGTTTGAAGAGATTGTAAAGCAGGTTCACAATTACATGCAGTATCATGTGAATGAAAAGCTGTTAAGAGGCGATATTACAACAAATGCATCTACAACAAGAAATACTTTTATACGTGTAGTTCCCTTGGTAATAAAAGATATCGTAGTAAGAAGTTTCTATGCGAAAGTTCAGGATAGGAACTCTTCTGCAGGATTAACGAATATGGGGGTTTTGCCTATTCCGGAAAGCATGAAACCTCATGTGGAAAGAGTGGATATTTGTCTGGGACAGCCTTTTTCATCCAGAACGAACTGTGCCATTATAAGTTATAACGATATACTGACCATTAACTTTGCCAGCAGTATCGTAGAAGCAGATGTGGAACGTTATTTCTTCCGAAAATTGGTACAGGATGGTATTCATGTAAAAATAGAAAGTAACAGGGAGGAAAAGTAAGATGTCATATTGTGTGAATTGTGGCGTAGAGTTGGAACATTCCTTGAAAGAATGTCCCTTATGTAACACACAGGTTATAAATCCCAATGAAAATGCAGAGCTGCCGATGAATTCTCCTTTTCCCAAGGAGAAAAGCACAGTTGAAGCAGTTATGAGGAAAGATGTGGGAATATTGGTATCCATTATTCTTTTTTCTACGGCAATTACTTGTGGCTGCTTGAATTACTTTATTTTTAATTCGAATCGTTGGTCATTCGTAGTAATCGGCGCATGTCTGGTATTATGGGTTATTCTGTTTCCGATAGTTTTGTATGAAAAATTGCATGTGCATCTTGCCATATTGTTGGATGGATTGGCTATGATAGGATATTTATATTTGTTTACATGGTTGACACAGACCAATAGATGGTTTTACGGATTGGGGATACCATTAGTGGTCTTTATTACAATTTTACTGGAAATTTATGTATTTTGTGTAAGGAAGTTGCCGCGGTCTATTTTAACAGAGGCTTTATACGCAATAACTACTATCGGTATTTTAGCTGTAGGTATCGAAATTTTGGTAGACTGGTATTTATATTCGGTCATTGTTTTTAAATGGTCTGCGATAGCAGCAACAGTTTGCATCATTACTGATATAGCGATTATTACACTGTTATCTATGAGAAGATTTCGTAATGCTATACGAAGGCGTTTTCACTTCTAGGAGGGGTGTTGATGACAAAGAGAGAACAACTAAAGATAGAGTTAATCAGAAGGATTCACGGATTTGTGGGAGCTGCGGACGTGGAAAAAACACGTCAGTCTCAGGAACAATTGGGTTCTATATTAGGAAATTCCAGAGAAATAGAATATAAAGAGGTTACGGTAGCGGCGATAAACGGGGAATGGATTTCTGTCAGAAGACCCCATGATAAGAAAAAGATTATTTTATATTGTCATGGAGGAGGTTTCTCTACAGGAAGCCGAAAGTATTCAAGAACTGTGACCGCCAAGCTGGCATTATCCGCTTCAATGGATGTGTTTTCTTTTGACTATCGTTTGGCTCCTGAGCATCCGTATCCGGCAGCATTAGAAGATGCGGTGGAAGTGTGGAATTATTTAATGCTTATGGGATACGGAGCAGACGATATTATTGTGGCAGGAGATTCGGCCGGCGGCAATTTGGCTCTGGCGTTGGTATTTAAGTTAAAAGAAGAGGGTAGAAGGTTGCCCAAGGGAGTGGTTCTTTTATCACCATGGACGGATATGACCCATTCGGGGCAATCCATTACGAAAAGAGCGGACATGGACCCGGTTCTGAATCTGACTTATTTGTATAAAATGAGAGACAGTTATGCAACGGGTCAGGATTTTGAAAATCCTTATATTTCTCCGCTTTTTGGAGAGTTTGAAAAGTTTCCGCCCACTTATATTCAAGTTGGGGAGAATGAAATACTGTATAGCGATTCTTTACGTTTGTATAAGCGTATGATAGAGGCCAATGCTTTTGTTAAGATTGATAAATTTGAGGGCATGTGTCATGTGTTTCAGATGATGCCCACCAAAATGGCTCGTGAAGCTGTAGGAATGATTGCAGAGTTCATTTACGAAATATGTCGATAGAAAATGCAAAATTTGTAAAGTATATTAAAATGCGAAAAGGAATTTTTGCAAAAATACAGAATATTACAAGTAGAGACCAATGTTACAGAGAGGTTTGCTTTGTGCTACAAGGAGGCTTGGTGTAATGAATATACGTGAAACGTTGGAACAGTGGGAACAGGAATATTTAAGTCCTTATGCAATGCATAGCGTGGATAGTAAAGGGCGTCAGAGAGCGGAGGAACAATGTGATATCAGAACAGTGTTCCAGAGAGATCGTGACAGGATTATTCATTGTAAAGCCTTTCGTAGATTAAAAGATAAAACGCAGGTTTTTCTGACCCCGGAAGGAGACCATTATCGTACGCGTTTGACACATACATTAGAAGTGTCACAGAATGCTCGAACAATAGCCAGAGCATTGCGTATGAATGAAGAGTTAGTTGAGGCAATTGCATTGGGACACGACTTAGGACATACTCCTTTTGGACATGCCGGCGAGAGAGCCTTGAATCGTATTTGTCCGTATGGTTTCGAACATAATGCACAAAGTGTCAGAACTGTTGAGATTTTGGAAAAACAGGGAAAAGGGTTGAATCTGACATTTGAAGTCCGTGACGGAATATTCAATCACCAAACAGTAGGAAAACCTAGTACTTTGGAAGGGAAAATAGTCCGTTTTTCAGACAAGATTGCTTACATACATCATGACATGGATGATGCCATCAGGGGCGGCATCCTAAAAGAAAGTGATGTGCCAAAGGAAATCGGAGACGTTATCGGTTATACAACCGGAGAGCGTCTGGATCATTTTATTCATGACATTGTAACAACCAGTTTTGGAAAGAACGATATTATGATGTCAGAGCCCATTGCGGATGCAATGCAAAAATTGCGGAAATTCATGTTTGAAAGAGTGTATCAAAATCCGGAAGCAAAGAGCGAGGAAGGTAAAGCAGAAATGCTGATGGAGACATTGTATCAGCATTATCTGAAAAATATTGATGATTTGCCGGAGGAATTTTTGGAAATGATTTCTCAGGGTGAACCGAGAGAACGAGTGGTATGTGATTACGTAGGTGCCATGAGCGATAGATTTGCCATTGCTCAATACGAGGAGATTTATATTCCCAAATCATGGCACATATAAACCTACAAAGCCCTGCGTATCCTTCATGTAAGGCTGAGCGCAAGCTTGCTTGCAAGCGAGTGCCTTACATGAAGGATACATAGGGCGCGTAGCGCCTAGCGAGATTTTTAGCTGCGAAGCAGCGGGAAAGGACGCAGAGCGTCCGTAAATCGAGCTGGCAGGGCGAAGACGTCGGCTGGCAGGGCGCATTTTAAGGAAAGGACGATTTCATGTATTATCCGGAAGAACTTGTAGAAGAAGTCAGGATGAAAAACGATATAGTGGATGTTGTTGCCGGATATGTACGACTACAAAAGAAAGGCGCAAATCATTGGGGGTGTTGCCCGTTTCACAATGAAAAAACCCCTTCTTTTTCTGTAAACGGTGCAAAGCAGATGTACCATTGTTTTGGTTGCGGTGCCGGCGGTAATGTGTTTACATTTGTAATGAATTATGAAAACTATTCTTTTCCGGAAGCAATAAAGATGTTGGCTGACAGAGCCGGTGTCAATTTGCCGGAATTGGAATACGATGAGCAGATGAAAGCGCGAGAAAACAAACGTGCACGTCTTTTGGAAGTAAATAAAGAGGCAGCTAAGTATTTTTATTATCAATTGCGTACACCCCATGGTGAAATCGGATATAAATACTTACAAAAAAGAGAATTGTCCGAAGAGACCATGCGTAAGTTTGGTTTGGGATACTCAGGTAAAAGCGGAGCTTCGTTAGTTCAATATTTGAAGCAAAAAGGTTTTGAGGATGAATTGATAAAAGAAGCGGGGTTGGCCAATTATTCCGAGAAATATGGTATGACCAGTCAGTTTTTCAATCGTGTTATGTATCCTATTTCGGACGTACACGGAAAGGTAATTGGTTTTGGCGGTCGGGTTATGGGTGATGCAGAGCCTAAGTACTTGAACTCACCGGAAACGCCCGTATTTGATAAAAGAAGAAATTTGTATGGGTTACAATTTGCCCGTACGGCAAAAAGCGGCAACATTATTTTATGTGAAGGTTATATGGATGTAATCGCCATGCATCAGGCCGGTTTTAATCAGGCAGTTGCCTCTCTGGGTACGGCATTTACTGTGGAACAGGCGAATTTACTCAGACGGTATACAGATAATGTTTTGCTTGCTTATGACAGCGATGGCGCAGGAACAAAAGCAGCACTTCGCGCAATCGGAATTTTGAAAGAAGCCGGTTTATCCGGTAAGGTCATAAATATGACACCTTACAAAGACCCGGATGAATTCATGAAGGCAGAAGGAAAGGAAGCCTTTCAGGAAAGAATTAATCAGGCTGAAAACAGTTTCTTTTTTGAAATACGCATCCTAAGCAGGGATTTTGATTTAAAGGATCCCGAATCGAAAACAAAATTCCACAAAGAAATAGCAAAGAAATTATGTGAATTCTCGGTGGAAGTGGAGCGGGAAAACTATATAGAAGCCATTGCCGAGAAATATAATATCGGTTTTGATAATTTGCGTAAGCTGGTGAACAGTTACGCCGTTCAAACCGGTTTGGCGAAACCGGTGGAGCGTCCCAAATCAGGTATCAAGCAAAAGAATACTCCGGAAGAGAATGCAAAGAAATCACAGAGGCTTTTGATTACCTGGATTACGGATGAACCAAACGTATACGCTAAAATTACAAAATATATTTCGGCAGAGGATTTTACAGAAGATTTGTATCGAAGAGTTGCAGAAAGGTTGTTTGCGGATTTGGATCAGGGGACTTATAACCCGGCAGCAATTATCAGTATGTTTTCTGATGAAGAAGAACAGAGAGAGGCAGCAGCTCTCTTTAATACAAATTTGCCACAATTGAATACAAAGCAGGAAAAGGAAAAAGCATTTCATGATATTGTATATGCGGTCAAGAAAAACAGTTACGAATTTTTCGCAGGCAGGCTGGGAGCAGATGTGAGTGCCCTTAATAAAGTAATAGCCGGCAAGAAAGCTTTGGAAGAACTGGCTAAGACGCATATTTCCTTGGATTAGCGTTAATACTGATTTGTAAAACAATAAATACAACTAGGAAGGATGGAACCATAGAATGGACGAAAACACACAGGCACGCTTAGAAGAGAAAATCAATGAACTTTTAGGATATGCCAAGAAAAAGAAAAACGTATTGGAATATCAGGAGGTTGTTGAATTTTTAGTAGATATTCCACTCGAGGAAGAACAGTTTGAAAAGGTAATCGATTCATTGGAGCAAAGAGGAATTGATGTGCTTCGCATTACTGAAGTAGATGATGTGGACGAGGATAGTATTATTCTGACCGAAGAGGATGAGGTAGATGTAGAAAACATTGATTTATCCGTTCCGGACGGTATCAGTATCGAAGACCCTGTTCGTATGTATTTGAAGGAAATCGGTAAGGTTCCTTTGTTAAGTGCCGAAGAAGAAATTGAACTGGCACAGAGAATGGAAGAGGGAGACCAGGATGCAAAGAAGCGTTTGGCAGAGGCAAACCTGCGTCTGGTAGTAAGTATAGCAAAAAGATATGTTGGCCGAGGTATGCTTTTCTTAGATTTGATTCAGGAAGGAAACTTGGGTCTGATTAAAGCTGTAGAAAAATTCGATTACCGTAAAGGATATAAGTTTTCAACCTATGCAACATGGTGGATTCGCCAGGCTATTACAAGAGCAATTGCAGACCAGGCAAGAACCATTCGTATTCCCGTTCATATGGTGGAAACCATTAATAAACTCATTCGTGTAAGTCGCCAGTTGTTACAGGAACTTGGCAGAGAACCGTCTCCGGAAGAAATTGCGGAAGAAATGGGTATGCCTGTAGACAGAGTACGTGAAATTTTGAAAATCAGTCAGGAACCGGTATCTTTGGAAACACCTATCGGTGAAGAAGAAGATAGCCATTTAGGAGATTTTATTCAGGATGATAACGTACCAGTACCTGCGGATGCGGCTGCATATACTTTGTTAAAGGAGCAGTTGGTGGAAGTACTCAGTACCTTGACCGACAGAGAACAGAAGGTACTTCGTTTACGTTTTGGATTGGATGACGGTCGCGGACGTACTTTGGAAGAAGTAGGAAAGGAATTCAAGGTTACCCGTGAACGTATTCGTCAGATTGAGGCAAAAGCACTCAGAAAATTGCGTCATCCCAGCCGTAGTAAAAAGTTAAAGGATTTTCTGGATTAATGAAGACGGTAAAATTATCTGCAAGAATGCAAGCATTGGCGGATATGGTATCTAAGGGGAGAATTGTGTGTGACGTGGGCTGTGATCATGGCTTTGTATCCATTTATTTGGTGCAGCAAAATATTGCTCCCAAGGTGTATGCCATGGATGTAAGAAATGGCCCTTTAGAACGTGCGAAGGAACATATTTCTCAATACAGTCTGCAAAATTACATAGAAACACGTCTTTCTGACGGTCTGGAAAACATACAAGTGGGGGAAGCTGATTGTATGTTATGTGCAGGAATGGGCGGTCCGTTGATGATTAAGATCCTGACGGAAGGCAGAGAAAAAGCAAAAGCTATGCAGGAATTGATTTTGCAACCCCAGTCGGAAATAGCACTTTTTCGAAAATTTCTTCGACAGGAAGGATATCTGATTGTAGAAGAGAATATGATTTTTGAAGAGGGAAAATATTATCCTATGATGAAAGCGGTACCCTGTGCGGGAGAGTGCGTAGAGCCTGTTTCAGCTGAGGAACAGGAACTTTGGGATGCATACGGAGAATTGCTTTTAAAGGAAAAGAATGCTGTTTTGCAGCAGTTTTTGGAACATAGCCAGGGATATGTGGAAACATTGTTGAATAACTTAAAAGAAGCAGGTGCCGATGAAAAGCGGATTGCAGAATTGGAGAAGGAACTATTGCTGATTCGAAAGGCACAGAGGTACATGTAATGAGGTATGTCCGATTGTGTGATTCTCAATCGGAGAAAGGGGTATCGTATGATTACAGTTACAATTGCAGGGGAAGAGAAGCAGTATGCGGAAGGTACTACTTACGAAAGTATCGCACAGGATTATCAGGAGCAATATGACGGATTGATTGGTCTGGTATCCGTAAACGGTAAAATCAGGGAACTTTTTAAGCAGTTAAAAAAGGATTGTGAGATTAGTTTTTTTACCTTAAAGGATGATGTGGGTTACAAAACTTACGTGCGCAGTGCAACCATGCTTTTTTTGAAAGCAGTATTTGATTTGTACGGAAATGATGTGGCACAGAATGCAAGAGTGGAATTTGCAGTCGGAAACGGTTCGTATATCACTACAGACGGCCAGGTAGAACCAACAAAGGAAAATGCTACGAAAATAAAGGAAAAGATGCAGGCTCTTTGTGATGCTGCGGTTCCTTTTATGAAAAAGTCGTATCCTCTGGACGATGCTATGGAGTTGTTCAAAGAGAAGGGAATGGCGGACAAAGAGAGATTGTTCCGCTATCGCCGAGGTTCTTTGGTTAACATCTATGAATTGGATGGTTATTACGATTATTATTACGGATATATGCTTCCCAATGCGGGATATGTGAAATGGTTTGATGTCATTGCGTATGAGGAAGGTTTTATGCTTCTTCTTCCGGGTAAGAAGAATACTACTGTAGTGAAGCCGTTTGAAGAAAGAACACAATTGTTTAAGACACTTCAGACTGCTGAAAAGTGGGCGGCAGAGGTTGGATTGGATACAGTAGGACGCTTAAATGAGCGTATTTGTAATGGTTCCTTGAGTGATTTGATTTTGGTGCAGGAAGCAAAGCAGGAACGTAGAATCGGTGAAATTGCAAGGGATATCGTAGAGCGCGGTAATGTTAAGTTTATTATGATAGCGGGTCCTTCTTCTTCCGGAAAGACTAGTTTTTCACACAGATTATCCATTCAGTTAAGAACCATGGGAAAGGTACCTCATCCTATTGCTCTGGATGATTATTTCGTAGACAGAGAATTGACTCCGAGAGATGAAAATGGAGATTACAATTTTGAGTGTTTGGAAGCCATTGATATTGAAACCTTTAATAGAGACATGGGTAAATTATTGGCCGGTGAAAGAGTTGAGCTTCCTACTTTTAATTTCAAGATTGGTAAACGTGAATATCATGGTAATTTCAAGCAATTAGGACTGGATGATATTTTGGTAATAGAAGGAATTCATGGATTGAATCCCAAGACCTCCAGCACATTGCCGGATGAAAGCAAGTATAAAATTTATATCAGTGCACTTACCAGCATGAATTTAGACGGACATAATCGTATTCCTACTACAGACGGGCGATTACTTCGCCGTATGGTAAGAGATGCACGTACAAGAGGTGCGGATGCCAAGAGAACTATCGGTATGTGGCCCTCTGTCAGAAGAGGTGAGGAAGAGTATATTTTCCCCTTCCAGGAACAGGCTGATGCTATGTTTAATTCAGCGCTGATTTATGAATTGGCGGTAATCAAGCAGTTTGCAGAGCCTTTGCTTTTCAGTATATCGAAAGAGGAACCGGAGTACTATGAAGCAAAGCGTTTGCTTAAGTTTTTGGAGTACTTCCTGGGTGTAAGCAGTGAAAGTCTGCCGAACAACTCTATTTGCAGAGAATTCGTGGGGGGAAGCTGCTTTAAGGTATAATCTTTCACATATCTTTAGAAATCTTTGGAAAGCATTAATTCATTCTAAAGCATCCTTGTGGTAGAATTTTATTAGATTCTCACAAGGAAAGGTATGGAACATAAATATGATGAAAAGAATGAGTTGGACGATATTGTTTCGTATAATTTTAGTGGCAGTGGGAGTGTTCTCTCTGCCACTTTTCCTACTTCCGCTCAGTTTATCAGTGGGAGTAAATATTGGAAATGCCACCGGAATTGCAGTGGCTTTGCTGTTTGTGATTTATGGATTGTTTTTTAACAGAGTTAATCGAATGGTTCGAAAATGCAAAGAGCATCGCTTCTTAAGATGGTTTGTCTATTTTACGGAAGGAGTTGCAATTATTGTTTTAGGACTGGTAATTGTGCTTACAACGTTAATGTTACGAGCTATGAACAATGAGCCTAAGGGACAGGAAACTCTGGTGGTATTAGGCTGTAAAGTACGTGGAGAGATTCCCAGTTTATCTTTGCAGGAACGATTGGATGCAGCACTTGAATATATGCAGGACCATCCGGATGTTTATTGCGTGGTATCCGGAGGGCAGGGACCCGGTGAAAATATTTCGGAAGCGGAATGTATGTATCGGTATTTAACCGAAAACGGTATTGACGGAAGTCGAATATATAAGGAAGATAAATCCACTTCTACCAGAGAAAATCTGGAGTTTAGTCTGAAAGTAATACGGGAAAATCATTTGTCGGAAGAAATTGCCATTGTAACAAGCGAGTATCATCAATACAGGGCGAGCCTTGTGGCCAAGGATTTGGGAATTGAGAGTACGGCGATATGCGGAAAAACTGCCAAATGGCTGTTTCCTACGTATTATATCAGAGAGTTGTACGGAATTTTATATCAGTGGGTATTTTAAGATAAAGGAGGCAGATGTTTATGAGGCAAAGCATTGGAAGAGTTAGTAAGTTCATAGGAATGTTTTGTTTCATGGCAGTGTATCTTTGTGCCTGCGGTGCACAGGATAATACTGCATCGGTGGGGGCCGGGCAGCCCGGTTTGACCCCGGAACCGGCAGTATCAGAGGATGTGTTTCCCGAAAATGGGACGGCAGTCACGCCGGAACCGATCGCGACACCAACACCAACTTCGGAGCCGGTAGTGACCCCTACACCAACTTCGGAGCCTACTCCTACGCCGAAGCCGGAAATCAATTTGGTCATGGTAGGAGATATGTTGATGCATGAAAGAGTGGTAGCCTCCGGTCTACAGGAGGACGGAAGCTATAATTTCGACCATTTATTTGTGCATGTGCAGGAAAAAATAGAGTCTGCGGATTTGGCTTTGGTAAATCAGGAAACCATTCTCGGAGGGACGGAGCTGGGACTATCAGGATATCCTTGCTTTAATTCACCGTATGAGCTGGGACATGCAGAAGCAGAAGCAGGTTTTGATGTGATACTTCACGGAACCAATCATACTTTGGATAAGGGAAAACGGGGCGTAATAAATTGCATGAATTTCTGGGAGGAAAATTATCCGGAGATTGCGTGGCTGGGAATGAATGACAGTCAGGAAATGCAGGATAATGAAATTTATGTGTACGAGCAAAACGGCATGAAGATTGCCATACTTAACTATACATATGGAACCAATGGCATTGCTACACCTGCAGATATGCCTTATTTAGTGAATTATATGGAAGAGGAAAAGGTTATCGCCGATATTCAAAAGGCGGAGGAAATAGCTGATTTTACTGTGGTTTGTCCACATTGGGGAAATGAGTATTATCTGGGAGTGGCAAGCAATCAGAAAAAGTGGACGGAGATTTTTTTAAAGCAGGGCGTGGACTTGGTATTGGGTACGCATCCCCATGTAATCGAACCAGTAGAATGGGTATTTGATGATGAGGGACATGAAATGCTGGTGTACTATTCTTTGGGAAATTTTGTGAACGGTACCTCCGGAACAGGTGAAGGTGTTATGAATAGGTGCGTTGGAGCCTTGGCTGATGTGACCATTGGTCGTGATGATAGCGGTAAAGTAGTAGTGTTGGAGTATGATGCCATACCTTTGGTGTGCCACATTGCACAAGGTGAAGAATACACGGTTTGGTATCTGGAGGATTATACGGAAGAACTGGCAGAGGAGAATTTGATTCGCAGTCAGGACAGTGATTTTTCTTTGAAGAATTGCAAGGCACTGGTAGAGCAGGTGTGGGGAATGTCGCAGGAGTAGGCTTGAAAAAATAAGTATACTATGATAGAATACAAACCAATGTAAGTAAAATAAATGATCGCGGCTGCAGTAATGCAGGTGAGGAAAGTCCGGGCTTCATAGGGCAGGATGCCGGATAACGTCCGGTGGAGGTGACTCCAAGGCCAGTGCAACAGAAATATACCGCTATGCGATATTTATTTGAGAGTCGCAAGAGAGTTTTCGAAGAAAACTCGTAGCGACTTTCGTAGAAAGTCGCAAAGTAAGGGTGGAAAGGCAGTGTAAGAGACTACCGTCCGGCTGGTAACAGTCGGAGCCATGTAAACCCCATCCGAAGCAAGTCCAAACAGAAAGCTATAGATTTGCCCGATCTGCTTTCAGGTGGGACGCTTGAAGCGTTTGGTAACAAACGTTCTAGATAGATGATCATTCACGACATAACCCGGCTTATCGTTTTACTTACATAAAAATAACTCGACAAAAGCTAGTTTCTAGCCGGTTTGCCGAGTTATTTTTGTATGGGAGAATAAGGTATGAACAAAGCGCAATTAGTGGAAGAACTGAAAAGAGTTGGTTTGCAGGAGGGCATGGTACTGGAAGTACATAGTTCCCTCAGTAGCTTCGGATATATAGAAGGTGGTGCAGAAACCGTCATAGAGGCCTTAATAGAGTGTGTTGGAGAGACGGGCAGTATTTTCATGCCTGCCCTTGCACTAAGTTCAGAAATGGAGCTGACAGAAGCAGATCGAGAGATGGGTGTTACTGTGAAGATAAAAGTACTTCCGGAAGATGAGCCAAAGACTGCCATGGGTA
>JAZNQI010000091.1:0-2307 GCA_045590095.1 Acetatifactor sp. | reverse complement strand
GTTCTGGCACCATATCCGCGTGATTTTCCACAGACAGTGGTTAAAAGCGGACGATCTGAACAGCAACCTGCAGGATATTATTTCCGGTATGCGTATTGTAAAGGCATTTGGTAAGGAAGAGCGCGAAAGTGCCAAGTTTACGAAAAAGACGGAAGAGTTTGCGGTGATTCAGAAGAAAAATGAAACCTTTTGGGCGATTTTCTTCCCGATTCTACTGTTTTTCCTGGGTGCAGGTACATATATCGCTATTTATTTCGGCGGTATCGACGTACTGGAAGGCGACATGAGTGTAGGTCAGTTGGTGCAGTTTATTACTTACAGCGGATATTTGTTCGGACCTTTGAGTTGGATGACCGGCTTGCCCCGTATGATTATGCAGATGATTACCAGTTTGAATCGAATTTATGATGTTTTGGACGAGGAGCCTATGCTGGCAGACAGGGAAGATAGCAAGGCATTTCCAATTAAGGGTGCGTTCACTTTTGAAAATGTATCCTTTGGATATCAAACCTATGAACCGGTGCTGGAGAATATCAACTTCTCCGTGGAGCCGGGGGAAATGATTGGTCTGGTAGGTGCGTCCGGAACCGGTAAATCCACTTTGATTAATCTGATTATGCGCCTGTATGACGTGGACCAGGGAAGCATTACTTTGGATGGATGCGATTTGAGAGATATTCAGATAGAGAGCCTGCATTCCCAGATTGGTGTAGTGTTGCAGGAAACTTTCCTGTTCTCCGGAACGATTTTGCAGAACATCCGCTTTGCGAAGCAGGATGCGACTTTGGAGGAAGTTATCCGGGCGGCCAAGGCAGCCAATGCTCACGATTTCATCACCAAGACACCTGACGGTTACAATACCTATGTGGGCGAGCATGGCTACAATTTGTCCGGCGGTGAGCGTCAGCGAATCGCCATCGCAAGAGCGATTTTGAACAATCCTCGTATTCTGATTTTGGACGAGGCGACTTCGGCACTGGATACCGAGAGTGAATTTTTGATTCAGCAGGCGTTGGATCGACTGGTAAAGGGCAGAACCACATTTGCGATTGCCCATAGACTTTCTACTCTGCGTAATGCAGACCGCCTGGTGGTTATTGACAAGCACGGCGTGGCTGAGATCGGTACCCACAATGAACTTTTGGAGAAACAGGGCATTTACTATGGACTTGTAAATGCGCAGCTTAAGATGAGCGAGACGGCAGGGGCGTAGGAGACGCCCCGGAGGTGACAAAGGATGATTGATTATGAAAACTATATTGCACAACTGACAAAGGATTTGCATGAGGCGCTGGGAGAGCGCCTGGTTTACATGGGTTTGCAAGGAAGTTATCTGCGTGGCGAGGCTAACGAAAACAGCGATATAGATATCATGGTGGTAATTGATGACATGCAGGTTTCGGATATGGATTTGTATCGAACTGCCATTTTCAAGCTGGAGGAGCCGGAGAAATCCTGTGGCTTTATAGTGGGAAAGGAAGAACTGGCTCATTGGAATCCTCTGGAAATCTGCCATGTGTTACATACGACCAAGGACTACTACGGAAAACTGGAAGAATTGGTGCCCGACTATACCGAGCAGGATATTTGGAACTTTGTCAATATGAGCGTAAATAACCTGTTTCATGAAATCTGCCATCGTTACATTCACAGAAGCAGGGAAAGAAATGTGGCGGCCTTGCCAGGCAGTTACAAAGGAGTGTTTTTTATCCTACAAAACCTGCACTTTCTGGAGCAGGGTGAATTCATGCAGACCAAGCAAGAACTTTTGGCGGTACTGACCGGAAAGAATAAACAGGTTTTGGCAAAGGCATTGGAACTGAGCAAAGGCGAACCATACGATTTTGAGGAGTCTTATGAATTGCTGTTTTCCTGGTGTCAGGAGACCATTAAACAATGCAAGGATGATAGGAGTAGAAAATGATTATTCGAAAGATGGAACGAGAGGATATTGCTGAATGTGCAGCAATTCTTTGTAGTGTATACAATAATGAGATGTGGCAGTGCTGTTGGACGAAAGAGGTGGCAACAGAATATCTGACAGACTTTTTTGAGATGAAAAAGTTTGTGGGATTTGTGTTGGTTGATGAAAAAGAAATTGTGGGCGGCTTGTTTGCCCATGAAAAAGTATGGTGGAACAATAGTGAGGTTTTTGTAGAGGAGATGTTTGTGAAGCCGGAATATCAACGCACCGGATACGGCTCCATGTTGATGGAGGAAGTCAACCGTTATGTGAGTGAAAAAGGTTTGGCCGGTATCACATTATCTACTAACAAATATGCGCCGGCTCCTTTGTTTTACAGGAAA
>JAZNQI010000090.1:0-36188 GCA_045590095.1 Acetatifactor sp. | reverse complement strand
AAAAGTTCATATTGTTTTGAAAACCTGGGTGTTTCCGTATACAGTATTGAAGAACTGTGTTTTTGCTTGAAAGAGAATGCCTTTTTACTGGGTAGGGAAATCATGCATGATAAGTTACTTCAGTTCATAGATACCCAGTGTGACTTGCCGCAACTTGCGAAGAATTTGTATTCGCTGGTACATCACAAAGGGTCGTTAAGTGCCTTTGTAACACTGATTATGGAATATGTGGGTTTTTACGATACCGAAACTATTCGAAGTGTGGAAAGTACCATCAAAAATAATTCCGGCCTCACAGATTATGAAAAGCGGAAGCTACGGATAGATTATCTGGCTACTCACGGTAAATGTTCCGTGGCACTGGAAGAATACGATGATTTGATTGAAGCATTGGAAAAGGCAGAAGATATAAAACGTAATGAGGCTGTTTTGACAGATGCGTTACACAATAAGGGCATGATTTTGGCGTCCCTGCATTTGTATGGGGAGGCAGCGGAGTGCTTTAAGCGTTCTTATGAGATTGGCGGAGAAAGTCAGGCGTTGAAGCGATTCTTGCTGGCGAAGAGAATGGAACTTACAGAAAAAGAGTATATTGCGTTAATTGCCGGCATGCCGGGAGCATATGAGTTATCGTTGCAAATAGAAAAGCAGTTAGAAGAGTGGGAAACAAAGTGGACACAGTCTGCGACCTTCATGGGTCTTCAAAATATGAAAGAGTGGAAAACCAAAGGTGAAGTGCAGCGATACGAAGAGGAATGTGACCAACTGATAGATGCGCTAAAGGAAGAGTACAGAAATTGCATCTAGTACGAAGCGGGGTAAGATATGGGTTTATTACAGTGGTTGTTTAGGCGGAAAGAAACGAATCTTGCAGAAGATGATTGGGAAGAAATTGTTTATTCCAGAGATGGTGTTGATTTTCGCATAAAGGAAGAACGTAAGAAGTATATAGACGATTGCCTGGAGCAAATGGCTGAGGCAAAAAAAGAAGTGGAACTTCTCGGCGGTGAGTATTCTTTGGTGACAGCGTATTTGACCGATACGGAGGAGATAGAATCATTGCCGCCCGGAGAAAAGGAAAATCTGAATATTGCGGCGCAACGTTTGAAGACAATTGACCAGGAGCGTCAAGGATATTTAAATAAAAAAAATAAAATGCCGGATTCCATATATTACGGATTGAAAGAAAGAGAAGGGGAGATTGAGACAGGCATTCGCAAGATGAAGGAAGCGGAAGAGTATGGTGCCATTGTGAAGCAGGATCTTCAAAGATTGGGAAGGGAAAAACATGCTTACACTTACCGGAAAGAAGAATTACAAGGGATGCTGATTAACTTCCGCGGTATGGCGGTAATCTTTTTGGCGGCAATGGTAGTATGTATCGGCATCTTGCTTATTTTACAATTTGCTTTGGAAATAGATGCAACCATAGGATACTTTGTGGCAGTTTTAGTAACGGCATTGGCAATTACCATATTGTGTATAAAATATATGGATGCCGGAAAAGAACTGAGGCGTGTAGAAAGAGCAACCAATAAATTAATCCAATTGCAAAATAAAGTGAAAATCAAATATGTAAATAATACCAACCTGTTGAGTTATTTACAGTTGAAGTACCAGGTTCCGAATGTAAAGACACTGGAAAAGAGATATGCTCAATATCTGGAGGAGAAGGAACTTCGAAATCAGTATTTGGAAGCAGAAGCAAAGAGAGAATATTATCTGAAACAGTTGCTGGAAATACTGAGCCGATTCAGAGTGCGTTACCCGCAACGTTTTACGGCCAGAGTAGATGCCTTGCTTAACAGAAATGAATTAGTGGAAATGCGTCATGAACTGATTGTCCGCAGACAGACTTTGCGCAAACAGATGGAATACAATAATGAAGTAGCGGATAATGCCAGAAACGAAATCATGGATGTGGCCAGAACTTATCCGGAATATGCGGAAGAAATTGCCGAAATGGTGAGCAAATTTGACAAAAAATAGGGCAATTTTGCCGTATTGATTTATTGGAAAACATATGACATAATAAACGGGTATGAAAAAATTGAGTTTGGAGAGGAAAGAAGAATGGGCGGATTTTTTGGCGTAGCTTCAAAGGAAGATTGTGTTTTCGATTTGTTTTTCGGAACAGATTATCATTCTCATTTAGGAACCAGACGTGCCGGTATGGCCGTGTATGACAAGGAGAAAGGATACGATAGAGCGATTCATAATATTGAAAACTCTCCTTTTCGTACCAAATTTGATAAAGATGTAAATGCCATGGTGGGTAATCTGGGTATCGGATGTATCTCTGATTATGAACCCCAGCCGTTGATTGTACGTTCTCATCACGGAACGTACGCTATTGCCACTGTGGGTAAAATAAATAATACTGATAAAATCGTGCAGGAATTATTTAACAGAGGACATTCTCATTTCCTGGAGATGAGCGGCGGAGATATTAATGCTACCGAATTGGTGGCTTCCATTATTAATCAAAGAGAAAATGTAGTAGAAGGCATTCAGTATGCGCAGGAGTTGATTGAGGGATCCATGAGCATTATGCTGTTGACGCCTAAGGGAATATATGTGGCTCGAGATAAAATGGGACGTACGCCCATTGCCATTGGTAAAAAGGACAATGCATATTGTGCAGCATTTGAAAGCTTTGCTTATTTAAATTTAGGATATCAGGATGTAAGAGAATTGGGACCCGGTGAAATTGCTGTAATTACATCGGAGTATGTAACTACTTTGGTACAACCGGGTAAGGATATGAAGATTTGTACCTTCCTTTGGGTATATTATGGTTATCCTTCTTCTTCCTATGAAGGAATCAGTGTAGAGCAGATGCGTTACAACTGTGGTGCAAGATTGGCTGACAGAGATAATGTAAAGCCTGATATTGTAGCAGGAGTACCGGATTCCGGTATGGCACATGCTATCGGTTATGCGAACCGCTCCGGAATTCCTTTTTCCAGACCGTTTATTAAATATACACCTACCTGGTCCAGATCCTTTACACCTACTATTCAGAAGCAACGTAATCTGATTGCTAAGATGAAGATGATTGCGGTGCATGATTTGATTCAGGACAAGAGTCTGCTTTTGATTGATGATTCTATTGTAAGAGGAACTCAGTTGGGTGAGACTACAGAATTTTTGTATCAGAGCGGAGCAAAGGAAGTTCACATTCGTCCTGCCTGTCCACCGCTTATGTATGGATGTAAATATTTGAACTTTTCTCGTTCTTCTTCAGAGATGGATTTGATTACCAGAAGAGTAATCAAGGAAATGGAAGGGGATAGCAGGGAAATTGATTTAATGAATTATGTTAACCCGGAAAGCCCTCAGTATCAGGAAATGGTTGACCGTATTTGTACGAAATTGAACTTTACCACTTTGCGTTATCATCGTTTGGATGATATGTTGGATTCGGTCGGAATCGATCGTTCTAAATTATGTACCTATTGTTGGGATGGGAAAGAGTAATACAAAAAGATAAAGAAAAATCGATATCGGAAATGTGTTTTCTGCGAGAACGATAGGAATTTATGGAAATGTTTTTAAAATATGACACAGGCATGGATGCCCTAATGAAAAGGAGAAAAAATGTATACACCACCTAACATGTATGGACAACCTTATCAGAATGTTACACCCACACCGAATGTACCCGGACAGGGAACCGCCATTGCAAGTATGGTTTGCGGTATCCTCTCTATCGTATTTTGCTGGTGCTACGGAATTTTAGGTCTTGTTTTGGGGATTGTCGGAATGGCATTATCCGGCAAATCTAAAAGAGATGCCGGCGGGATTTCCAATGGTATGGCAAAGACCGGTTTTATATGTGGTCTTATCGGTACTATCTTTGGCGCACTTTTCTTGATTTATATTATTTTTGTAATTTTTATTATGCATGAGACAATGCTTTTTCTGTATGCTTTTGGTTATTAATTGATTTATGAAAAAAGTACAATAATAGGCTCCTTTCTAAGCGGACAAGTGAAACAACAGATTTGTCTGCTCAGAAAGGAGCCTTTATTTTGTGAAGCAAAATAAAAGTTTTATGGTTTAATGTGTTTCTGTATCATCTGTATCCTGTAAAAAATCAACATCAGCGATGGTGTGTCGACCGGTAAGTTTTCCGTACATCCAAATATATATCCAAATTAAAAACGGAATTGCAACGGTGCCGAATATGCAGAAGAGAAGCATGTCACCAGATCTTTCAGGGATAAATAGTGATATAAACAAGGATACTACATACAGTGCAATTAAGAGAAAAACACCGATAAGTGCTACAATTCTTTTTGAAGTCCATTTGTGTTTTGGGGTTTGTTTATCTTCCATAAAATATCCTTCCTTTCTTTTTCCAATACTAAGCATATCATTATATTTTGTTTTTCGCAAGCAAAAGCCCCGGACACTTTACAAAAATGCCCGGAGCCTTCTTAGGGGAGGATTTTAAGTATTATTCGTATCTTTTGTTGGATCAAAGGAGGGGTCCAATGATAGTATTATTATGGACGGATTTAAGGGAAATATTCAAAGAAGATACAAATTCTTAACATTTTTTTTTGTTTTTATTGTTTTTACAAGGATTTTGTTATATACTATCAAAAGTGAGAACGATTTCTCAAAGAAATAGTTACAATATAGAAGCAATGGAAAGGTATGGTATTTAGATATGGCATTATTACAGCAGTGGAAAGAAGTTGCTTATAATGAGAATCTTGGAAGAGATAAGTTACAGCAGTTTTGGAATGCATATTTTGCAAAGGAAACTGAAATTTATCAGCAGTTATTGCAGAACCCTGATGAAGTAGTGAAGGGAACAGTAAAGGAATTAGCAGAGAAGTATGATGTATCCATTATGACCATGACAGGATTTTTGGATGGTATCAACGATAGTTTGGTGGAAGCAAACCCTATCGAAGAGATGGAAGAAGATACAGAAGTGAATTTGGGATTCGATAAGGCTCTTTTGTACAAGAACATGGTAGCCGCAGAAGCAGATTGGTTGTACGGTTTGGAAGCTTGGAATGATATCTTTGATGAGGATACCAGAAAGGCTCTTTACAAAGAACAGAAGTCTTCTACTACAGTAGTAAAAGAAGCAAAAGTATATCCCAACGATCCCTGCCCATGCGGTTCCGGCAAGAAGTATAAGAAGTGCTGTGGCAAAAACTAATTGAGACTATGTAAAAGGAGTTCAGAGATTTCTCTGAACTCCCTTTTTGCATCTACAGCATTATCTCATCTGTTCTTCCTGCTTCTTAATCATTCTACGAACCATCTCGCCACCGATAGAACCTGCTTCACGAGAAGTTAAGTCACCGTTGTAACCTTCCTTCAAGTTTACGCCGAGTTCAGATGCAACTTCTGTTTTAAAACGATCCATAGCTGCTTTAGCTTCAGGAACTTCCATTCTGTTAGAATTCTTGTTCATAGTTATTTCCTCCTATATTTCTGCTTTTTCCTATTTCCAAGATAAGTGCGATTCACACTTATCCCGGAAGAAACATGCAGAGTATTCCGTAGGAATCACATTCGCTGTTCTGACCGCGTCAGTGCGTTTTCATCACTTATCTTGATAATAGTATGAGCAGAGAAAAATGAATTATGTTGGTAAGTTTTGTATAAAAATTGACATTATGAAAAGGATTTCCTATAATAAGGGATGGCTTAAAAGACTATTACAGTAAAGAAGGTAGAAAAAATGTTTTGTAAATTAAAACGAGTATTTATTGTTACAATCGGAATTTTATTTATGATGGGAACATTAGTTGCCTGCGGTGGAAAAGAGACACCGGATGTGCAGGTTCGCGTGGGCGGTATGAAAGGTCCCACATCCATGGGTCTTCTTTTTTTGAAAGAAAAGGCAGAAGCCGGAACCGCAGAAGGGCAGTATGCATTTACCATGGTAACGGCAGCGGATGAGTTGTTGCCCCTTATGTTGAAGGGAGAATTGGACATTGCACTTGTACCTGCTAATGTGGCAAGTATCCTGTACCAGAAGTCAGAGGGTGCTGTTTCGGTAATCGACATTAACACATTAGGCGTTTTGTATATGGTGTCAGGTGATGAAACCATTGATGAGGCGGCTGATCTGAAAGGCAGAACCATTTATTTGACAGGAAAAGGAACTACTCCGGATTATGTATTGCAATATATCCTGGCAGGAAATGGTTTGAGTAGCGAAGAGGTTACTTTGGAGTATAAGTCGGAACCTACGGAAGTGGCAGCACTTCTTGCAGAAAATCCACAGGCAATCGGTTTGCTTCCACAGCCTTTTGTAACCGTGGCATGTACACAAAACGAAGCATTGCAGGTGGTTCTCGATATGAATGAACAGTGGGGACTTTTGCAGGGTGAGAACGGAAGCAGCATGGTTACCGGTGTGACAGTAGTTCGAAAAGAATTTTTGGAAGAAAATGAAGAAGCAGTATTGCAATTTATGAAAGAACACAAAGAAAGTACCGCTGCTATTAACGCGGATCCGGAGCATGGAGCAACATTGGTTGTGGCTGCAGGTATTTTAGGCAAGGAGCCCATTGCAAAAAAAGCAATTCCCAATTGTAATATTACTTATATAGACGGTGCGGAAATGAAGCAGGCGCTGATGGGTTATTTACAGGTATTGTTTGAACAGGATAAAGCATCTGTAGGCGGCACATTGCCCACAGAAGATTTTTATTATATACCATAGGTTTTTGAGTGGAACAGTAAAGTAAGATGAAAAAGACAGAGAAGAACTATTTCAGAAAAATAATAATTTGTGTGGGCTGGCTTTTGGTATGGCAGGTGATAAGTCTGACTGTCGGCAATAAAATATTGCTGGTAGGACCGCTTGAAACTTTGCGTGCCTTGATTTTGCATGCAACAGAGGCACCTTTTTGGCAGGCTTGTGCAGGATCCGTACTCCGTATCGGTCTTGGATTTATAGCAGGTATGTTATTGGGTGTAATACTGGCCATGATAAGTGCCCATAAAAGGCTGGCGGAAGAGATTTTAGCACCCGTAATGGTTTTGTTAAAGACCATGCCGGTGGCTTCTTTTGTGGTGCTTTTTCTGATTTGGTGGAGTTCATCCTTTTTGGCGGTTGCCATCAGTTTTTGTGTGACATTGCCTAATTTGTATTTGAATACATTGGAAGGATTGAAAAGCTGTGACAAAAAGCTTTTGGAGATGACAAAGGTTTTTGGAATTGTGGGAAGGGATAAGTTTTTTTATGTGTATCGCCCGGCATTAAAGCCTTTTTGGGACAGTGCTATTTGTCTGGCAGCGGGCATGAGCTGGAAGGCGGGTGTGGCAGCAGAGGTCATCGGTTTACCTGCACATGCTATTGGAGAACGCTTGTATATGTCCAAAATTCACTTGGATACTGCGGGGGTATTGGCTTGGACAGTGGTAGTGGTGATTTTAAGTGTGGGATTTGAGAAATGCGTAAAAGGTGTATGGAAAAGGTTTGGTGCGTGGGAACCTGCCTGTAAGGGTGCAGTACAGAAAAAATCGACCCTAAGGGGAAATGCAGATGGATGCGGAAAAACGTCGGCATCTTTTCAAAATGAAGATAAAAAACACCTGCGTCTCAGTGAATTGACCAAAACCTATGATGAGAAAAAAGTGGTGGATGCGGTTACTGCGGAATATTATCCCGGTGAAAAGTATTATTTTGAGTCTCCTTCGGGAAGCGGAAAGACTACCTTGTTTCGCCTGATTGCAGGGTTGGAACAGCCGGACAGCGGACGTGTGGAAGGCAATGTTACAAGCATAGGCTATTTGTTCCAGGAGGACAGACTGTGCGAAGAATTCAGCGCAGTAAAGAATGTGGAACTGGTAACCGGTAGTGCATTTGAGGCTACAGAAGCATTGAAAGAATTGTTAGATGCAGAAGATATTGAGAAGCCTTGTAAAGAGTTAAGCGGTGGTATGAAGCGCAGGGTGGCATTGGTACGTGCCATGGTAGCTTGTGCAGATGTGATTCTTTTGGATGAACCTTACAATGGTTTGGATGAAGAGAATCGCGCGAAAGTCACAGACTATGTGGAGAAGCAGGGAAAGAACAGTATCGTATTGATTGCCACACATATTCGGTAGAGTATGAAAAAGAGGTGGAAGCTCTGGTTGAGAATTCCACCTCTTATGTTTTGTTTTTTTAGTTAGCTATTGTTATAGGAATTTCATTGCCAGTTAGGTCATAAAATGTGGCTGTCTTTCCATTTAGAAGAACACCATCTATATAAATTAAATATTCTAAGATGGGATCATAACAATCCTCAACAAAAGGAAGGGGAGTAATGTTTCCCTTGTTGTCTATAAGGTACATTTGAAAATCTAGCTCAATGGGTACATATCCTTGTGAAAAATTGCCAATTCGGTCCAGGGAGATGGGATCAAAAGCAAGTTTTCCTTTTTTGTCAATAATCATATAGTATTGCTGACCATCTTTTCCGGTAATAAGAAAAGGTGCTATGCCGTTATCAAATATACCCCCTTGTTTAAATTCTCTTTTACTAGGATCTTGGTTTGTTATTTTGTATTGGGATAGATCAATTACCACTTCACCTTGGAGATTAATAAATCTACAGTTTCCCCCATTGTCGGAGATATAGATTAAGTCTTCGCTGTATTTTGCTTCCCCCCAACCGTTTGTTGTTGCGAGCTGTTTGGTGTTATTGTTTGAATCAGTTATGTATACTTGTCCGTGGTAGCTATCGGTATGTACCCATATAAGTTCATTGTTTTTTGTAAAGCCTGCATATTTTGGAGTGTACTCATCAGGTGATGATGTGTAGTAGATGTTGCCGTTTTTCATATTTACAAAGATGTAATCTCCAAGTTGCAATATAGCATTTTCATAGCATTGAAAATCTGATGCGACTTCATTCGATACAAAATCAATAGAGGTCCATTTTCCATCAGCTGATACAATCCAGTAGGAAACTTCATAAACATCATAGCCACTTACTTTTTTTTCAACATAAAAAAATCCATCGCTACCACACAAAACCTGATAGTTAGCATCATTGGGGCTTTGATATATGATATTTCCGGAGTTATGAATAATTGAAAAAGAATTATTCGGTTGGGAGTCGAAATTAATATATGCATATCCATTTGAAAATGTTGAATAATTCCATACATTTTCAAAATCGTAAGGAATTAATTCTTGTTTGTCGTTTATCATTCCTAAATATTGATGCGAGCCTTTGAGTGAAAAACCATATGAGCGCAAGAAAAATGGCTCAGTTACTTCGTTGTAGATTCCAGGATAGGAGACTCCATAGTACTCATTAGGGAAAGAATAAACATCATTCGCAAGAATCTTTTCTTTTTTTGGTTCTGTTGGTGAACTGTCAACGTTAGGAGTATCTTGCTTTGGCGTTTGTGGTTTACTCTCTAGCGTTTCTGCATTTGCAGAAGGTTCTTGGGTTTCACCACAAGCCACAAGACTACATAACCCTAATACAATACAAAATAAAATGATACTTTTCTTAAATACATATTTCATATAATTTCCTCCAATCTTTAGTGTCCGTCATATGTGTGACACACGCCATAATTATACATCATTTGTTGTACAATCGTCAACAAAGGAGATTTGATTATGGGTTTTTATTCAAGATTGCGGGATTTGAGAGAAGATAAAGATTTATCTATACGTAAATTGGCAGAAATACTAAATATGCAACGGACTACGTATCATAATTACGAAACTGGGAAGAGAGAACTTCCTTTTGAATTAGCGATAACACTTGCAAAATTCTATAATGTTTCAGTAGATTATATTGCTGGTCTTACAAATGACCCGACTCCTAGAATTGGGAAAAATAATAGAAATTAATGAAACCATAACCTTATCTCTAATGAAGAACTAAACAGTTGACATTATATATGTAAATTGTGAAAAAACGCTAAAACGCAAGGAATCTTGCGAAAAACATTTGCAGATTTAAAAGGGATATGCTATAATCGTAAAATGACTGTGACTGTGCTTTTTATTCGGAGCACGCATTCGCAAAATCGCCTTTACGAGGCTTTACTAAGCAACTTGCATGCAAGTTGCAAGCTTATGTGTGCTTCTCGCCATATAAATTTATAAAACAAGTCCCTAGCAAACAAGCTTGCTGGTCCTTGTTTTGTAAATTTGCATGGCTCTGAATAATAAGCATATAGAGCCTACACAGGGGCAATGAAGGAGGAAATGTAACCATGAGTTTACAGGTAGAAAAATTAGAAAAGAATATGGCTAAGCTTACAATTGAAGTGGACGCTGCAGAGCTTGACAAGGCAATTGAAGTCGCATATCAGAAGAACAAAGGAAAAATCAGCATCCCCGGTTTCCGTAAGGGTAAAGCACCCCGCAAGATGATCGAGCAGATGTATGGTAAGGAAGTTTTCTACGAAGATGCAGCGAACGAAATCATTCCCAATGCTTACGAGAAGGCAGTTGATGAGTGTACTGAGGAAATCGTATCTTCACCCAAGATTGAAGTGGTTCAGTTAGAGGCCGGTAAGCCTTTCATCTTTACTGCAGAAGTAGCTTTGAAGCCTGCGGTAACCTTAGGAAAGTATAAGGGTGTTAAGGTTGACAAGATTGATGTAGAAGTAACTGATGCTGAAATCGAAGCAGAAATCAATACTGAAAGAGAAAACAGCGCAAGAACCATTCCTGTAACTGACAGAGCAGTTAAGGATGGCGACATGACTGTTATCGATTTTGAAGGTTTCGTAGATGGTGTTGCATTTGCAGGCGGCAAGGGCGAGGATTATCCTTTGACCATCGGTTCCGGAGCATTCATTCCCGGATTCGAAGCAGCACTTATCGGCGCTGAAATCGGCGTAGAAACCGATGTAAACGTAACCTTCCCTGAAGATTATCAGGCAGACGAATTGGCAGGTAAGGCAGCAGTATTTAAATGTACCGTTAAGGAAATTAAGGAAAAAGAACTTCCTGAATTGGATGACGAATTTGCAAGTGAAGTATCTGAATACGATACTTTCGAAGAATACAAAGCAAGCATCGTAAAGAGAATTGCTGACAAGAAGGAAGCAGATGCTAAGAATGCTAAGGAAGATGCTGTAATTGATGCAATCATCGCAGATGCAACTATGGAAATTCCTGATGCTATGGTAGAAACCCAGCAGAGACAGATGGTAGAAGATTTTGCACAGAGAATTCAGTCTCAGGGTCTTTCTATGGAACAGTATATGCAGTTCACCGGTTTAACTCCTCAGGCATTAATTGAGCAGGTGAAGCCTCAGGCTATGAAGAGAATCCAGTCTCGTCTTGTATTGGAAGCAGTAGTTGCTGCTGAAACTATTGAAGCAAGCGAAGAAGATTTCGAAGCAGAAGTAACCAAGATGGCTGAAGCTTACAAGATGGAAAATGACAAGGTAAAAGAATTACTTGGTGAAAACGGCAAGAAGCAGGTTATGGAAGATATCTGCATCAGCAAGGCAGTAGAATTTGTTGTAGCAAATGCTAAGGAAGCAAAGCCTGCAGCAAAGAAGACCACAAAAGCAAAGAAGGAAGCTGAAGAAGCAACCGATGCTGAATAATTTAGTGGTAATATAAAAACAGTAGTCAATATTTGATTTTGAAACAGAGGATTAAGATTTCTTAAATCCTCTGTTTAGGTTTTTGTGGATAGGAGGAAAATATGAGTTTAGTACCTTATGTCATTGAACAAACCAGTAAGGGTGAAAGATCTTATGATATTTATTCACGTCTTTTAAAAGACAGAATTATCTTCTTGGGAGAAGAAGTGAACGAAGTAACCGCAAGTCTTGTAGTGGCACAGCTTCTGTTTTTGGAATCAGAAGATCCTGAGAAAGATATTCACTTATACATTAACAGCCCGGGTGGCAGTGTGACTGCAGGTATGGCGATTTATGATACCATGCAGTACATTAAGTGTGATGTTTCTACCGTATGTATCGGTATGGCTGCAAGTATGGGCGCATTCCTTTTGGCAGGTGGTGCAAAGGGAAAGAGATATGCACTTCCCAATGCGGAGGTAATGATTCATCAGCCTCTCGGCGGCACCCAGGGTCAGGCAACAGAAATTGAAATTGCAGCAAAGCATATTTTGAAGACAAAAGAAAAATTAAACCGTATCTTAGCAGAGAATACCGGTAAGGATTATGAAACCGTTTGTGCAGATACTGAACGTGATAACTGGAAGACTGCAGAGGAAGCTTGCGAATATGGTTTGATTGATAAGGTAATTGTTTCTCACGCAGCAATTTAACGGGAAAATGATAGGAAGCATGTAACAGGAGTATAGTGATGGCAGGAAAAATGGCAGGTAGTGATGTGCAATGTTCTTTTTGCGGAAAGACACAGGGACAGGTGCGCAAATTAATCGCCGGACCTAATGGTGTATTTATTTGCGATGAATGTATTGAGATCTGTGAAGATATTCTGGAAGAAGAATTGGAAGAAGATGACGAAGAAGTATCTGCAGCGTATGATATTAATTTACTGAAACCGAAGGAAATCAAAAATTTCCTGGATGAGTATGTAATCGGTCAGGAGAAGGCAAAAAAGGTGCTTTCCGTAGCCGTGTATAATCATTACAAGAGAGTAATGGCGCCCAGAGATTTAAACGATGTGGAACTGCAAAAGAGTAATATTATCATGATAGGACCTACCGGTTCAGGTAAGACTTATCTGGCGCAGACTTTAGCAAAGATTATTAATGTACCCTTCGCAATTGCAGATGCGACCACTCTTACAGAGGCCGGTTATGTAGGTGAAGATGTAGAAAATATTTTGCTGAAGTTGATTCAGGCAGCAGATTATGATGTGGAAAGAGCACAGTATGGTATTGTGTATATCGATGAAATCGATAAGATTACCAAGAAAAGTGAAAATGTTTCCATTACCCGAGATGTATCCGGTGAAGGTGTACAGCAGGCCCTCTTAAAGATTATAGAAGGAACTGTGGCTAGTGTACCGCCTCAGGGTGGCAGAAAGCATCCACATCAGGAATTGATTCAGATTGATACCACGAATATTTTGTTTATTTGCAGTGGTGCGTTTGACGGTTTGGAGAAAATCGTGGAAGCACGTTTGGATCGTAAGTCCATCGGTTTCAACACGGAGCTTGCACAGAAGACGACGAAGGAAATCGGAGAGTTGTTTGAAGAAGTAACACCACAGGATTTCGTGAAATTCGGTCTGATTCCTGAATTTATCGGTCGTGTGCCCATTAATGTGGCATTGCAGGGACTGGATAGGGAAGCATTGATTCGTATTTTGAAGGAGCCCAAGAGTGCTTTGGTGAAGCAGTATCAGAAACTTTTTGAATTTGATGATGTGGAATTAAAGTTTGAAGACGATGCTATTGAAACCATCGCGGATAAGGCATTGGAAAGAAAGGTAGGAGCCAGAGGCTTACGTTCCATTATGGAAAGTGTCATGATGGATGTAATGTACCAGATTCCTTCCGATGAAAGCATCAAGACATGTATTATTACAAAGGAAGCGGTAGAAGGCACCGGAGAACCGATAACGATTCGTGAAGAATCATAGCAGAAAGTAATAAGCGCCGCCTGAATAGGGCGGCGTTTTTTAGGAGAGAAGATATGGTTATTAAAAATGTCAGCTTGGAAACCGTATGTGGTGTGACCAGTAAATTTCCGGAGAATACAAAGCCGGAAGTGGCATTTGCCGGC
Source organism: Acetatifactor sp. (assembly GCA_045590095.1). GTDB lineage: Bacteria > Bacillota > Clostridia > Lachnospirales > Lachnospiraceae > Acetatifactor. The sequence continues at coordinate 22,511 of JAZNQI010000090.1, read as the reverse complement.
AAAAGTAATGTGGGCAAATCTTCGTTGATTAATGCCCTTATGAATCGCAAGTCACTGGCCAGAACCAGTTCCCAGCCCGGAAAGACTCAGACCATCAATTTTTATAATGTGAATGATGCAATCTACTATGTGGATTTGCCGGGCTATGGTTATGCCCAGGCAAATGAAAAGGTAAAGGCGCAGTGGGGCAAGATGATTGAGGATTATCTGCACAAATCCAAGCAATTAAAAGAAGTGTTTTTGTTGATTGACATTCGGCACAAACCTTCCGAGAACGACTGCATTATGTATGACTGGATTTTGAACCATGGGTACAAGCCTATTATCATCGCTACCAAACTGGACAAAATTAATCGCAGTCAAGTACAGAAGCAATTGAAGCTAATTCGTGAAACCTTGCAGGTGGAGAAGGGGACGGTAATGATTCCTTTTTCTGCAACCAGCAAGCAGGGAAGAGAAGAAATCTATGAGATTATAGATGGTATTATAGAAGAGAATTCCACAGAAGAAATGTAAGAAACAGACCCGGGGAGGCTGTTTCAGTGAAATAAAAGGAGGGTTATTTTATGAATTATCGTAAATTTGGAAACACAGGAGAAGAGATTTCAGCTTTGGGCTTTGGTTGTATGAGATTTCCGGAACTGGAGGTTGAGGGAAAGAAGATTGTCGACCTTGATAAGACTGATGAGATGCTGGCAAAAGCGTACGAACAGGGTGTTAACTATTTTGACACAGCACCTTACTATTGTAACAGCAATTCAGAGGCGGCATTGGGTCATGGTGTGAAAGCTTTTCGTGAGAAGGTTTTGCTTTCGTCAAAGTTCCCTACAGAAGTGGCAAAGAAGCCCGGAGATTTCCGCAAACAGTTGGAAAGTACCTTGAAGAATTTGGACACAGAGTATTTGGATTTTTATCATTTCTGGGGAATTAACAAAGGTTCCTTCGACAATATTATTATGGCACAGGAACTTTTAAAGGATGCACAGGCAGCAAAGGAAGAGGGCTTGATTCGTCATATTTCCTTCTCTTTCCATGATTCACCCGATGTAATTAAGTATATTATTGATACATCAGAAAATTATGGTGTGCCCATGGAAAGTATGTTGGTACAGTATAATCTGTTGGACAGAAGTAATGAGGAGATGCTGACCTACGCACAGTCAAAAGGATTGGGTACTGTAGCAATGGGACCGGTAGGAGGCGGAAGACTGGCTGCCCCCACGGAATTATATGCAAAACTTACCGGCGGAAAGTCTGTGCCCACATATGAGTTGGCATTTAAATTTGTACTGGGTAATCCGGATTTGAATTGTGCACTTTCCGGTATGCAGGATTTAGATATGGTTATGAAAAATACTGCATTGGCGTCCGGCTCAACCACATTTTCTGAGGAAGAGTGGAAGAAATTAGGCGACGCCATGGAGTCACTGAAAAAATTCAGCGAGTTATATTGTACCGGTTGTAAATATTGTCAGCCATGTCCGGCAGGTATTGAAATTCCCAGAATTTTCAACATGTTTACTTATCACAACGTGTACGGACTGACAGACCATGCAAAGCATATGTTTAAGGAGTATGTGGACAAGGGCGGTAAGTTAAAGGACGCTTGTTTGAATTGTGGATTTTGTGAAAGAAAGTGTCCACAGCATTTGAAGATTCGCGAAGAATTAGAGAAGGTGGAGGCAATTTTCCGTTAATTGGAGTGAATATGCAAGAGAGGGTAATGTAGGATGAGAAATATACGACTCAAGATATCTTATGAAGGTACCCGATATCAAGGATGGCAAAAGCAGGAAACTTCCGACAATACCATACAAGGTAAATTAGAGAAGTTAATCAGCCGTATGTGTGAGGAAGAGATTGCCCTGCAGGGAAGCGGCAGGACTGATGCCGGTGTACATGCATTGGGACAGATTGTGAATTTTCATACATCCTGTGAAATGCCGTTACCGGATATGCTGCAGTATATGAATCAGTATTTGCCGGAGGATATTGCGGTAACGGAGATTAATGAAGTGGGAGAACGTTTTCACAGCAGGCTGAATGCCACGGGCAAGAAGTATTGTTACAGAGTGTGGAACAGCAGTATTCCCAATGTGTTTTGGAGACGTTATGCTCATACCGTGGAGGAAACACTGGATGTGGAAGCGATGAACCGTGCGGCAGAGCATTTCTTGGGAGAACATGATTTTAAAGCATTTACCTCCGCAAAGAAGGGAAAGAAATCTACCGTTCGTCGCATAGATTCTATTGGAGTCGAGCGGGAAGGGGATTTGATTACCTTTACTTTTCGGGGAAATGGATTTTTATATCACATGATACGTATCCTTGTGGGAACCCTTTTGGAAGTAGGTCGCGGAGAACGTTTGCCGGATACCATGCCGGAGATTTTGGCATCTAAGGAAAGAGAAAATGCAGGAGCTTTGGTGCCGGGCAAAGGGTTGGTGCTTGAGGAAGTGTATTATTCGTAAGGGCTACATTCCACGAAATATCCGAAAAATTTAATAATTTTGCAACCAAAGAACCTTTTTTACTGTCTAATAGTATGAAAGGTTCTTTTTTAGTACCTTAGAATATCTTCAAAAAGTCTTAAAGAAAATGATGCAAGTTGTATGCAAAATTTATGCGAATTTGATGAGCCCGTGGTGCATTATACTTATATAGTAAGATACAGACCATGGAGTATTGTAGGATAGGTCTTAACAGGCAGTCCCAAGAAAGGTAGGTTGTAAGATGAAGGCAAAAATGATTGTTTATAATAACCATACAGGAATTGTGAATTTGATGAAACCATTATTTGAAAGTGAAGGCATTCAAGTGATTGTAGCCAGAGATTATATGCATTTGGTGAATTTGTTAAAGCAGGATGCGGCACAACTTTTGCTCTTGGATGTGGTAATCGGCAGCAGAAGTATTGATACCGGTGTAGAATGTATCAAGAGTATTCGCGGATTCAGTAACATGCCTATGATTGTGGTATCGGACAAGAAGGACGATAGGTCCAAGGTGAAAGTATTAAATGCCGGAGCGGATGATTACTGTACTACAGAGTGCAGTCCTTTGGAATTAATGGCTAGAATCATGTCCCAGCTTCGTCGTTATATGATGTTGGTAAATATATGTGAAAATTTGGAGCATATTTACCGAGTGGATGGTCTGGAAATCAATGACAGCACCAGGAAAGTTATTGTAGATGGGAAGGAAGTAAAATTAACTCCTATCGAGTACAATATTTTGAAACTTCTGGTTATGGAGAGAGGTAAAGTGCTTTCTGTGAATACCATTTATGAGAATATTTGGAAGATGGCGCCTGTCGGTGTAGATAATACCATCGCGGTGCATATCCGTCATATCAGGGAGAAAATCGAAGATAATCCGAAGCAACCTAAGTACCTGAAAGTCGTTTGGGGCACGGGGTACAAGGTAGGCTAGTGTGAATTGCGAGGTTTGACTAAAATGGTCAATTGTGTGCGACGGTTTCTGAGTAAGCTGACGGAAATAGGTATGCAAGGCATTACAAGCATGTTATAATATGGATATGGTACAGGGAAGGCTGTGGCCTTCCCTTTTGCTATATTTATCAGAAAGTATTCGGCGGATGAAACGGCGGTGGCTGTTTGCAGGGGCAAAAGTAGGAAGGAATAGTTTGGGTGAAAGAACATGAATGAGAAAAAGTTTGGCATATCAGGCAGTACTCTAAAATGGATTGCCATTATCACTATGCTGATAGATCATATCGGAGCAAGTATTTTGACGAAGCGGTTGTATTTTTTAGAGCCAAATCCTCGTTTTTGGAGAGGAGAGAATACGGCGGTGTTATATGACATTATGAGGCTCACCAGAGATATCGGAAGAATCTCCTTCCCAATTTTTTGCTTTTTATTAGTAGAAGGTTTTTTGCGTACAAAAAACCTGAAGAAATATATGTTGCGAATGACTGTGTTTGCCTTGCTCTCAGAAGTACCTTTTGATTTGTTACTTACCGGACAACTCATTTATTGGGGGTACCAGAATGTCATGGTAACGTTATTGATTGCCATGTTTACTATGTATGGTTGCAAGTTGCTTATTGAAGTAGTAGGTAAAAAGATAGGACAGACGGAAAAAGGCAAGGCGTGGCTTTTCCCTGCAATCATTGCTATCTATGCAGTATGTACCGTGTTGGGGGCATGGGTGGCAGAAATGTTACAAACCGATTATGGCGCCAAAGGTATTGTGCCCATCATGATTATCTTGTTCTTGCGCTTCGATAAAACAGTGCAGGTAATAGGCGGGGCTTGCAGTTTTTATTGGGAACTGCCGGCACCGTTAGCGTTTCTGCCGATTTGGCTTTATAATGGTGAACGGGGAATGAAGATGAAGTATTTTTTCTACTTATTCTACCCGGTACATTTGCTTTTATTATATTTGATTTGTTGGTATATGGGACTGGGAGCGATTCCGGTCATATAGTTCCTAAATGGTATGAGAGTATATGTGGCGACATGAATTGACGGAGATAGTAAAAATATTGGTAGTCTGGAGGACGTATTATGAGCGAAAAAGTTCATGTATCGGTAATTGTGCCGGCACACAATGAAGAGAAATATGTAAAGCGTTGTATCGATTCTATTAAAGAGGCAGCAAGTGCATTTAAAGGGAATGTAGAGATTATCGTGGTATGTAACCGTTGTACGGATGCCACAGAGTGTATTGCAAGAGAGAACGGCGCCAGAGTGCTTATTAACGAAGACCGTTGTATTGCGAAGGTGCGTAACACAGGTATTGAGGCTGCGAGAGGGCAGATGATTATGACCATTGACTGTGACAACCGCATGACCAAGGGAACCATTGCGGAAGCATACAGCCTTTTGCGGAGCGGGAAATACATCGGTGGCGGTGCGCCCATTCGCTTCGAAAGATATTCTTTTCCTTTATGGTGCAATGATTTGATGTGCCGTTTGGGATTTGCGCTAACAGGTTTGTACAGCGGTATCTTTTGGGCCAAGAAGTCGACCTTCCGGGCCATTGGTGGATTCGTAGAGAAGAAAGCTATGGAGGATGTGGCCACCGCAAAAGCGCTGAAGAAATATGGTAAGAAACAAGGGAAGAAGTACACGACCTTGCGAGAAAATTATTTAATTAATTCCACCAGAAAGTATGATGATTTAGGGGACTGGCTGTATTTTAAGCTCATGTTTCAAAATGCAGGAACTATGATAAAGGCGGCGTTGGGAGATTCCACAGGTATGGATAAGCTGCTGGATGAAATGTTTTATGATTATAATGATATGCATTAGGGACTATTTGTTAAGAAAGACGGAAGGAAGAGTGGCATGAAATACGCAATTATATCGGATGTTCACGGTAACTTGCCGGCATTAAATGCGGTATTAAGGGATGCAGAAAAAAAGAATGTGGAGGGATATATTTTTGTGGGGGATTATTGCCTTAGTAACCCCTATCCTAATGAGTGCATTACCAGAATTCGAGAGCTGAAAAATACGTATGTGATTCGTGGAAATGAAGAAAGATATTTGGAGAATTTGGTTGGCAAAGATCAGAGTACATGGACGGACGGGCAGATGCAGATTTCTTATTTCTGCTACCGGGAGGTCAGTGAGGAGAACTTGAACTATTTGTTAAGTCTGCCTGCCTGTTTGAATATAGCGCTTGATGAGGTGCCAATACATATAGCGCATTCTTCAGAAAACTTTATCGGAAAATGCGAGCATGAAGAATGGGGACCGGCCAAGGTGGCTGTGCGATATGGAGAAGAGAATGTGACGTCGGAGCGTTTTCGTGGTGACATACGTGGTCATTTCGAGAGTGATGAAACGTTTCAGAAAGTGGCGGCTGATTTGCAGGCAGGTGTATATATCTTTGGACATTCCCATATTCAATGGAGTTATAAGAGTAAGGACGGAAAGCGGGTGTTCATCAATCCGGGTTCCTGCGGATTGCCGTTAGATTGTGTACAAGAGGGAGTTCCTTATACCATTTTAGATTTAAATAATAAAGAAAATTGGCAGATGGAGGAAGTACGCGTTCCGTTTAACATGAAGTTTCATATTGAAGAGTTGAAGAGAAGCAAGCAGTTTGCAGAGGCACGAGTGTGGAGTAATGTCATCACAAAGGAATTACAAGCCTGTCGTGAGCATTTGACTTTCTTCTTAGAATTTGTAGAAGCGTACGCTACCAAAGTTGGTGATAATAGGCGTCCATATGCAGTGGAAACGTGGGAGAAGGCGTACGAGGCATGGGAAAAAGAATGCAATAAAATATAGAATAAATAAAAAGGGTACTTGTAATTTCAAGTACCCTAGTGTATAATCTACTTAGAAAGGTTGTCGGAGTTGAAATATCCGATTGCCCTCAGTTGAATATTTACGAAGAAATGGCATCCACTTTGGGCGAAAAACTGTGGGATGCTATTTCTTTTTATCAATCTGATTGCTTATGTATGACAACGCTGCAAAGATAACCAGTAATAAAGTTAACACTTCTATTGTATTCACATACATCACCCCCTTTATGTAGTACTAGAGGGCAGTTGATATCGGAAAATCGCATCCATCTATTCCGTTCGATTATATAAATACAATAACATATAAATAAAATAAAAACAATATATAAAATATAAAAAACAATTATAGAGTGATTGTATTGACAAGTATGTAGATAAGTGTTATACTACATTTAACAATTAGGTTAAATGTTAAATGAGGAGGTGTACAGTGGCCTTACAAAATACTTTAAAAGCCTTAGCAGACCCTATACGGCGTGAGATTTTGAATTTGCTGAAGGGTGGCAAAATGTCTGCGGGAGAAATCGTGGAGAAGTTTCCGGTAACGGGAGCCAGTATTTCCAGACATTTGTCGGTGTTAAAGGATGCAGATTTAATAAGAGATACCCGAGAGGGGAAGTTTATTTATTATGAATTAAATGCCTCTGTATTGGAGGAGATTATGTTATGGATTACGGATTTGAAGGGAGTGTGTGGGGATGAAGAAGTATAAGGGACAGATTATTATTTCATCTATTGTAATATTGTTGCCCATGTTATTGGGAGTGATTTTATGGAATCAGTTGCCGGACACTATGATTACCCATTGGGGAGGACATGGTACGCCGGATGGCGCTATGGGTAAAGCACTTGCGGTGTTTTTAATACCGGTAATTAGCTTGGCATTGCATTTGGTTTGTGTGTTTTTTAGTTTAAAGGATCCAAAGAATAAGGAGCAAAGTGACAAGGTAGTGAGCATGATTTTCTGGATTGTGCCCATTATCTCGCTATTAATGAATGGTTACATTTATGCATTTGCTTTGGGAAGTGAAATGAATATTGGGATGGCGGTTATGAGTCTTATGGGTGCGGTGTTTATCCTTCTGGGCAATTACCTGCCTAAGTGTAAGCCCAATCGAACTATTGGTATTAAAGTAAAGTGGGCACTTGAGAATGAGGAAAACTGGGTGAAAACCCACCGCTTTGCAGGAAAAGCTTGGGTGCTTGCAGGAGTCTTTTCTTTGTTATCCCTGGCCATACCGGGCGGTCCAGCAATGATGGTATCCATGTGCATTATGTTTGTATTCCTCTTTGCTCCTGTAGTGTATTCTTATGTTTATTATCGAAAACAGCTAAAGGAAGGTAAAATTACCAAAGGGGATGTGAAACAAACGGGAGTAGATAAGACTACAGCTGTGGTGCATGTAGTGGTTGGTATCATTTTGTTTGTGGTAGTACTGGGAGTTATTTTTGCGGGTAACTTTGAAGTGACAATAAGTGAGGAAAGTCTGCAGATAGAGGCTTCCGGATGGAGTGATGCGGAGGTGCTTTTGACAGAGATTGATAGGGTGGAATACGCAGAGAGTTCGTTCGGTTTTTCCGGAACCAGAGATATGGGCTTTGGTACGCCGCGTATTACCATGGGTGAATGCTCTAACGGAGAATATGGTAAGTTCACCGCATATATTTACGAGAAATGCGATGCTCATATTGTAATCTATGTGGGCGATAAAATTATGATACTGAACCGGGAGACGGAAGAAGAGACGAAGGCACTTTATGAAGAGTTGAAGGGGAAGGTTGGACGATAGTGTGATTTAAAAATGTAGGGGGTAGTTTATACTCCCTACATTCGCAATTTTTATCAACACTTCGAGGTAAAAGAATGATATGATAAGTTCGGAGGAAGGGCTATGGAACAGACATGCATTCGACGCACTTTAGATTACATTGAAGAAAACTTGAAAAACGATTTGAATAATGCTACCCTAGCAGGAATTGCAGGATATTCCGAATATCATTTTCTTCGTGTGTTTCGTAATTTAATAAACCTTACTCCGGCTGATTACATACGCAAGCGTCGTATTTCGGAGATAGTTCGACGCATTGGTGATGAAAAGCGTTCTATGTCAGATATTGCTTTTGAATATGGGTTTAATTCTAAAGAGAATTTTACTCGTGCCTTTAAAAAGGAACACAAAATATTGCCGACAGAATTCAAGACAGCAAATTGTAGCTTGCGATTGTTTCAACCGTTTCAATTTAATTCTATAGAATCGCGACCAAGTGTATCTATGATGTATATGGATGCATTTTCAGTGATTGCTTATCCGTGTGATGTGGATTTGCCTGCAAATTTTTGGAATAAGTACAATGCCGAAAAGCGCTCCGAGTATCTTTCAGGTGGCTTAATAGTGGAAGATTTTGGTGTTATGCAATGGAATCCTGAAAGGAACTGCCTTGATTATTTTATAGGAATACGGGAGGAACTTGTAAAGGGAGATACAAAGGGTACGATTCGAATTGACATTAAAGAAGGATTGTATGCTGTTTTCGATACATCAGCCGCTACACAGCATGATTTTGTAAGTACCATTCACAAAACCTGGGATTGGATATACAAAGAATGGTTGCCAAGCAGTGGTTACCAAAGAGGTGACGGATTTGAGTTTGAAAGCTATGTAGAAACAAGCAAAACATATTCAGAGCGGATATATGTGCCGCTAATTAAGGGGGAGAATGATGGCTGAGATTATTAAGGTTTTTAAAGAAGAAATTCCGGCAATGCGTTTTATTGGTAAAAAATATCCGGATTTTGGTGTCTGGTGGGGAGACTGGTTTGCGAATGGCTGGTTCGATAAGATCGAAGAGACTATGGGTGGCGTAGATGCTATTTTGAAAATATGGGAGAACGGTGCAGGTTATGTAGGATTGGAGCGTCGAGGTGAAGGGCAGCCCTTTGAGTATTGGATTGGTATGTTCACGCCTGCTGATACACAGGTGCCGGAAGGATTTGAATATGTGGATTTTCCGATTGCAGGTCTTGGCACTTGCTGGCTTTATGGCAAGGAAGAGGAAATTCATGATACCGGAAAATGTTTTGATGCGATTGAGCATGCGGGAATGAGCATTTGGAAGGATGAAAAAGGTGGTATATGGTCCTTTGAGAATTGTTTGTGTCCTCGTTATACCACTCCTGATGAAAGAGGAAATATCATTATGGACTATTGCTATTTTGTGGAGGAGTAAGAATGCACAAGGATGGAAAATGGGCAAGACAAATAATAGAATGGCAGGATGAGGAAGGAAAGTGGGGAGATTTTCATTCCCTTGCAGTGCCAGGAAATTCTCATATAACTACGGAGCAGGCACTTCGAAGGTTGGAAAGGCTTGGTTATACCATAGAAGATGACTGTATCCAAAAAGCAGTTCAATATATGAATGATTGTTTGGTTAAAAAAAAGAGTATCCCGGACAGAGTAGAGAAGGTACATGATTGGAATATATTCACAGCTTTGATTCTTGCTACAGGCGTCAGAAGATTTACGAAGGATAATTCAGTAGCAAATAGAGTGGCAGAACAATGGGGAGAGATTACTACTGCCGCCTTTGCAGATGGAAATTATAATCATGATAAATATGTTGCGGCTTATAAACGCATTTTGAAACCGAATGGTGGAAGAATATGTGGTTTGGAGACCTATTATCCGGTGTCTCTTCTAAGTGGTTGTCTGGGAGAAAGAACGGAGTGCGCTTTTTTGGAGCATATTCTTCAATTTGATAGAGGCATCTATTACGTATATGAGGGTAAACTGAGTAATCTACCGGCGGAGCTTGCATCAAAAGAGTCCAGTCGCTATTTGGGCGCAATGGAACTGCTTGCCAGATATAAGAATGCTTCAACCAAGCTTCAATTTGTAGTGGATTGGTTGTATGCCAATCGCAATGAAAATGGCAACTGGGATATGGGAAAGAATGTAAATGACAAAGTTTATTTTCCACTTTCTGATGATTGGAGGAAGGTTGAAAGTCGAGAAGCAGATTGCACGGAGAGGATAGAGAAGCTATTAAGGATGATATTATAGGCAAGGTCGAGGTTTCTATCGCATTGCCTATTTCATTTAGAGAACGTAGAAGCATTGTGGGGCGCAAGATTGACAAACCTAGGCTCCTGGCTTTTAGATGAGGGCTGCAGGGGGTCTATGTAAAATAAGTCGGCCGTCAGACTCCCTCTTGGGGGTCTATGTAATAAAAGACAACCGTTAGAATCCCTTTTTTGAAATTTAGGCGGTCTATAGAGAAAAAGTCTGTTGTGGGATACCTTTTTTAAAGAAAAAGGGAATCTTACGGCAGGCTTTTTTTGTATAGATACATTTTGATGCCGAATAAGCAGGTTTTTCGGTTATAAAGAGGGAAAAAGGGATGCCGAAAACATAATTATTTTCTATAGACCGCCGTGTGGGAGCGGCAAGGATGTGCTCGCACGAACCACATATTATTTCTAAAATAATACTTGACATTTAATATCAATCAAATTATATTTATCTCATGATATGATTTTAGAAATAATATTGGGAAAACATATTTATAAAACATATTTGCAGAGCGTGGAGGTATTTTATGAGCGAAAACAAAGTAGAAAATTTAGTGAACAAAGCATTGGGATTTCCTAAAATGGAGGAGTTTGAGGCAGAATTGATTCGTTTGATGAATGAAGTAGAAGGCGAAGGAAATGACCCTATTATCATTGCGCTGATTGACAGCGATAATTTTTTGCGTGTGAATACGGATTTTGGGAGAGAGTATGGTGACAAAGTATTGATTGACACCGGCCGTTATTTAGAGTCTAAGCTACCCGCAGGAGCTACTATTTATCGAGTTTCGGGTGATGAGTTTGGCATTATTTTCAACAATGAAATGGAGAAGGAGGATGTCTTTCTGTTTTTGGAGGAGGTGCGCAGAGGGTATGACGTGAAGCTTCCCAACAATGAGGCCATGACTATTTCTATCGGGATTGCGGCTGCTTTTGAAGATGCCACCCGTGTACAGGAATTAATCCGTAAGGCGGAAAGTGCACTGTTCCGCGCCAAGGCCAACGGTCATAACAAGATTGCCCTTGCTAAGGAAGAGAAGATGGTTCCTAAGACCTCACACTATACCAGTGACCAGTTGAAGTGCTTAACCAAACTTTCCAAGAAAGAAGGCGTGGGCGAGGCGATTTTACTGAGAGAGGCACTGGATATGTTGCTGAAAAAGTATGATATTTAGCGAGGGGAGCAAATAAACATGGAAATAACTTACACTCAGAATATGACAGCCGAAGAATACAATGAAATGCGGGGCAGTGTGAATTGGAGATTACTGACGCCTGGTCAGGCAGAGAGAGGACTTGCCCATACGGCCTTTGTTGTGGCAGCCAGAGATGGCGGAAAGATTGTAGGCATGGGAAGAATGCTGTTTGATTACGGATATACGGCTTATTTGGGAGATGTGATCATCCGCCCTGAGTATCAGGGAATGGGCATCGGTGCAGAGATTGTGACGCGTTTAAAGGATATGGTAATGGAGGCTGCCGAGCAGGGGGATAAGATTATGTTTATTCTAGGCGCGGCTGCCGGTAAGGAAGGCTTTTACGAAAAACTCGGTTTTAAGGTGCGTCCCAATGAAATTAACGGAAGCGGTATGTCTATGTGGAAAGAGAAAGAGTAATTAGGGGGGATAAACATGAGGGAACTATTTGTCATGGACTTGAAAAATTATGATCCTAACGGAACCGTGGGAAGACGCCCGTCGGTGAGGGGAATCATCATTCGAGACGGTCGTATTGCCATGATGCACAGTTGTAAATACGACTATTACAAGTTGCCGGGAGGCGGTATTGAACCGGGTGAGAGTCTGGAAGAAACCCTGGTGCGCGAGGTACAGGAGGAAAGCGGACTGGTGGTAAAGAAGGACACCATCCGGGAATTTGGGTATGTGAAAAGAGTGGAAAAAGGAAAAGTGGAGGATATTTTCATTCAGGAAAATTTCTATTTCTTGTGTGAGGCGGAGGATGAGCCGGGACAGCGTAATTTGGACGATTACGAAGCTTTTGAGGAATTTATTCTGGAATATGTAACTCCTTCCCATGCTATAACTGCTAACGAGCAGGGCGACCACGGAGAGAAGGCGGCTTCACAGACTTTTGCAGGCATGCTGCTACGAGAAAATATGGTGTTGGAACGTTTGGTGCAGGAAGGGTATTTGTAGAAATTGCCCGGAGATGAATTGTCTGAGTAGTGACAGAAGCATGGGTTGTGAAGCGCAGGAGGGATAGAAAATGGTGCAATCAAAAGAGTGGAACTGGAATAGTGTAGAGGAGGATAAATGGGTTCAACCTTCCGAGGACAGTGTGTATCTGGCGAAGAAGTGGCAGGAGGAAGGAGTCTGTTCCATCTTGGATCTGGGATGCGGACGAGGCAGGCATGCTTTATATTTTACGAAGAAAGGATTTAAGGTAACTGCCGTGGATTTGTCGGCAGAGGCGATTGAATACAACAAAAAGTTTCAAAAAGAGCAGGGCGTAGATTACCTGTGCAAGCGGGCGGATATGATGAAGCTTCCATTTGCAGACGATGCCTTTGACAGGGTCTTTTCCTATCATGTGATTTCCCATCAGGATACGGTGGGAGTGCAGCATGTACTTCAGGAAATCGCCCGGGTACTAAAGCCCGGCGGTAAGGTGTTTTTAACCCTTTGTTCAAAGGAACATTACGCCTTTTCGCAAAGTGATTTTCCCAGATTGGATGAGAATACGGTGTTAAAAACCGAAGGGGCCGAGGTGGAAGTACCACATTTCTTTGCGGATAAGGTAATCTTAAAGAAGATATTTGCGGGTTATGAATTTGAATCGGTACGACATATTACGGAATGCATCATGGAGGAAGATGACAGCAAAGAAAGAAGCCATTTCTTTATCGAAGCAAAAGTGCGGAAAGAAGCCACATCGCTTAATTTTTCAGAAGTAATCGGTAGCACCGTAGAGTGTACCATGGACAGACCCATGGGCACCTATCATCCCAAATTTCCGGATATTTACTACCCCATCAACTATGGGTATGTAAACGGTGTGATGGCCGGGGACGGAGCAGAGCAGGATGTATACATATTGGGTGTGGATAAACCACTGGAAACATTTACGGGCAAGGTGATTGCCGTGTTTCATCGGCACAATGACGTGGAAGATTCCTGGATCGTAGCGCCGGAGGGAGTGGATTTTTCTGATGAGGAAATTCTGGAGCAGATTCATTTCCAGGAGAAGTTTTTCGACGGAGAATTATATAGATAATGGGAGGATGAACCAATGATTTATACCGTAAAAATCGAGCAGACCAATGATTATCAGAGACGAATGAAATATATTCCGGAGACAGATTCTTTCGTGGAGAAGGATTGCGACAGTCTCCATTATGTGAGAAATGTTTACCAGTATCCTTACGGCTGGATGACCGAGTCCGGCACACCACCTCAGGACCACCTAGATGTGATGATTCTGACCAGGGATCATTTTGAGCTGGGGGATGAGGCCAAGGTGCGTATTATTGGTGTATTCATCCGAAACGACGGGGACCACAAGCTGATGAGTGTGCTGACCAAGCGAAACATCACCGAGTTTGATGAGCTTACGGACGAAGAAAAGGACAATTTGTACCGCCTTTACCCCTATGTGTTTGAGGGAGAAGGCTGGTTTGGTGCAGAGAGAGCCAAGCAGGTGATTGACGAGTATTTTCAAGCTCATTAATGTGGGCACTGACATGAGGAGGAGCAAAAATGCAAGAGGAAGAATACAAATTTGTTTATAAACGTAACCGCAGTGTGGCTGTCGTGGTTCGTGATGGGAAGATACTCATGGAAAGAGTGGTTTACTTTGGAAGGGAATTCTATACCGTTCCCGGTGGCGGCATTGAAGAGGGCGAGACACCTGAGCAGGCTGTGCTTCGTGAACTGCAAGAGGAATGCGGACTGGAGGGTAGGATAATCAGACCCTTGGCAGTACAGTACAAGCAAAATGGCAGTGCGGAGTATTCTTTTGAAGTAGAGGTGTCCGCAGACCAGGAGGCCATTACCGGCTACGACCCGGAGGAATCCACGGAGGAACCGCCTTTAAAGGAAGTACTTTGGATGAGTCTCAGTGAAATCAGCGAAAAAGACAGAGCGTTTTTATGGTACTACGGATTGCTGACTGTGGATGGTTATTTTGAAGAATTGAAGTCCTGGGGAGAGGAAATCAGCTATCCCGGAGGGGAAGATTTTCATGGCTGAATTTGAGGAGGATGATTATGAAAGATACAGAAAGTGTGAAGCAGGCAAGGGAAAGCTTTAACCGTATTATTGACAACAAAACCTACGCCAATATTATTCGGGATGACAAGCATTTGGCAGCAATCATGAATTTGCTGGAAGAGGATGAGTATGGCAATATTTTGGATATCGGAACGGGAACCGGTTATTTGGCATTCCCTTTGGCGGCAAAATATACCGCATCAACGGTATATGGTATTGACATTGCAGATGCTATCATTGCAAAGAATCAGGAGGCGGTCAAGGAAAAAGGAATCACAAATCTGCATTTTAAAGCATTTGATGGATTGACCTATCCCTTTGAGGAGGAAAACATTGATTTGATTGTAAGCCGCTATGCCTTTCATCATTTCCCTAATGTAGCAGATGCTATTGGGCAAATGAATAGGATTTTGGCAAAGGGAGGCAAGGTGCTGATTTCAGACCCTATGCGAGATACCTGCGATGTAAACGGAATCATTGACGAATATATGAGCGTCAAAAAGGACGGGCATATTCAGTTTTATTCTGCAAAGGAGCTGGATGAACTGTTTTTACAAAATGGTTTTCGGAAGGAAAAGCAACTGATTACCAATATGAGATTTCCCTTCCCGCCCAAGCAGGAATACGTTGAGTTATTTGAGAAAACCGATGCCGGAGAGAAAGAGCTTTATGGAATCACAAACGAAAACGGTATTGTGTGGATTCAGCATATTGACGTGGGAAATACGGTTTATGTGAAGGTGTAGGGCATGGAAAGGAGACGGACATGAACATTTGGATAAGAGCAACAAAAGAGGCGGAAGCATTAGAGTTAAGTAATATACAAAAGGCGGCGTTTCAGCCCATATACGAGCAATATCATGATGAGGGGAATCCGTATCTTCGAGGTGTGGAAGATATTGCCAACAGACTGAATTCGGAGTATTTTCGTTATTTTACCATTTTCATGGATGAAGAAATAGTGGGTGGTGTTCTCTACAAGTGTAAAGGAAGGACGCCTTTTTGTGAAAATCTGGAGGATGGTCACTACTATTTGCAAAGGGTATATATTAAGCCCGAACTTCAATGTAAGGGTATTGCCCAAACGGCTATTCTTCTTTGCGAGACGGAGTTTGCAGATGCGAAGAGCTTTTGGGTGGACTTCCCGGAAGATTTAATAAAGAACAGACGCTGTTATGAAAAGGTGGGGTTTGTTGATACCGGAAAAAGAATGGAAGCACAACCCGGCCTGGTGTTGGCAAGTTCAAAAAAACTTATATAGTTTGACGACTGATTTACGGAGGGATTCGTAGTGATTAAAGCTGTAATATTTGATATGTTTGAAACACTGGTAACGCTCTTTGCGGGTTCGGTTTATATGGGAAGAGAAATTGCCGCAGAGATAGGTCTGGCAGAACCTAAATTCAGAGAAATATGGGATACCACGGATGAAGCCCGAACGCTGGGAAAAAGAACATTGGAGAGCGTAATAGAAGAAGTTTTATCGGTGAACAACTGTTATTCAGAGGAGTTGTTTGAAAGAATCATTACCAAGAGAAAAAGAATGATAAAAGAAAGTTTTGAGCATATACATCCGGAAATCATACCTCTTTTCAAGTGGTTCAAAGAGCAGAATATCAAGATTGGTTTGATTACCAATTGTTATTTTGAAGAAAGAGATATTATTAAGGACAGCGTATTTTTTGAGTATTTCGATGTCATGTGCATGTCCTGTGAATTGGGTGTGAAGAAGCCTGAAACAGCAATCTTTAAAAAATGTTTGACAGAGTTAGGTCTTGCCCCGGCAGAATGTCTTTATGTTGGTGATGGGGGCAGTTTGGAGTTGGAAACGGCACAGGCTGTGGGCATGCATCCCCTGCAGGCTGCATGGTATTTAAAGGATGGAACGAGACAGCCGGTAAAGAGAAAAGCAGAATTTTCACAGGCGGAATCTCCGCTAGATGTGATTGCGGAAATTAAAAAGATTGGGGGATAATCTTATGAATAAAACAATTATTATGGTACAGCACACAGAGTCGGAGCATCATTTAAACGGTATGATTGGGGCCTGCTATGATTGGGAACTTACGGAAAACGGTAAGAAGCAGGCGAACAGGATTGGTAAGTGGTTGAGCAACATCCCGGACATTCAGGAGTATCACATGTATGTGTCCGATAGAAAACGTGCTATGCAGACCGCTGATGAAATCAATACGTATTTGCACCTTACACCGGTGGTAACAGGTGCTATCCGAGAGGTGAATGCAGGAGAAGGTAATGGCAAGTCGGTTGCTTGGTATAGGGAGCATGAGCTACCTCATCCTTCTGTTTATGATCCGGATTATCGTCCTTTTCCGGATGCAGAATCTGACAGGGATTTATGGAATCGTATTTATCCCTTTTATGAGGAAATCAAGAACAATGATCAGGAAAAAATATTGATTGTTTCCCATGGTACGGCACTGAGTTATTTGCAGACCATGCTCTTTGGAGACAGCCTGGAGGATATCCCTAAGAGACGGTTTATCGGCAGTTCAGGTTCGGTTTCTCAGTTCATGTTGGAAGAAAGCGGACGAGTGGTGGTAAGGTATATTAACAGGCAGTGTGCGGACTAGCGAATAGTAACAAGGCTTGGGAGGAGTGGTTTATATTATGATTAAAAAAGTAGAAGAAAAAGATCTTGCGGAATGTGTAAAAGTAATTAGAGAAAGTTTTGGAACGGTTGCGGATGACTTTGGGTTTACTGTTGAAAATGCGCCTAGATTTACAGCGTTTGCAACCACAGAAGACCGATTAAGGTGGCAACTACTTGAAGAACACAGACCTATTTATGCATATTGTGAAGATGGTTCTATTGTGGGATACTATTCTTTATTATTGCAGGACAATCAGGAGATTGAGTTAAATAATTTGTGTGTCAGCCCGGAGCATAGGCATAAAGGGATAGGAGAAGAACTCTTGAAGCATGCTTTTGAGATGGCGAAAGAATTAGATTGCAATAAGATTAACATCGGTATTGTGGAAGAAAACCAAGTGTTAAGAAAGTGGTATGAAAGCTTTGGGTTTATACATTTAGGTACACACAAATCGCCTTCCTTCCCGTTTACCTGTGGGTTTATGGAGAAAAGATTGTAATGATTTTGATGTACCAAAACAAATCCTTGATATTGGATGCGGACCGGGGAATAGTAGTGCTGTTGTAAAAAGCAGGTTTCCCAAGTCCGAGGTTATTCTTCGCTTTCCGAGATTGTTTTTTATTGCAACTAAGGGATAAAACGGAATGCATCTGGTATGTTGGATTTTGATTTGTGCGCAAGGGAGAGAGTAAATGAGTTTAGTAGAAACTATCAGAAGTGAAGTTCTTGAAGAAATAGAAAAGTATAAAAATGAGTCGGAAGATCATTATGATTTTTGGAATGAACATATTAAGTATGTTGTATCAGAGGCATTGTCTTTGGCGGATGAATTTGGTGCGGATAAGGAAATTGTCGAGTTGGGAGCTTTGTTACATGATATTGCATTAATCAAGAAGGTTGGAGAAAGGAAGGACCATCACATTAATGGGGAAATACTTGCCAAAGAGATTTTATCAAAACATGGTTATGATGGAGATAAAATGGCTAGAGTATTAGCTTGTGTACATAATCATAGAAGTTCAAAAAATGCAAACAGTATCGAGGAAGTCTGTGTGTGTGATGCAGATATATTGGCGCATTTTGATAATATTCCAATGATTTTCAGTAATATATTAAGTCGTTCACGGGGTGATTTAAACGCTGTACGTAAAATACTTAAAGAGAGTTTTGAAAAAGATTACAATGACTTAAGTGAAAAGACTAAGATTGCATTTTGTGATAGATATAACTTGATTTGTGAAATTGTTATTGGGAACCAGCGGCTTTGACAATTTTTATTTGACGGAGGTACATAATGAAAATCTTAATTACCAATGATGACAGCATTTCTTCTGAGGTTCTTTTTCCTCTGGCCAGGTGGGCCAAACAATTTGGTGAGGTAACCGTTGTGGTTCCCAAATATGAACAGAGCGCTAAAAGCCACTGTATTGAATTTCGAAAACCGCTTGAAGTGAAACAGGTTCCTTTTGATGACCCGGATATTAAAGCCTATACGGTGGATGCATACCCGGCAGACTGCGTTCGTTTTGCTATGGAAGGCATGGAGACCACCTTCGATTTTGTTATCTCCGGTATTAACAGAGGTTTGAATATTGGCATTGATGTGCTATACTCCGGTACCTTGGGTGCTGTGTTTGAGGCGGCTTCTTTTGGAGTTCCGGCTGTAGCTCTTTCTACCAAATCCGGTGGATTTAAGGAAGCGGTAGAAGCACTGGATGAAATTAAGGATTTCTTTATTCGTCATGAACTGATGAAGAAAAATAGTTTATATAACATAAACATTCCAATTCATCATAAGGGGATTCGTATTACCCGTATGGGAGAACGTTATTATACTGAGGGATTTCTTTCACAGGGTAATGACATGTATATTCTAACTTACGAAGAAACACAACCGAATTCCGACGACAACAGTATCGATATCAATGCAACCATGTCCGGATATATTTCTGTGACGCCATTGACGTTGGACAGGACAAATAGACCTGTGTTTGAGGAATTAAAGAAATTGAATTGAGGAAGTACAATGGGAGATATAGTATATAGAAAAGCAACCATAGAAGATTGTTATTCAATAGCTGAATTAAAAGGTATTGTTTGGAATACCACATACAAAGGGATTTATCCGGATGAGAAATTAATGAATTATGATGTCAATAAGAATGAACAAATAATGCGCAACATAGTCGATAATCCGAAGATAGAGATATATGTCGCAACTACTGATGATAAAATTGTTGGATTCATGACTTGTGGGAAACCATATAAGCCTTTCATGCACTATGAACAAGAAGTTGGATTACTCTACATTTTAAGAGAATACCAGAAACAAGGTATAGGAAAATGTTTTTTTGAGATTGCACAAAAACAGGTGAAAGAAGCCGGGTATAATGAATTTGTGGTTGCGGTAAATAGTCAGAATACTAACGCCATACAATTTTATTTGGCCATGGGCGGGAAAATTGTTCTCGCTGAAGAAAAGCAATTACGAATAGGGTTTAATTTATAGAAGAATGTTAAACGCTATCAAAATCAGTTGACGGAGGTACATAATGATAATCAGAAAAGCAAAAAGTACAGATGCAAACGACTTAAAGACACTCTACTTTGAGTATTTGACGCATTTTCCTCCGAAGGAAGAACAGGACATGACCTTGTGGCAAAAACTGCTTGAGAAATTTGAGAAGGATGAAAATATGCATTTGCTTGTTGCAGAGGAAGATGGGAAAGTAGTGTCCTCCGTACAGATGGCCATAG
The DNA here is from genome assembly GCA_045590095.1 of Acetatifactor sp. Classification (GTDB taxonomy): domain Bacteria; phylum Bacillota; class Clostridia; order Lachnospirales; family Lachnospiraceae; genus Acetatifactor. Next base: position 2,552 of record JAZNQI010000090.1, on the reverse strand, counting down.
TCGAAAGTCTAACCCACAATGTGAGGCCTTTTGCTGTGGTTGAGAATGTAGTAACCCATGCAGATTATCGAAACAGAGGCTTGGCTTCGGCCTTGCTGGAGAAGGCATCAGAGATTGCAAGAGAGCATAGGTGCTATAAGGTGTTTTTGGAGACAGGTTCCAATAAGGAGAGTACCTTAAACTTTTATAGGAACAATGGATTTGCCATAGATGAAAAACACTCATGTTTAAAGAGGTTGTAGGTAAAGCATATTTCCAGAGATTTGGAGGAGAGATATTATGATTAAATATTCTACGATGGAAAATGTATCAAATGAAGCGTTGTTTGGAACACGCAAATTAGAGACTGAGAGATTGATATTAAGAAGATTTGTCATGGAAGATGTTGAGGATATGTATCACAATTGGGCTTCCGATCCGGAGGTGACGAAATACCTTACCTGGCCTACGCATCCGAGTAGCGAAGTGACAAAAATGATATTAACGGATTGGATTTCAAGATATCAGGATAATCACTATTTCAATTGGGCAATTGAATACAAAGAAACCGGAAAGGTGATTGGAAACATTTCTGTAGTAAAGTTTAATGAGGCTATTTCATCGGCAGATATAGGCTATTGTATGAGCCGTTCGCTATGGGGGAAAGGAATAATGCCGGAAGCCTTAACAGCGGTGATTGATTATCTTCTTAAGGAAGTAGGATTAAACAGAATCGCTGCATGTCACGCCGTTGAAAATCCTAAATCGGGACGGGTAATGGATAAGGCCGGCATGAAAATGGACGGAGTTTTGCGACAGGCAGGCAAAAATAATCAGGGAATATGTGATGAAGTTTGGTATTCCATAATTAAGTCGGATATAGCGAAATAGGAAGTTTGCGGAGGAGGACTTTATGCAATACAAAACAGTCATTTTTGATTTGTTCGAAACCCTAATTACAGAATGGGGACATAAAAAATATACCAAAAATGAGATATGTGCAGACTTAGGGATTGAAAGAGCAGACTTTGATACTTTCTGGGATGAGAAGGCGCAAGACCAATATGAAGGGAAAATAAGCTACGAGGATTCCCTTAAATATGTCTGTGAAAAATGTGGGAAATCGGTTGATGAGGAAACAATTCTTAACATTCTGGATAAAAGGATAAAAACGAAATCGGTATGTTTTGAGTATGTGCAACCGGAGGTATTTCAGTTATTAAAGACTTTAAAGGATATAGGGATGCAAATAGCCATTATAAGCAATTGTTCCTCTGAAGAGGTAAAGGTTCTTAAGGATTCCGAAATATATAAATACTTCGATGAGGTAATATTGTCCTACGAAGTACATATGAAAAAGCCGGATTCCTGCATCTATGAGGAGGCGGCAAAAAGGTTAGGTGTCGATTTGGAGGAATGTCTTTTTGTGGGCGACGGAGGCAGTAATGAACTTGTGGGTGCCACGAATGTGGGAATGAAGGCAATTCAGGCTAAATGGTACACCAATAAACATCCTCAAAAGCGTGATAATATAGATGGTTTTCAGGTGGCAGAGGAACCGTTGGATATTATTTTGTATCTTGAATAAATAGAATCTGTGGAGGCTTTGTAAAAATGAGTTATAAATATATGCGAATTCAGGGAAGAGAAAATTCCTATGTGACGGGTTACCCCAAAGGGATATTCAGCCTTTGCTGGAATTTGATTAGAGACGGCGTGTTGGAAGAGCAGGAGAAGGAGTTATTTATTTCTATTGATGAATGGTTCAAGGAGAATCTTCCGGAGCCTGAGCCCTGTAAAAATCACGAGAAAGTAATAACCTTTTTTAAGTGTGAAAGTACGGAAGAAATGCGTTCAAAACTGAAACCGGCAATCGCGCTTTTGGATAAGTATGAGAAAGTATATGACGTGGTTTATACCAATTTTATCGGAACGATTGTTTATGAAGATGATTGGCAAGTGGCTGTAAAGGTGGAAGATGGCAAGATAGTGTGAAAGAGAGGGAAATTATAATCATTATGGAAGAAAAAAATGATTCAATATGCATTAAATTAGCTGAAACTGATGAGGAGTTGTGCGGGAGGGGATACGTGCATTGTACTTCATGGCAGGAAGCTTACAGAGGTATTGTATGTGACAGATATCTTGATACGATGACTGTAGAAGCTACAACAGCACGTGCGCGACAGTTCCCGGAAAATACTCTTATAGCTAAGGATAAAGAGAAAGTTGTAGGATTTGCAGTATATGGATCATCGAGAGACCAAGATTTGCCGGATGCAGGAGAAGTTGTAGCAATTTATGTCCTTTCAGAGTATTATGGCCATAAAATAGGATATCGATTGATGAATGAAGCAATTTTCAGGCTTAAAGAATATAATACTATATTTGTGTGGGTGCTTGAAAAAAATGAGAGAGCTATTCGTTTTTATCAAAAATATGGTTTTGAATTTGATGGATGCAAAAAGCAATGGGATCTTGGCACACCGGTTTCAATAGTCAGAATGGTAAAGAAAAGAGATTAAGCTCTCCAGATCGCAAAAAAACGCCAATTGTCGGGCAGAGGAGAAACT
>JAZNQI010000089.1:0-3527 GCA_045590095.1 Acetatifactor sp. | reverse complement strand
ATTGACCGTTTCACAAGTTTGTGCGGATGCACATTTCGGTTATAAAGTAACCAACTCAGAAATTTGAGCTTCTAACTCAATCAATAAGGCGGCAAGCCGCCAATCGGCAGTGGACCCGGCTGTCCGTATGGCCTCGACTCCTTTCGGAGTGATCCGTAAAAATTGCTCGGAAAGACTCTGCTTCAGATTCATTCCACACACATTTATAAAGTATTTGTAAAGAAATGTCAATCCTTTTTTTTCGACAATTATTTCACCCCTCCAAACTGGCATGGTTAAAAAATATTATTTTGGCACTTTTCACGAGTCCACTTTGGGTGTAAAAGTAGGTAAAGCTAATTCAATCGAAACATAAAGGAGAAATGTTATGAAAAAGAAAAGTTACAGCTTACTGATTGTAAGTAGCGTTATGTTGATTATTTCAATCATATGCGCAATTATCACTTATGATAATTCTTATGCAGAGTCCACAATACTCCGCGACGAACTTTCCCTTGTCAAAAAACAAATCGAGCAAATAGAGGAGGGCGCACTTACCGGAGACTTAACTACTTTAGAGGAGCGGGCAGCAGTTCTTACCGACGAGAAATGCAAACTGGAGAAGCCCTATTCCGTTTCTTTGACCTTTGCCTTTTTGAGCGTTTTGCTCTTGCTGAAAGGTCTCTATAATGCTTTTCATGGTTTTAGCGATGACTTTAACAAAACCGACACAGCCAAATTAGCACAAGCAGGCTTATTGGCAGCACTTTGTTACATCGGCTTTGCTGTTTTTAAGATCGAAATTCCGGTGGGGACCGAAGGAACAGCCTTCCACTTTGGCAATGTGTTTTGTGTATTGGCCGCCCTTCTTCTTGGTGGATTCTGGGGTGGTTTAGCAGGTGCTATAGGAATGACTATCGGTGATTTAACCACAAACTTCGTATCCAGTGCTCCCAAGACCTTTGTCCTGAAATTATGCATCGGTCTAATCGTGGGTCTGGTGGCTCATTCTATTTTCAAAATCACCCGCAGTCATACCAAAAAATACGTTACCGGTGCCACTGTTACCGCTTGTATTTGTGGTATGGGATTTAATATTATCGCCGATCCCTTAGTTGGATATTATTACAAAACCTACTTTTTAGGGGTTCCACAGGATCTCGCCATTACTTTGGCTAATATGGATTTGGTTACTACCAGCGTCAATGCCGTAGTTGCTGTATTCAGCGCTTCTGTTATTTATTTGGCACTGCGTCCCGCACTGAAAAAATCCGGCTTGTTTCTCCAATTAAGCAAGGAAAAGAAGAGCAAAAAGGATGCCAAGACCTTCTAATATTTTGAACAGGTGAAAACAATGAAAAAAATAGCATTAATCAATGATTTATCCGGCTTCGGCAGATGTTCTCTGACTGCTGCCATCCCGGTAATCTCTGCTTTGGGAATAGAGGCTTGCCCCCTTCCCACTGCTGTATTAACCGCACAAACGGGCTTTCCCGGCTATTACTGTGATGATTACACGGACCGCATGGACTTCTTTACCGAAGAATGGTCAAAAATGAATGTATCCTTCGACGGTATCTGCTCCGGCTATCTGGCAAGTCCTGCCCAGATTGAAAAAGTGAAGTCCTTTTTAACAAAATTTCAGAAGGCGGATACACTTTATCTGATGGACCCTGTTTTAGGCGACCACGGACGTCCTCATCCCTTCTGTAATGATGCTTTTATAAAGGGAATGCAGGAACTGAGTGAACTTGCCACGGTACTTACACCGAACCTTACGGAGGCCTGCCTCTTGGCAGATGTTTCCTACGACGACTTATATGCACATCGCCATGAGGAAGACTATTTGCCGCGCATTCAGGACATATGCATTACCTTACTGGAACGTAGTTCCAAAACCCAAACCGTTATCGTAACGGGTATTTTGCAGGAAGATGACGATGGTACGTACGTAACCAATTTGGCAGTATCCCGTGAAGAATTTGCCTGCACAAGCACCCCATATACCGGTGTCAGCTTCTCAGGCACAGGCGATTTGTTTGCCTCTGCCATCTGCGGTTATTTGGTAAAAAGAACCCCTTTGCAGGAGGCCATGGACCGCACGGTTGAATTCCTGCAACCGGCTATTGAGGAAGCCACAAACGACGCAATTCCCAGAGATTTCGGAATCCCTTTCCAAAAATACTTAAGCCGGCTCATGTAGCCGGCTTATTCTGTATCAATTCTTCAAATTCCATTAATGTTCTGCTTTTTGCAGCATGGCGAAATTCACCTTAAAACTGAAAGTTATCGCTCTGACAAACTAACAATTTGGCTATAACTTCATAACAACCTCAACTTGTTCCACTTGCCTACTTCCAGTAAGTGTTTTTAAAGTTGTTACTACTTCATCTGTTATTTCAAACCCTAAAGACCGATACATGCTCTGCGCAATTACGTTGTCTCTCTTTGTTTCCGTGGTATATATCTCAATACCTCTTTCTCTCAACAAAACTTTTACGTTTTCAAAAATTGTCCTTGCAATCCCTCTCCTCCGATATTCTGGAATCGTACAGGTTATAATATCGTAGGCAGTTTTCTCCTTATCTTTTAGAATACTGTTCAAAACAAGGCTTACACATTCTCCTGTATCAGTATCAAAAGCACCTACTGAAATGGTAGGGTCATAATCCTGTTCTCTTAGCATTTCACAAAACATATCTAAATTGACTTCCTTTTTAAGTCGTTCACTCGCAGTCTTCATGTTCGTTTCGAACAATACCTCATTGGATACATTTTCTAACGTGGAATATCTAATCATAACAGTCCTCCTTAGAATATTTACAAATTCAATTTCTCTTCTTTATTCCGCTATGCTTCATTCGTAATCTGCCCTTCGACTTCTCAAAGAAGTCCGTCACGCCTCGGACATTCACTTCTGCATTTATTACAGTCAACAGTATCAAATCCCCTTGTTGTTTTGCCATATGTATTTTGCCTGCATTTCATTTGTGTAACTGCTTCATTTTGTATCGCTGAAACGGGACAAGAATGTAAACACTTCGTACATTCGAGAATACATATATTCTCACAAAGCGGGTCACTTTCCAAATCCAAATTAGTTAAAACAGCACCTAATGTAAGTCTGTTTCCGTATTTCGGATTTAATAACAAACTGCTTTTCCCCATTTGACCGATTCCACAAGCAACCGCCACATGTTTCATTGATAATAACCCTTTGCCCGTCATAGTTTCCTCCTCCCAAAATTCGTAGGGATTATCCGACGGAACCGGTACACATATTCCACCATATTCTTTCTCAAGAATTTTCGCTACTGTGAATACAACTTCATCCACTTTATGTACCACATCTGCATTAAAATGTCCGTATATCAGTCTTGATTCAACGTGGAAAAGCCCCTTAGGAAGTGCGATTCCTACTGCAATCACAGATTTACAATCCGGGTACAAATCTATGGGACGAAAATTGATCGGTGCTTCCGCAAATCGCTCTATTCCTCCAAATCCGCACACATCAACACCCAAACCTAATATTTTTTCTCTTATCG
>JAZNQI010000088.1:0-12074 GCA_045590095.1 Acetatifactor sp. | reverse complement strand
ACTTCCCAGGCTTACTTCCCCAAGGACAATACCGAAGAATTTGATAACGACTTAACCATTACAGATTGGTTGACAGGTTACTCTCCCGTAAAGGATGCTACTTATGTACGTGGTTTCCTGGGTCGTATGCTCTTCCCCGGTGAAGACGGTGTTAAAAAGGTACGTATCCTCTCCGGTGGTGAAAAGGTACGTTGCTTGCTTTCCAAGATGATGATCAGTGGTGCAAACTGTTTGATTTTTGATGAACCTACCAACCATTTGGATATGGAGTCCATCACCGCACTTAACAATGGTGTAATGAAGTTCAAGGGCGTTGCCCTGTTCTCCTGCCATGACCATCAGTTTGTGCAGACAACCGCAAACCGTATTATTGAAATTCTGCCAAACGGCAAGATTATCGATAAGATTACCACCTACGACGAATACTTAGCAAGCGATGATATGGCTCGTAAGAGAACCGTATACACTGCCCGCAAAGAAGAAGACGAAAACTAAAAATAAGGAGTTTGTATGTCTGCGGACATGCAACTCCTTTTGTATTTTCCTTCATCCGGGCCCGGTATAGAGGTCCAATACAGGACCGTATGAAAACGTCGGCACTTAGCGAGGTTTTTACGAGCTTAGTACCGCTACGTTTTGCATCCGAGCGAGAGCGCGTCCGTATGGACCTCTATACCGGGACCGGATGGAGGAAAGCAACATCTAAACAGTACCATCAACGAAAGGAGTTTTCATGAAACCTATCGATTTACACGTACATTCCACCCGTTCTGACGGAACCTACTCCCCTAAGGAACTGGTCTATTACGCTTTGCAAAAAGGGCTTGCGGCTTTTGCCATTACGGACCACGACAGTATAGACGGTTTGGACGAAGCAATCGACTATGCAAATACTCTGCGTCAAACCGACCCGGATGTTCCCGAAGTTATCCCCGGCATTGAATTTTCCACAGAATATCAAGGAAAAGATGTGCATATTGTAGGATTATATATTGATTATAAAACGCCGGATTTCCAAAAATATCTGGTTGACTTTGTTAACTCCAGAACTCTAAGGAATCAAAAGATGTGTTCCCGTTTGCAGAATGATGCAGGCATGGACATTACCTACGAAAAACTGCTTGAAACCTTTCCGAACTGCGTCATCACCAGAGCCCATTACGCCCGATACATGATGTCAAAAGGTTATGTTAAAAGCATCTCTGAGGCTTTTGAACGGTATATTGGTGATCACGCTCCTTACTACATTTCCAGAGAAAAGGTTACACCCCAACAGGCAATTGAGTTGATTTTGTCTGCAGGCGGCATTCCTGTACTGGCCCATCCACTTTTGTACGGCATGGGAAAAGCACGTCTGGAAGCGCTTGTGGCCGAACTGAAAGAAGCCGGTCTGATGGCGCTGGAAGCAATTTATTCCACCTATACTACCGGCGAAGAACGTGAAATGCGCGCATTAGCCCTGAAATATAATCTATGCATCAGTGGGGGCTCCGATTTTCACGGAGATAACAAACCCAAACTGGACTTAGGTACCGGCTACGGTTCTCTTTATGTACCCTACGAAGTATTAACCAGGCTTTTAGACAAAAAAACAGGCGACCATGCTTAACATGGTCGCCTTAAATCTTTCACGCTTATTCAACTATATCTTCAACAACATCTACTACTTCTTCAGCGGCATCAGCAACAGTTTCTGCTACTTCTTCTGCTACATCTTCTACTTCTGTCACTTCTTCCTCAACCACTTCTTCAACTACAGGTTCAGGCATTTTAGCACCACAGAAAGAACAGAATGCTGCAGTAGCACCTACCTGCTCACCACACTGAGGACATAATTGGAAGCCCTTTAATTTCAAAACTTCAGCCTTGAGTGCTGCACTTTCAGCAATTTTCTCTTCAATAAGAGCCATCTTTTCTGCAATTTCTTCCGGTGCATCCTCTCTCAAATTCTCATAAACATACTGACCGATTTCCATGTACAACAGCTTTACTTCCTTATCAGCTTTACTGATTTTGTTTTTCATCTTGGTAATCTCAGTCACTGTTTGGGTTTTCTTAGCAACTTCATTACCTGCCTTTGCCAATTTTTCTTTTGCGCTATTAAAAAAATCCATTTTCTTATCCTCCCTAATCTTCTTCCTTATCCTTCTACAATCAGATAACGACCGTCACCTACATCAAATACTTCTGACGCATTTAAAATCTCATCTCCGTCAGCTCCGTCTAAATCAATTCCTTCCTCCTCAAAGAATTCGATTACTTCATCAACGGAATCCACAACTACAGCCATGCAGTCCTCCAAAAAACTCTCTGCCTCTTCCATACTTTCTGCCACTTCTTCCGGAAACAGCTGTAACTGATTTTTCAAAAAGCATTGTAATACAGCATCATCAAACTCGTGCATATGCGTACCTCCTTATAACAAAAAATAAATATGTTAAAGCCATTGCTTTTATGATTTAATCATAATTTTTTTCTGCGGCATAGTCAAGTAGTTCATACTTTTTTTATAAATAATCTTTCATCTCCTGATAGAGACGTGCAACCGGTAAACCTACCACGTTATTATAGTCTCCGGTTATCTTTTCTACGAACCGTCCGCCAATTCCCTGGATGCCGTATGCCCCTGCCTTATCCATAGGTTCACCGGTGGCAATATATCCTTGAATTTCACTGTCTGTCATAGCGTAGAATTTCACCTCGGTACATTCTGAAAAAGTGATTGACCTTTCTTCCGTTCCCCTACGCATATATACCGTCACTCCGGTATACACACAATGTTCTTTCCCCTGAAGCATTTGTAACATTTGAAACGCATCTGCTTCATTTACCGGTTTTCCTAAAATCTTATTGTTCATAACCACCACAGTATCTGCCCCGATTACCAAAACATCCCCTTCCGTTCCGGAATATACGGAAAAAGCTTTTTGAACCGATAATTCCTCCACTACCTTATCCGGTGCACTTTCGGTAATTATTTCTTCCACATCGCTGACACATATGTCAAACTCCTTCGTCAACTGCGCCAACAACTCTTTGCGTCTGGGAGACGCCGATGCTAATACAACTCTCACTTTATCTGCCTTTCCGGGATAAACACCCTGCTGTTCTGTACATTGTCTTCTTTGGCTGACAACACTCGCTCCACAGCTTCCTTACAAAATGCCGCCTGGGATCCAAAAAGAACCTTACCTCTTTTGTCCACCTTCTCATAACTGCCGTCGGGTTGCAAAATATGTGCCTTCAAATTATCTTTTAACTGATACTCCAAAATTTGCCACACACGTTCTTTTAACTCCGGTGTTTCTATCGGGAAGAGTATTTCCACACGTCGCTCCAGATTACGCGGCATCCAATCCGCACTGGCACAATACACTTCATAATTACCATCATTCTCGAAGTAAAAGATTCTGCTGTGCTCCAGGAAATTACCTACAATAGAACGCACCCTAATATTTTCACTGATGCCTGGAATTCCTACCTTCAGACAACAAATACCTCTGACAATCAGGTCGATTTTAACGCCTGCAGTAGATGCTTTATACAATGCTGCAATGATGTCTTTGTCGCATAAAGAATTCATTTTGGCAACAATAGCCGCCTTCTTTCCGTTCTTGGCATATTCTGTTTCCCGTTCAATCAAATAGAGGAATTTATCTTTCAACCAAAGGGGAGCCAAGGACAATTTATTCCAAAACAGCGGCTCAGAATAACCGCTCAGCATATTAAACACTGCCGTAGCATCTTCTCCGATTACTTCCGAACAGGTAAACAAACCGACATCCGTATACAACTTTGCCGTAGCATCATTATAGTTGCCGGTTCCTAGATGCACATATCTGCGAATACCGTCTTCTTCTCTTCGCACCACCAAGGTTATTTTACTATGCGTTTTAAGTCCCACTAATCCATAAATTACATGACAGCCTGCCTGTTCCAGCTTCTTCGCCCATACAATATTATTTTCCTCGTCAAAACGGGCCTTTAATTCAACTAAAACAGAAACCTGTTTTCCATTCTCCGCAGCCTCTGCCAAAGCAGCAATAATAGGCGAATTACCGCTGACACGATACAAGGTCTGCTTAATGGCCAATACATCCTTATCCTTAGCTGCCTGTCGTATAAAATCTACCACAGGAACAAAAGTCTGATACGGATGATGTACCAAAATGTCTCCTTTTCGAATTTCCTCGAACACATCACATCCTACAGGCAATTCAGGGACTTGTTGGGGTTCATACTTCGCTTCCTTCAAATGGTCAAAGCCGGGAAGTCCGTACATTTTCATCAAAAAGGTCAAATCCAAAGGACCATCAATAGGATAGATACTCTGGTTTGATACATTTAATTCTTTTTTCAAAAGCTTCAGAAGCTTTTTGTCTATGCTGCCTTCCACTTCCAAACGAATGACTTCACCCCACTGGCGACGCTTCAACTGCTTCTCTATTTCCTTTAACAAATCTTCTGCTTCGTCCTCATCAATGGACAAATCCGCATTACGCATAATTCGGAAAGGATGGGCGCAAACAATATTATAATTCAAAAACAGCTTCTGAATATTTCGCTCAATAATTTCTTCCAGCAAAATAACCTTTTGCACTTCATCCTCTTCCTTACGCGGCAACACAATAATTCTGGACAACACACTGGGGACCTGTACGGTAGCAAACTCCAGCTCTTCCTTCTTGTCCTTTTTTTGCACAAGCGCCGCAATATTCAAAGACTTATTCCGAATCAACGGAAATGGTCTGGAAGAATCCACTGCCATTGGCGTCAATACAGGATATACATTGTTTTCAAAATATTTATCAATATATTCTGCCTCTTCAACACTTAACTTCTCATGCTGTTTTATTACATGCAATCCGTTTTGTTCCAAAAGGGGAAGTAAAGAACGATTGTACGCAGAATACTGCTGTGTTACTAACTGATGAATTTCTTTATCCAACGCTTTTAACTGCTCTGTAGGAGTCATCCCTGCAATATCCGGCTTTTCATACTCTGCATTTACCATATCTTTTAAGGAGGCTACACGCACCATAAAAAATTCGTCTAAATTGGACGAAGTAATACTTAAAAACTTCAAACGCTCGAAAAGCGGAATGCTTTTATCCTTTGCTTCTGACAAAATTCTGTAATTGAACTGAAGCCAACTCAATTCACGATTGGTATATAATTTTGCATTTTTAAAATCTGTTTCTGCCATACCTTACCCCTAAATCATTCTCTTTTGCTTAATAACCGGTTGAATGTTATACACTTCTTTAAAGAAATTGGCGCGTTTTGTAAACAGGCCCTTTTCCAAAACAATATCTTCCTGGGAATCCAACGTCAGCACCAACTCTTCCTCCTTAAGGGTGGCACGCACACCTTTCAGCTTCTGCTTGTGACTTCTGTCCAAACCATTGGCCACCTTTAAAATAGCCGTCAATTTGGCAATGGTCAAATATGCTTCCTCGGTCAGCCCTTTACTTTGCATATTATTATAATATACAAAAGGACTGTGATTGTATCGCACTATATTTGCCACAATCTCACGCTCCATATGGGACAATCCGATAATCTCAGTGGCCATAATAATATGATAAGAGGTTTCTCCGATATCCATTAAACTGATATATTTACCGCAATCATGCAAAAGCGCAGCAATGCGTAAATACAAACGTTCTCTGTTTCCCAGACCATGCACCTTTTTCATACTGTCAAATATGGTCATGGTAATATTCTCCAAGGTCTCAGCACGCTTTCTGCTTCCCATATAGCGTTTGCTGATATTCATGGCACAAGCTACTATATCCTTTTCAAAATCATGGTCACACAACATGATTCGATTCTTTTCCGCATATTCAAACGCAATACCGTCACACAATCCAACACCCGGTATCCAAATGCGCTCCGCATTCATAAGCTTCATGAGGCGATTGACAATGCAAGCACTTACTGCTGTCAAATTAACGGCTTCTTCGGAAATACTTAAACGCCTCGCCACTTCCTGCATGGATGTATTGCGAAGCATATCTAAAAACTTTTCATATTCCGCCATGGTAACCATTGCTTTCCCGGTTCCTCCGGTCCGTCCGGCCATCCATACGGACAAATAATCATCTACTACAATCAGTGTTTTTATTTGACTGTCTTTTAAATACAGTTTCTTATAGGTATTCAACTGGGAAGAAGCAATCTCATCTACCAATCCTTCCATCTGACTGCTTTTAATGTTCATCTGGTGCAACCATTCCTGCACACGAAGTGCACCCAATTTAATATTTTGGGTAGAAACAAGCATATCCTTATCAAAAAGTGAAATCTGAATACTTCCACCGCCAATATCCACAATTGCAGTGCCTTCTTTGATGACACTTTCAAAACTTTCCCCGGTGAACGCCACGGCTTTATAATGCAAAAAACGTTGTTCCGAATTACTCAGTACATCAATCCTAATTCCCGTCCGTTGCTCAATCTGGTCTAAAATAATCTTGGAGTTCTCAGCTTCTCGTATGGCACTGGTCCCGTAGGCTTTGTAATCGGATACTTTATAGGTTTTCATAATTGCCGAAAACTCTTTTAATGTCCGGCAAAGTTCATCCAGACGCTCCGAATGAATCTTCCCCGCCACATACGTATCTCCGCCAAGCGCAATTCTTTTACGTATATGCTCTACCACTTTACTGGTATTTCTTCCTGAAAACTCTACAATTTTAAGAGAAATTTCGAAACTGCCCACATCAATGGCTGCAAAGGTTTTTACACTCATAATTCCTCCATGCCCAACAAATAATCAATAAACTGCTGTGCTGTTCTTCCTGACAAACCGCCATGAGCAAGTTCCCACTTATTGGCTTCTGCCAGGAGTTTTTCTTCCTCCAAGGTTACTCCGTAACGTTTCGCCAAAACAGATACAATATTTTGGAATTCCTTCTTGTTGGGAGAACCGAAATAAATGGTGACACCGAATCTGGACACCAAAGACAGTTTCTCCTGTACTGTATCGCTGGTATGCATATCCTGACGTATTTCCTCTTTATCGCTGTAATTTTCACGAATCAAATGACGCCTGTTGGATGTAGCATAAATCAAAACGTTTGCAGGCTTTTTCTCCAAACCGCCTTCGATTACTGCCTTTAAATATTTGTACTCAATCTCAAATTCTTCAAAACTCAAATCGTCCATATAAATGATAAATTTGTAATTTCGATTCTTAATCTGACTGATACAGGCATTTAAATCCTGAAACTGATGCTTGTATATTTCGATAATACGCAATCCCTTTTCGTAATATTCATTTGCAATTGCCTTAATACTGGAAGATTTACCCGTTCCGGCATCTCCGAACAAAAGGCAATTATTAGCTTTCCTTCCTGCCACAAAAGCCACGGTATTATCAATTAGCTTCTTTTTGGGAATTTCATATCCTACCAAGTCATCCATGTAAACATGAGCAATATTCAAAATCGGCTCAATATGTACTCCCGACTCATCATGTACAATACGAAATGATTTATGTAAACCAAATTTACCCACGCCATACTCCTTATAAAAATTTGTAAGGGTATCTTTCATCTCTTCAGGCGTGTTATCTTCCTTAAAATGCTGTGCCAACTCACATATGCGGGCACAAATACGGGTATTATATACTTTGCTCTCCTGCTTGCTGCTGGCATAATCTTCTATAATGCTCCACTCATCCACACGGAGTGTTTCCATCATGGGTGCAAAGTCAAAATCATAAAACTCCTTAAAAATCACAATATCATGGAGTGCCGCTTTATTGATACTGCCTTCAATGGCGCCTCTGATTTCACAACCGCAACTGTAACTGTTTTCATTGTTTACCAAAAGATTCGCCAGATAACAATGCCACAGATTTCCGTGAAAACCATAGTTACCTGCCAGATCAATCAATTTATGTATGCACTGATATAATAAAGCTGCCAAATCTTCTGCATTATAGTATTCATCATTATAATGCTCCATGAGCCAGGCCATATCATACAAAAGCTCGCCGTCTTCAAAATCTCGGTATACGATTAATTCCTGTTCTCTCATACTTCCTCCGCTTGCATTTTCCTAGTAATTTCCTAAAACTTTCATATTCTTGGCTTCTTCTCTAAGTCCGCGCAATGCATTTTTCACCGCGCTGTCAGCCAGATTTCCTTCAAAATCAATAAAGAATCTGTACTCCCAATTCTGATCCTCAATAGGTCTGCTTTCAATCTTGGTCATATTCAAATTATTATATATAAAGTGAGACAGCATGTGGTACAGGGAACCGCTCTTATGAGGCAATTCAAAGCAAATGCTTATCTTGTTTGCATTCTTTTGGAAGATTTTCTGATTGGTTACAATAATAAATCTGGTGGAATTGGTATCGGACTGATTCACTCCCTTTTCCAAAACCTCCAAGCCATAAATGCCGGCAGCATGTTCTCCGGCAATGGCAGCCTGAGTCATATCTTTCTCCTCTGCCACCTTTCTAGCCGCAAAAGCATTGTTCTGCATACTAATCTGCTTCCAATCCTTGGTTTCCAAATATTTCGCACTCTGCATCAAAGACTGGGGATGCGAATACACTGTTTTAATGTCCTGTATTTTACTTCCCGGCACCCCTAAAAGACAATGCTCTATCTCAATAATCTGCTCCCCTACAATATAATTCTCAAATTCTACCAACAGATCATAAATCTCATTTACAATTCCTGCTGTGGAGTTTTCTATGGGCAGTACTGCAAAATCTGCGCTTCCTTCTTCAATTGCGCCCATGGCGTCCCTAAAGGAATCCACATGGAAACTATTCACCTTATCGCCAAAGTACTTCATCATGGCCGCCTGGGAATAAGCACCTTCTGCACCTTGAAATACCACTCTTGCCTTTACGGTTTCCAGCTCGTCCACACCAATAAAAGGCAATTTACCAAGACTTCCGTGTTCTGCCAAAAGGGCGTACTGTAATTTTCGACTCATGGACATGATTTGCTCAAACAGCTCCTGAATACCATGCGCATTAAAATCATTGTGTGTGAGACTCTTTACCGTAGCTAATTTCTCTGCCTCTCTTTGTTTATCAAACACCTTTTTACCGGTACTGATTTTATATTCTGCAACTTGCTTACACAAATCCATTCTACTTTCATATAACTCCACAATCTGCGCATCTATTTTATCCAATTGATTCCTAAGTTCTAATAAATCCATAGGTATTCCTCCCATTTTCTTTCATAAAATATATCTTATAACAAATCCCTCTTGATAGCAAGCAAAAGAACGGATATACTAGACTTAAGAACAAATAAAGTCACCTCACGGAAAGGATTTTTATGAAAAAATATATACACTTTTTTTTGCTCTTATTTGGTTTAATTGCCTTAGCCGCACTTCTTTCCTTTTTTGGATATAAGAGTCGCCAAACAACTATGAATCCTCACGGTACTGTAGGAAATACTGCAGGAAATCTGAACAACTGCGGCCTCTTTTGTGAATATGATGATACAGTTTATTTTGCAAATCCGGCGGATGGTTATTCCTTATATACCATGACCCCCGACGAGAAAAACATCAAAAAAATAACTGACTCTGAAGTCTGCAATATTTTGGCAGGCGGACAATACATATACTATTTCCAACGCTCTTCTCATGATGAAAGCATGGGCAATGTCCGACTCTCCCACGGTCTCTTCCGTTGTGATTTGGATGGATCACATCCTCTGACCATGACTACTGAAACTGTGGTATTAAGCCAAATGGTAAACAACTACTTGTACATACTTATTGCAAAGAACAGTGGTCCTGAATTTTACAAAATGAAAATTGATAAATCCGATAAGGTGCAATTGGCCAACTATCAGATAAACCCTGTTTGCGCAAAGGGCGGTATCATTTACTACACAGACAGCATAAACGGAAATCATCTGTATACCTTAAATACAAGCACAGACGTATCAACAGAGTTTTTGCAAGGAAACTTGTGGTTCCCCTGCATTGATGATAATTATGTATATTACATGGATGCCGAGAACAATTACAGACTCTGTCGCTACTCTCTTTCGGATAAAACAACCGAAGTGGTTACCGAAGACCGTATTGAATGTTACAATGTAGGAAATGGATATATCTACTACCAATGTATTTCTCCCGAAGGTCCCATGCTTAAAATGCTTCGCACCGATTTGACCGGACAAGCCACATTGGCTATGGGAAATTATACAAATATCAATATGACTTCAGAATATGTTTATTTCCAGGAATTCGGTCAGGCTACCTCTCTTTATCACAGCCCCCTTGGTTCTAATACTTATTCTGCCATGTGGGATAAACCTTAATAAAATGTTTTCATTAAAAAAAGGCAAACGAATAGAATTGTTTGCCTTTTTTCTGCTTCTCCTTCCGCCGCTATTTCTCACTGTTCCATCTTAGTCTGCAATGAATATACTCTCCATGCCGGGAGTCATAACCAACTCAGATTCCTTCGTCACAAACAAAGCCTCTGCGCCAAATTCCTCGACCAGTTTCAAACCCTCTTGTACTCCCAAAACAAAACAGGCTGTTGACAATGCATCACTTAGCAAACCACTGTCGCTGACAACGGTCACACTACACACATCACTCTCTGCAGGATATCCTGTAAGCGGATTCATAATATGATGGTAACGAATGCCGTCTTTTTCCACATATCGTTCATAATCTCCCGAAGTAGCAATATAGTACTCTCCCGCCACGGAAATCTTTCCCAAATAGTAGCCTTCTTTTCTCGGATTTACAATTGCAATATTCCATGCTCCTCCATCCGGTTTGGTTCCATAAGTAACCACACTTCCGCCTACTGTAATCACAGCACCTGTTACGGCATCCTGCACCTTTAAATACTCTCCTATTCTGTCACATACGATGCCTTTTCCCACAGCTCCCAAATCCAATGTCATCTGTACGGGCAAGTAAATTTTACCCTCTTCCATCCGAACCTTTTGATAACCTACGTTTTGAAGCAGAACGCGAAGTTCTTCTTCGTCCGGCATTTGAAACAATTCCTTATCACCAGTCGCCCATTTATCAATATTCCAAGCCTTAGTCACCATTCCTACAGTAACATCCAGCGCTCCATTGCTCTTTTCTGAGACCTGCCATATTATCTGCAAGCAATCCATTAATTCTTCAGATTGCACCTCATACCCTTGCTCAGAACCTGCCGATGCATTTATTTTTGCTATCTCCGACTCACTTTCTCTCCAGGACAGCAACTCCTTTTCATACAGTTGCAAGCAGGCATTGATTTCTGCAAAGAGCTCCTTTCCCGCTTCTTCCTCTTTCACATAAACGGTCTTTTGAACAACGGTTCCCATACCTGTGGTGGTTTCCGAAACTTTAATCGTTCCTTTTCCACAACCTGTCAGTACTAAGAATGCGAGGAAACACACAAATGTCACTATGTAATTTCTTTTACAACACTTCATTTTCCTCATCCTTTCTGCTATACTATATTCATTCTGGGAAAGGTCGTATTTATATGAACCAAGCAATACGAAAAAAAGCCCTCCTGTTAGGGATGGGATTACTGTTTATTTTGCTCTTAAGCTGCGCATATATTATTTTTCGGTACAAAGATACTTCCGTTCACTACACAGCCTGCATTTATCAAGAGGGGGCGCTGATAAATCAAATCGATTTATCCTCCGTCACGGAAGAATATCTGCTGACCTATTATGACTCGAACGGTGGTAAAAATGTTATTCTTGTTGAACCTAACGGCATCGCAATTACAGAGGCAGACTGTCCTGATTTGCTGTGTGTTCACCAAGGTACCATCCGCAATGATTTGCTCCCCATCACTTGTCTGCCCCATCAACTCGTTATTGAACTGCGTCCAAATGAAACCGATGTTGACACTGTTACATACTAGAAAGGATTCTTATGAAACCCAACACCAAGCACATAACAATGCTTGCGCTGTTTACTACTCTTGCGCTGGCCATCTATTCCATAGAAGCAGCCATTCCTCCTCTGGTACCCATTCCCGGTATCAAGCTTGGTCTGGCAAATATTATTACCCTGATTGTCCTTCGTAATTTTTCTGCAAAGGATGC
>JAZNQI010000087.1:0-9284 GCA_045590095.1 Acetatifactor sp. | reverse complement strand
AATAAATCAGTATGACTATTATCTGCAAAAGGATAAATAAGATAGTTTCTTCTACTACCGGAGATACCAAAAAGTCAGCAGCACCCTTAGCGCTTCCTTTCCCTATAAGCCAAAGGTTTGCAGTTAAAAAAGCTGCAAATGAAAGAATCAGCTTAACACTCAGTTTTCTCATATTACTCATCTCCATAAATTCTAATTTATCCCCCACTTTTCATTTTACCCCAACACCAACTCCGCGTCAAATAGAGTAGGACAGAGCGCAAGAAAATCACCGGGCGACACCCAGATATACATTTGTCGGTATCACCTTATTAAATAATAAAATTTACCACACCATATATAAAATGACATACAGTAAATATCGCAATCGGTATGATGGAAATATAATTCTTCCGGTCAATTGCAAAAAACAGAAATGCCAAACTGGGTGGTATGGTTAATCCGAGAATAACGACAGCAGTGGTATTTCCCCCATAATAGAATAGCCAACACAAATAATAGATTGCACAACAACAAATCATCATAATGATTGCTTTTGTAAAACTTAGTTTTTTCCTATCGTGGTTTATAAATACACATAGTGCAAAAATCATGAGCACCTGGCAAACGGAACCTATGGTATCTATGACTGTGGTAACAGACTCCGTTCGAAGGATATCATTGGGCGCAGGAACAGCAGACCATATAAAAGTGGGTAGCATAAGAATCAAAAAGATCACCAGCCCCCAAATATCAAACCCAATATTATATTTTTTCAACATAATATACCCTCCGTCAACTCATTTTCAGATTACCTAATACATGTGTAAAATGCACAACCAGGAAGATACATCCGGTTACTATTAGGATTACATTATTTCGCCACAAACCGATAAACACATAATACAAAGGAGGTAACAGGACAATAAAAGCCATCATGACGAAAACACTTTGATGTCCCGTGAAATATAGAAACCAACCGAAGAAATTCAGTAGTAATATCCCTATAGAGATGCAAAAAAACAGTCGTTCCCGGGGTTCTCCTATGGAAAAAAGTTTCTTTCCGTCACAAACTACAAAAGTCATGAGAGCAATACAGAAAGTGCCCAGTATCTTCTCGCATGCATTAAGAAACGCTGATGATTCCGGCATATTCATAATTGGATTAGTTTCTAATTTTAGCAAAGGCATAATCATGTAGGGAATCTCTTGTATTATAAACAGGGCTAAGCCCAATATCCAAAACCCAATGTACTGATTGTCAAAAAGTTTTATCCACTTAAACATATTATTTTTCCTCTTGTAACATTGCTTTTGCTTCCTTGCACCATTCTAAATAGGCTCGATAGGTTTTAATTCCGAATTCCACAGTAAGCAAATAATATTTGTGAGTATCATCTGACGAAACATTTTTTCTGAGGATATCTGCAGCGCCTAAAAGGTATGGCAGCTCCTTCTCAATTTTCGCTGCAAAGGCATCGATATGAGATGTGGCTTGTGATGCCCCGGCTTCATTACCAAAAAACAATTTAAGAAGCGTTTCGTACCGTAGCTCATCTTTTTCGGCAGGAAGATGAAGCCAGTCTATTAAATGCTTTCGTCCTTCTTCTGTTATGGAGTAGATTATTTTGCTCCGGTTATTTTCGGCACAGTCCCGTTTCACTGCAAGCCCTTGTTTCACTAAATTGCTAAGTGCAGGGTAGATGCTTCCGTAGCTTGCACCCCAAAAATAATTCAGCGCAGTATCCATTCGTTTCTTGATTTCGTATCCGGTCAAATCTTCATGACTTAATAAGCCTAAAATGACACAATCAATCCTTTTTTCTGTTGCCATGGTATGTACAATTCCTTCTTTGATATATCACTCTGATACATATAACAATATATCAGAGTGATATATTTGTCAAGTTGATATTATATGAGGGAAATTGTGGTTGACACCGGTAGTATATTATGTTACATTCTTTATGAATGAATATTCGTTCAGTGAAAAGGAGGATTGACATGCCGAAAACAGGGGAACAATGTAAAAAAATGCGAGATGATATGAAAAGGAAAATACTGAAAGAGTCCTCACTCTATTTTGCGAAAAACGGATTTGGCGATACAAAGATCGGTGACCTTGCCAAGCATATAGGAATCGGGCAGGGAACCATTTATTTATATTTTAAGTCTAAGGAAGAGCTGTTTGAAGAAATCCGGAAGGAAGCAGATAATAAGGACGAAGTGAAGAGGTTGAAGCTTTTAACTAAGCTTCCCATAAAAGCAAAAACCAAGCTCGACAAGCTTTCTGAGGAGATGATTAAACGCTTGGCAAATGATGAGGAATTCTGTGTAAAGATAACGCTTCTTACACAAATCCTTCTGGAGAAGGAAGATTTGTATGCTGATGATCTTTATAAGGAATTGGCCAAGATTATACGACAGGGACAAAAGGAAGGTAGTATTGTAGAGGGAGATGCTTTATACTTGGCAGACCTTTACTGGGGAAATGTGTATCTGTATGCATTGAAGAAGTTGTTTGCGAAGAATCTGAAACCTTTGAAGAAGGAAACTCTGAATAGGCTGTTGGAGGATTGAAATGGCGAAAGTTGCGATTATTACGGGAGCGACCGGTGGGCTCGGGATGGAGTTTACGCGTGTGATTGATACATATGATGATATAGACGAAATCTGGGCTGTGGGAAGAAACCGGGAGAAACTGAATAGACTGAAAGAGATGTATGATAAGGTGATTCCTGTTCGGGCTGATTTTGCAGATGACGGAATGATAACTGTATCACGTAAGATGGAAGAAGAAAAACCGGATGTAAGACTGCTCATTAATAATGCAGGTGTAGGATATCTGGGTGGCTATGAGCAAATGGAGCCTACGAATATTAACGAATTCTGCGGCATCAATTGTACGGTACCGGCGGAACTGATATTTGTCGCATTGCCCTACATGCAGGAGGGGGCAGGAATCCTCAATATATCCTCAGCCTCATCCTTTCAGCCCAATCCGTACCTTGCCCTTTATTCTGCAAGTAAGGTGTTTCTCAAGAATCTTTCGAGAGCTCTTTCTGTGGAATTAAAGCCGCGTAAAATTACAGTAACCGCCGTATGTCCCGGATGGATCGATACAGATATGCTGCCCAGGGAAAGGGATGGTAAGAAGATTAAATATACGGGCATGATCAGCGTAGAGAAAGTTGTGAAAAAAGCTCTTAAAGATTACAAGAAAGGAAAAGATATGTCTACTCCCGGATTCTTCGCGAAATATTTTAGGTTTTATTCGAAGGTAGTTCCGACGCGTATTGTGATGAAGCAGTGGACAGCAGTAATAAGGAAATACTTATGAAGCATGAAATAATATATGAGCGTAGCGAATTATTTGACGTTAATATGGTCATAACAATCATCATCGATATTTTGGGAAAGCCATCCGAGACTGAACTAAAAGAAGCATTTCAGAAGGCGGTAAATGTCAATGAGATTCTTTTGAGTAAGATAGTAATTGAAAGTGACGGCCGAGCTTTCTATGTTGATAATGATTTGCCGAAATCTTCAATCAGAATGGTGGATGAAGAACTGGATATCATAAGACAGAGAGAAGAAAAGATACGGTTTCAGACAGAGAAAGGCGAGTTTATAAGGGCATTTGTAAAAGAAGATAATAACGGAATGTCCATACTTTTTCTCATGAATCATATGGCAGGGGATGGCATGTCTCTTGAATATTTCATAGAAGACTTTATGACATTTCTGTCAGGAAAAAGTAGAGATTATAAGGGAATCAGGACGGCAGAGACCAAGGAAAATTTGGACCCAATCAGTCGGGGCATCATCAGGTACTATAACAGAAGGTGGGAAGATAGGGTTTTTACTTTTGAAGATATGCAGAAGGCTTATGATGACTATTGGAAGAACAAAACTACCGTTATAGAGACCACCATTATCGAGAAAACGGAAATGGATAAAATTCAGGAGGAATGTCGTGAAGCCGGAGTCAAATTCACATCGTATCTTACCGCAATGCTAATCAAGAATGAGTCTGCAAAAATGGCTATTGGATACGCTATGAATTATCGACACGATAAGAACCGTTCCATGGGGAATCAGGCGTCCGGCTTCTCTATAGGGTATAAGTATAATTCTTCCAAAAGTATTTTAGAAAACGCCGGGAAGATCCAGAAAAAGCTTCAGAAGAAAGTAAAAGCGCATGAAAAAGGGTCGTATATCTTGAGCTTTGTGGCGGGAATTAAACCGACGCTGCATGATGCCGCAAATTTGGAACACACAGGGAGCTTCCATAACAAGGTTTCCCATGGTATCGCCAAACTTATGGGTTATGTAGGAAGGACAAAAGATTATAGCATCACAAATCTTACGACTGTTGATATACCGGTAAAATACGGAAAATATGAAATTACCCGGATGCTTTTTGCAGGACCCGTGGTTTCTTATGGCAAGCGCATTATAAGTGTGGTGACCTGTAACGGAAAAACCGTCATTACAAGGCATGAAAGAGTGGAGAGCTGAAATAAATATTTCAAATTACTTCCAAGGTCTTTCCTTGCCTAGCCAGCCATTTTGCTCCCAATACATCTTTTCGGCTTCACCGGAGCCCCAGCCTTTTTTCTGCATCATACGCATCATCATAAATAAAGCCTTTGTTTTGATTCCTGCTTTCACACGCTTTGTTTTCAAGGCTTTGTTAGCGAGCTTCGTAGTGACTTTTTCGATTTTTTGCTTTTTCTTTTCAGTAACGCCGTTCCAATTCATGGCCTGGACACTGATGCCATAAGTCATGACAGTCGGAACACCCCAATAGCGCAGAGTATTTGTGATATCCTTGATGGCAGTTTTGGTACCGGTTCCCGCAGCTGTGGATACTACAATAGCCTGCTTGCTAAACATACATTTTCTGGGTCTGTGGACCATCCAATAATTAAAGGTCAGATCAATAAAGCTCTTCATGGGAGCGGATGCTCTCATGCAATATGTAGGCGTAGTAAATATAAGTATATCTGCAGCTTCTACAGCATCCATAATTCGATTCTTTTCTTCATAAAACGGACATTTCGTATCATCGTCTATACAGGCATAACATCCCAGACAAAAGTGGTTTAAGTCTCGCGGAAGGAAAAATTCCGTGATGTTTTCTTCGCTGCTGATTTTATTTGCTATCATTCTGCCAATGTTATAGGAACTTCCTTGATGGTTTTGACCGTGAATTATTACAACTTTCATCTTTCGCTCACTCCTTGTAAAGTCTGTTAAATTGTCTGATATGCTTTTCTAGTAAATGCAGTGCCTCGCCCTCTCGTTGCGGTTCTCTGTCGCATAATGTCAATAATAAGTAAATGGGGGAGTAGAACTGCAATGCCATTATTTCGGCATCCTCTTTTCGCATTTTTCCTTGCAATATTATCATCTGCAACAGTCCGGTCTGATAGTTCAGGGGCCCATTAATGTATTGACTCGAAAATAAATCTGCAAGCTCTTTGTTGGAAAATTGTTCTATAGTAAGCATCTTTCTGAATTTACACTCATATTCATCGTGCAAAAAGAAAGAAAAGAGTCCGATTCCCAACTTCACAAGTTCATCTTCTGATATATCGGCGAAAATATTAGCATCCGATTCAGAATCGTTTCCGGTTATATTCAAATATGCGGCTTCTTTGTCATATCGTTTGCGCATCTCATCAAGGATT
The DNA here is from genome assembly GCA_045590095.1 of Acetatifactor sp. Classification (GTDB taxonomy): domain Bacteria; phylum Bacillota; class Clostridia; order Lachnospirales; family Lachnospiraceae; genus Acetatifactor. The sequence goes on along the minus strand of JAZNQI010000087.1, from coordinate 3,609 downwards.
GCCTCAAAAATATCCTGCTTGCTTTTGTAGTGTTTATATAGGGAAGGTGCTTTGATGCCCACACCATCTGCAATATGTCCCACATAAACATTTCCATATCCTTTTTCGGAAAACAGGGTTAAGGCAACATCTAAGATTTTCTTCTTGGTGTCCATAATTTACTCCTTGGCTAATTCTAATTAGCTACATTATAGGCTAATCGGAATTAGCTGTCAAGTAAAAAGAGAATTTCAATTACTACTTTGATAATTGATTAGAAAAATACTGTGCAGCAATAGCGTATTCCACATCATCTTCTATATACATAACGATAGGATTATTCTCCTCATCCTCCTCCACCTCATAAAGCATGAATTTTGCGGAAAGATCTAATTCCTTTTCCCCTTTCAGTGGAAGTAAAGCGAAATATTTCTTGTTGTTTACTTCAAAAAAAGAATGGACGCCGCACTCCATACTGGTTCCATCTTCAAACGGAAGTGTTACGACAATGTCCTCTATATTTTTACCCATAAACTCCATAGTGTGACCTCCAAGTCTTTGATTTCTACTTTCTAACCTAACGTTTTCAAATTCGTACATCCATTTTCATTTTACCCCAATTCCAACTACACGTCAAATAGGGGAGAGGAGTGCACACTTTGTAGAAATGTCTTTGCATTTGTGGTAAAATATCTGCGAATGATAAAAGCAGGTGACAGAAGGAGAATACTATGAACATTAACGGATACCTAGATTACATAAAGACACCATGGGGACGGTTGTTTTACAGATTGGTGTGGTATAACTTACAATTCAAAGATAAGAAAATATTAGATTTTGGGAGCGGGTTCGGTGTTACTGCAAACCACTTGGCAGAATGTAATCATGTAACGGCGGTGGAGCCAAACGAAGAGATGTTTGAGCACAGAATCTGCGATAATCATTACGAGCAAATGATGGGAAGTATTGGAAAATTGAAGGAGTTGGAAGACGACAGTTTTGATGTTATCCTCTGTCATAACGTGTTGGAGTATGTGGAAGAACGCGGGGAGCTTATGGCAGAGTTTCATAGGCTCTTGAAAAAAGGCGGTGTTTTATCAATCGTCAAACATAATAAAGCCGGAAAGGTAATGCACAAAGCAGTATTTGAAAATAATATAGATGAGGCCATGTCACTTCTAAGCGGCGAGAACGCTGTTTCGCAGAATTTCGGAACCATAAATGAGTACGAGACGGAAGAGCTATGGGAGTATATTGCAGGAAAGTTTACTTTGGATAAGGTGGGCGGTATTCGCACCTTCTTCGGCATCCAGCCCAATTCTTTTAAAAGCGAGCATGATTGGGAAGACAGAATGTTTACACTTGAGTGTGCCGTGGAGAGTAATCCAACATATGCGAATGTGGCATTTTTTCAGCATTTGATTTTGAGCAAGAGTGAGTCTTGAATGCTTTGAGAAAAAGGAAGAAAACGTATTTACAAACAGTAAAATAAGTGTTATAGTAAGTTTAGGCAAAGGTAAGAGTATTCAAAGCTTCACCAAAGACGACCCCCTCGGGAGGACTAGTCCCGAGGGGGTCATTATGTTTGGGCTGAGCTGTGATTAGTTGTCATCTCCATCCAGCCACTTGCATATGTAGTAGGCGACTACAGATGCCATTACGGAGATAAAAAAGGTAAAAGTATTCATATACATGCTTCACCCCCTTCCTGCCGGAGGTTCACAGCAAATTTATTATATCATTAGTAAACATATAAGTAAAGCAAAACGATAGATAATATACAAAAAGAGATGTTGCAAAGCACAAAAAAGTATCGCTCGCATTTATATAAAAGTGAACGATACTTTATGTCTAGTTAAAGCACTAAAATCTTAACCCTTAAACTGAATCCGATGAAAATGTCTTCCGTAATTGGACTCGTATGAATCATACTCAGACTTGTCGGTCACGAAAATATAAGCCGGATAAGCAGTAATATGTTGCTCTTTCAAGGATGCTAAATAATCGCTGGTCCCTTGATAGCAAAAGCGGCCGTTTTGGAAGCGAATGATGAGCGGAACATCTGCTTGTTGTAAGGCGATGTCGTCCGTGCCGGATATGAGACGAAGGGGGATATTAATTAGTCCGTCGCAGATCCATTCTTCCGGATAGGACTTCTCGCCGTAGGTTTTGATGTAATAGGTACGCAACCATTCCTCGGCAAGTCCTGCATCATGGTATTGGGTGGCATTTTCCAAAGTGGGCGAAAAAGAGAGTCGATTCTCATTGGCACCATATACAATTTTGCGAATGGAATCTACGGACAGAAAGTATTCTTCCGAAAGTTCCCCCACACCTTTGCCATTCTTGTATTCGTCGTAAATACGCTGATTTCGCTTGCGGAGCTTCTGCCTTGAACCGGACAGGCTTCCCCATGCTACGGGTTCTTCTTTCTGAGGAATATACAGTAACTTTCCAGCAGCATATTTTTGTATCTGGCTGATTAATTCGGGTGGCAAAACGTTATTTGCATTTTCGTATTTCATAGCTTGACTCCATTTACCCTACAAGTTCAATATACGTTGCTCCAAAACACTAATGGATTCCATGATAGTTTTGCAAGATACATCATCCTGTATAGATGCGTGCCAACGTAGCGCATCTAACCCTTTATAGTATGCCATACAAAGAAAACGTTCTTTGAAATTCTCTACCACGATTCCTTTTTTCTTAAAATATGGTACTAATTTCTCCGGAATCAGGAAATAGGGACGATGAAGATCTATGCAGGCAAAATCAATTAGCCAATCGGTAACCGCAGCTCTGCTCCAGTCTAAAAATCCCACTGAATTTTCCATAATAACCATATTCCCGAAAAATAAGGAGTTATTGGTGAAATAACGCTGGTTTTCACAATACTTGCTGTAGTGAAGCATTTTCTCATAGTAGGTTTCGAAGAATTCCCGGTTCATCATGGATGTGTCAAAAAGCTCTCGCCAGTTTTTCCAGTAATCATCCCGGTCATCAGCAAAAGTATCCGTGATAAATTCATGGAAAGAAGCGTACTGAGGTTGATTGTTTTCATTCAGTTCACCAAAACCGTTCAGGGAAGAAATATCAGTTTTCCGGATTTCCATGATGCTGTCAAAAAACTTCAGATACTTCTCGTCGAATTCTTCTATCCAAATTTTTCCGGCATCGTCGCCAATCGGGTTTAGCGAAATACTTTCCGGTAACCACTGTCTTAATAATTTGTCTCTATTCATAATTGTTAATCTCCTTTATTCACATGTTCTTCAGGTGCGCTCCCGATAACTGAACTATACACGATGTCAGTATGTGAAAAAAGGGAAAGATTGAGTTAACTCTTATTTTACCTCTTTCTATAATCACAGATATCCGTTTAAGGATGTAAAAGTACAAAGGCAACAAAAGCAACGATTGTTGATACTATGGGTGTCACTACTGTTACAATCAAGTCTTTACGTTTCCAATCCTTAAAAAGTCGTTTTCCGAAGATGCAGGACACAATCGCCAGGATTATCATTACAACGATTGGTAAAAAGTAAAGTACCTGCTCACCGAATGATGTTCCGCCACCAAATGAAAAATCAGCACTAGAAAGCATAGCGCCAATTATTAGATATTCCA